>JAERRX010000046.1 GCA_016735225.1 Sulfurimonas sp. | reverse complement strand
TCTATTATTTGACATATCCCCCTCTATTTTGCGTGTGATTGTGTGTTCACGTCCTCCTGAGCGCCTTAAAACGGCATTGTATGGCAAATTAAAAAGATGCGATGTAAAATTAATGTGAGGATGCTCTTTTGGATATAGAGGGTGAAGTGAAAAACCTAAGAAATGGTATAAAAAAAGCTATAGACTCTTTTAAAGTGATAGATGATATAGATATAAGGTTTCAAGATGCAAATAACAATATATTTAACACCCTAAAGGCACTTTCTTTGTTTTATGATAACAACAATGATAAATTTTTAAGCGGATTGTTTGACTCTTTTAGTGATGATAAGACATCCCAAATGGCAAGAGAGGAGCTTAGGGAGAAGATCATAGAACTCGTAAAGCTCTTGAATGTTTCGGCTGAGTATTTAGAACTTAAAGATGGGTTTGTTTTAGAGTTTAAAGCTATTGAAAATGGAAATGACTTAAAATGGAGACAAACCTTAGATGACATAGGCTCAACAGGAACATCAACATTAGTTAAAAGTATCATAAATATCTCTATGCTCAATATGGTAAGAAAAAATATCGTAAAAAACAATGAGATAATAACCCATTGTATTTTAGATGAGATTGGTACTATCTCAACTCAATATTTTAAAGAGTTAAAGGATTTTGTGAATGAGAGTGGATTTGTATTTTTAAATGGTATGCCTACAGAAGATGATATGCTGATATCAATGTATCCAAATATCTATATTGGACGCAATTTTGGAAACTACTCAAAAATGATATGGGCTAGTAAGATAGAGATATGATATATGAAGATCAATAAACAAGACTTTTTAAATATAAAGCTATTGCTAGAAAAACATAGCATTACCGAGGGTAAGTTTTTAAATAAAGAGATAGTCGTAGAGCTTAAAAACAATGGCTCTATTGTAGGTGGTAAAAAAACTCCAAAAGTTAGATATATAGACCTAGCAATAAAAGAGAATATCTTTTTATTTTTAAAAAACAACAACTACAATATAGAGTCCATAGATGATATAGACAGATATATAAAAGAGATATTTGACACAAAAGCCCCTAGAGCAAAGGTGCAGAAGTGGCATAACAATTCAAAAACTATAGACTCTAAAAGTTTAAAAGGTTTGTATGTTTCATCTTTAAAAACAATAGATATAAAGCTAAATGGCGAGCCTCTTAGTATCGTGCCAAACAATGGAGTTGGGTATTTTCTATTTTACACACAAAAAGTTGAACTTTTTGAGGATACTGTTATAGTAGGAGTTGAAAATTATCAGGTGGTTTGGTTTGCTAAAAAGTATAGATATTTTTTCAATCAGGACAAGATAATATTTGTAGTTATAAACCCATATATGCTAGAGTGGATATCTGGTTTAACTAATGAATATATCCATTTTGGAGATTATGACTTAGCAGGAATTGGTATCTACTTAAACAAAATTGTTCCCAGACTTAGCAGTTCTAAAAAGCACTCAATGTTTATACCCGATAATATAAAAGAGTTGATAGAAAAGTATGGAGATCACACTCTTTATGAAAAACAAAAACAATACAAAGAGTTAAACACTAACAATATCAAGATTGATAATTTGATAAAAATTATTAAAACTTTCAAAAAATCCATAGAGCAAGAGGGTTTATACCTATTGCAAAAAAATGACAAGGAATAAAAATGAATATAGAAGATTTTAACGAGGGGCTTTTAGGCTTCTTAGATGCTTCACCTACACCTTTTCATGCGACTAAAAATATGTCGTTAATGTTTGAAAATGCTGGGTTTATAAAGCTAGTTGAAGAGCAAAAATGGGACTTAAAAAAGGGTGAAAAGTATTTTGTAACTCGTAACGAGTCAAGTATCATAGCTTTTACATACTCAGATGCTAAAGATTTTACGATGATAGGCACTCATACAGACTCACCAAACCTAAAACTAAAACCAAATCCTGTTATAAAAGAGCATGGAGTTGTAAAGTTTGGGGTTGAGCCTTATGGTGGTTTACTCTTAAACCCTTGGTTTGATAGAGACCTCTCTTTGGCTGGTAGGGTTTCATATCTTGACTCTAAAGATGAGATAAAAGATGCACTTATAGATGTTAAAAAGTCTATCGCTACTGTTGCATCTTTGGCTATTCACCTTGATGACAAAGCAAACAAAGAGAGAACTATCAACAAGCAGACCGATATATCTCCCATACTTACAACTGATGATGACTTTGAGTTTGATGAATTTTTAAAGTGGCAACTTTCAAAGTTAGATATTTTAGATGTAAAAGAGCTCTATGCATCTGAGCTTAGTTTTTATGATACTCAAAAAGCCTCTTTTGTAGGTTTAAATGATGACTTTATAGCAAGTGCTAGACTTGATAACCTTCTTAGTTGTTATGTTGGTATGCTTAGTATTTGTAGTATAGATGCTAGTAAACCTATGCTGTTTATTGCAAGTGACCATGAAGAGGTTGGAAGTGAGTCGGCAAGTGGAGCAGGTGGCAGTTTTTTAGAAAATAGTTTAAAGAGAATGTACGGCGATTATGATGAGTATATGCAGATGATAAGAACATCTTTGATCATATCTTGTGATAATGCCCATGCTATTCATCCAAACTATCCAACTAAGCATGACTCAAATCACACACCATTTATAAATAAAGGAACTGTTATAAAGGTAAATGCAAACCAAAGATATGCATCTAACTCTAAAACAATATCAAGGTTTATGAAAGTAGCAAACTCTATAAACGAGCCATTTCAAGAGTTTGTGACTCGTAGCGATATGGGCTGTGGTTCTACTATAGGTCCTATAACAGCAACTAGGATCGGTATAGATACCCTAGATGTCGGGCTTCCAACCCTTGGGATGCACTCCATACGAGAACTAGCAGGAAGTAAAGATGCTCACTCACTTTATAAAATTTTAGTCCATTTTTAAGGAAAGGTTTTTATGTCTAGTCAAGCAGTAGTTACACCAGAAGAGCTAAATCTTTTAATAGAGCAAACATATAAGGTTGAAAATGATTTTAATGAACTAAAATCATCTTATGCTCACCTACAAGATACTGTTGAAAAAGTTGTCGAGTTTTTGCCAAATGCTATCTGGATAGTAAACGGCGATAACACTGTGTTTTTACAAAACTCAAAAGCAAGGGATTTGTTAGAGCTTTTAAAGCTTTTAGAGTTTAGAGATGAGGACTATGAGCTAAAGTTTAACTCTCTTTCTTATCTTGTTAAAAGTTCAAAATACAAAGATAAAATGATGTTTAGTGTTATAGATATAACTGAGCAAAAACGAAAAGAAAACTTAGCCACTATGGGGCAGATGGCAGCTCATCTATCTCATGAGATAAGAAACCCAATAGGCTCCATATCTCTACTTAGCTCTACTTTAAAAAAGCGAGTACCTCCTGAAAATATTCCCATAGTCCAAGAGATACAAAAGTCAGTGTATCGCATCGACAGGATTATAAAAGCCACCTTGATGTTTAGCAAGGGTGTTGAGGTTGCAAAAACATCATTTATGTGGAGTGACTTAAGAACTTCTATCGATATGTCGATCGGTTATTATGGTTACTCAAAAGATATCTCTTTTATCTTTCCTCAAGATGATTTTAAGATAAGTGCGGACAAAGACCTCTTAGAGATGCTTTTTTCTAACTTCATAGCAAATGCTATAGATGCCATAGAGCTTGATGATGACCATGAAGATGGTATTGTTGAGATTGTCTATAGATGCGATAAAAACTATCATAAATTTTATATTTATGACACAGGGGTCGATATAGAGAGTAAGGAAGATTTATTTGAAGCATTTAAAAGTACAAAGCTAAAGGGTAATGGCTTAGGTTTGATACTATGCAGGCAGATAGCCGAAGCACACAATGGCTCTGTAAATCTACTAAACACAAAAAGAAAATGTTTTGAAATTAAGCTAAGGTTAGCATAATTATTACTTTTCTTAAACTATCTTACTTAAGGATTTTATATATGTTTAACAGAGATAAAAATATCACTTCTCTTTTAGAGTATGTGCAGATAGACAGGTTTTATGTCTCTTGCCACTTTAGATGCAAGTTTACAAACAAGAGTGCAATCTCGACAGTTGCTCTTGAGCCTTATCATGACAAGGCAGATATATCATGGCAAGATGCTTTAATGCATCCCATAGACTCCTACAATAGATACTATCATACTCCTATCACGATCTATAATTATGATTCAGGTGATACTATTGTTTTAAAAGCATTTGATAAAATATCAAAATATTTTAAGTGGAGTCCTAGCAAAAAAAGCTATATATATAAATATTAAGGATTTAAAATTGAGTAAAAAGTCAGTTAAGTTAGAGGGAGCGACACTCCCTTTTTATAGTTATAAAGAAGATGGACTCACATTTTATGAGTATGATGCAAGAGAGTGCCAACCACCAGAACCGATGGTAAACACCATAAAAGGCTTGAGTTTTTTAAAAACTCCAAGAGATAGACTTGTAGGTTTTTTCTTTCATGAGCCTTTCCCTCTCTACCAAAGAATACCACTTAGCATATCCCATGAAGCTAAAGAGCTAGAAGATGGAGACTTTAAAATCACTTTTAAGTTAGAAACTTCTTGAAAAATAGTTGTAATATTTAAGACTCTATTAATAAAATTTAACTAAAATAGCCTTTTAAATTAAAGGCTATATATATGAAACAACTTTTATCTTTTTTAGGCTCTATGAAAACTATGGCAGTTCTTATGTCTCTCTTTGCTTTTTCCATCGCTTATGCAACATTTATTGAAAATGATTATGGAACTATGACTGCTAAGGCAGATATTTACAATGCTAGATGGTTTGAACTGTTGATATTCGCTTTGATGATAAACCTTATACTCAACATCTACAATTACAAAATGTACACTCTTAAAAAAGCCCCTATATTTATCTTTCATATATCTTTTATTGTCATAATATTGGGTGCTAGTGTTACTAGATATGCTGGCTATGAGGGAACTATGCACATCCGAGAGGGTGCATCTTCTTCGAGTATGGTAAGTTCAGATACCTACTTTAGAGTAGATGCAAAAGTGGGAGATAAACATCTTGTAGATGAGCAGTCACTCTACCTTTCAAAACGACTTACAAACAGTGTAAAAAGTTCACTTGAAATAGAGGGTAAAAAAGTTAGTGTAGAGATGATAGAGTATATCCCAGATGCAGTTGAAACTACTGTTGAGTCAAAAGATTTAAAAGATGGCAAAGCGATAGCATCTATGATGGTAACAGGTAGTGGAAAAGGTGAGCCGATTCAACTTGAAGAGGGTGGATTTTATGAGAGTGATGATTTTGTTTTAGATTTTGCCTCTAAAAAGTCATTTGATAAGCCTACTATCTCTTTGTTTGTTGAAGATGGCAAGTTTTTTATGAAGCACAATATGCCACTAACATTTTTAAAAATGGACGATGGCTCTAAGGGTGTTTTAGAAGCAAGTGAAAAAGAGGTATTTACAACAAGAACTCTTTTTTCTACTGCTGGTGGGGGTTTTGTTCTTCGTAGCTTTTATGCTCATGCTAAGAAAAAAATAGTCTCAAACCCAAACGCATCTGCACAAAGACCTGAGATGGATGCTCTTAGGTTTCATATAAAAGTTGGAGAGGTTTCAAAAAATGTATTGATATTTGCTCAAGCAGGAAGGATGGCAAAAGAGTATCACTTTAAGATAGATGGAGTTGATATATATCTGTCTTATGGTTCAAAAAAGATAGATATTCCCTTTGAGATAAAACTTTTGGATTTTCAGCTAGATAGATATCCTGGGTCTATGAGTCCTGCTTCTTATGCTAGTGAAGTTATCTTAGTAGATAAAGAACAAGGCTTAGAGATGCCATACAGGATCTACATGAACAATATTTTAGAACATCGTGGCTTTAGGTTTTTTCAGTCATCTTATGATAGAGATGAAAAAGGAACTATACTTTCTGTAAGTAAAGACCCTGGAACACTTCCATCTTATATAGGATATTTTCTACTAATAGTAGGTATGGTTTGGTCTTTGTTTTCAAAGAAAAATAGATTTGCACAGTTGGCAAAACGAGCTAAAAAAGCAGCAGATGCAAAGGCACTCGGGGGTTTAGTAGCACTTGCTTTACTCTTTAGTGTATCTCCCTCTTTTGCAGAGGAGTTAAACCCTAGTATAAAAACTATCATATCATTTGACAAAGAGCATGCTAAAAAGTTTGGCGAACTGATCATACAAGATAGTGGCGGTAGAATGAAGCCTATGGATACTCTCTCAACTGAAATATTATCAAAAATATATAGAGGCTCAAATATCCAGATAGGCAAGTATAAACTAGATGCAAATCAAGTTATGCTAGGAATGATGGTAAAGCCAGAAGCTTACCGCAATCTAAAGATCATATATACAAAAAACAAAGATATAAACAAACTGCTAGGTATAGGTGAAGATGCAAAATATGCCTCTTTTTCTCAGTTTTTCTTAGATGCTAATGAGATGAGTGGCTATAAACTAGCACAGCTTGTAGATGAAGCGATCAGAAAAGAAGCAAAACATAGAAGTATGATAGATAAAGAGGTATTAAAGGTTGATGAGAGAGTAAATATAGCTTTTTCTGTTTATACAGGTTCGCTCATGAGAATGTGGCCAAAACCAAATGATAAATACAACAAATGGTACCCTACTATAGAAGCACTTCAAACATTTACTGTTAGGGATGCTCAGCGTTTGCGTGGCATCGCAGTTGAGTATTTTACATCCGTAGATAAAGCCTTAGTGAGTGGCAACTGGAGTGATGCGGATATAGCTATAGCAAAACTAGCAAAATATCAAAAATTTTACGGTTCACAAGTTTACCCATCTCGAGATAGGATAAAAGGGGAGATTTTTTACAACAAAGCTCATATATTTGAGTCCTTATATCCTTTTTATCTTCTACTTGGCTTTGTACTTTTAGTTCTTAGTTTTGTTAAGATCTTAAAACCAAAGTTTAACCTAGCTATATACTCTAAGATAACTCTAGGTCTTTTAGTGGCATTTTTTGTTGCACATACCTTTGGTCTTGGTCTTAGGTGGTTTATCTCTGGTCATGCTCCTTGGTCAAACGGATATGAGTCTATGATATATATAGCATGGGCAACAGTTTTAGCAGGTTTTGTATTTTCAAAGCGTTCATCTATGACTATGGCATCTACGGCTATCTTAACAGGTCTTATCTTGTTTGTGGCACATCTAAACTGGATGGATCCTCAGGTAACAAATATTGTCCCTGTTTTAAACTCATACTGGTTAAGCATCCATGTTGCTATTATAACTTCTAGCTATGGTTTCTTAGGGCTTGGCGCTCTTTTAGGTTTCATAGTTCTTTTACTTTTTCTCATCAGAACAAAGAGCAATGAAAAACATATAAACCTATCTATAAAAGAGCTAAATGCTATAAATGAGATGAGTTTAATGGCTGGACTTGTTTTACTTACTATAGGAAACTTTTTAGGTGGTGTTTGGGCAAATGAGTCTTGGGGTAGATACTGGGGCTGGGATCCTAAAGAAACATGGGCATTGGTAACTATCTTAGTCTATGCAGTAGTCGTGCATCTAAGGTTTATAAAGTCTATCTATAGTGAGTTTAACTTTGCGGTTATCTCTCTTCTTTCTTACACTTCGGTTGTTATGACCTACTTTGGAGTAAACTACTACCTCGCTGGTCTTCACTCCTATGCAAAAGGTGATAGTGTTCCTATACCTGACTTTGTGCCTATAACTTATGCTCTTATATTTGTTTTAGTGATACTTGCTTACAGAAACAAAAAAATAACTTAGGCTAGAGAAGATGGAGTTTAAAGGTTTTAGCAAAAAAACTCTTCCTTTTTTAGACGCTATTCGTAAAAACAACAACAAAGAGTGGTTTGAAGATAGAAGAGATAAGTATGAGGAGCTTATACTAAACCCATCAAGAGCTTTTGTAGAGGAGCTAGGCGAGCATCTACAAGCACTAGAACCGAGCATAAACTTCTCCCCAAAGATAAACAAATCCCTCTTTCGCATATATAGAGACACTAGAAGAATGGGAGCTATAAAAGTACCTCTTAAGCATCGCATCGGTTTTATATTTTGGCAAGGCAATGGAAGTCGTATGCAAACTTCATCTTTTTACCTTCACTTTTCTCCTGATGAACTTTTTGTAGCTGTTGGTGTTAGGTGGTTTGAAAAACCCATGTTAGATGCTTACAGAGAGTATATAAAAGATGACAAAAGAAGAGAGCATCTAGTAAAACTACTTAAAAACCTAGATGCAAAAGATTACAAGTGCATAGAAAAAGGATATAAAAGGTATCCAAAAGGCTTCACTAAAGATATGACAAATGCCGACTTGTCCCTATATAAAGGCATGGCAACATACAAGATACTAAAACCTCAGTTGATCACCAATGGCGAAAAACTCATAGATACACTCTATAGCATCTATGAAGATATGCTACCTCTACAGCAAATAATGTATGAAGTTAGTTTAAGAGTAAAATTAGATACTGGGAGTAAGCCGTGAAAAAACTAAATTGTGCTACTTATGAGGGCATAGATGCAAAGGTTGTAGATGTTGAATCTACCCTAACTAAAGGACTTCCCTCTTTTACCATAGTAGGTATGGCAAATATCTCTATAAACGAGTCAAAAGAGAGGGTAAAGTCTGCACTTTTGAGCAATGACTTTTCTTTTCCTCCAAAGCGTGTCACTCTTTCGCTTTCTCCTAGTGACATAAGAAAAGAAGGCTCACAGTTTGACCTTAGTATCGCCCTTTTGATAGCTCTTAACACTAGCGATGCTGATTTTGATGAGTGGTTTGTTTTTGGTGAGCTGGGGCTAGATGGATGCGTAAAGGAAAACTTACAGCTATATCCGCTTATCCTCTCTTTAGCAAACCAAAGGCTTATAAACAAAGCTATAGTTCCCTTTGAGAGCTTAGATAAACTTTCAAAGATTCCAAATATAGAGTTTTATGGAGTAAAAACACTACAAGAGGCGACAGAGCTTTTAGGCAACCAAGAAAACATATCTCCGAGTATAAAGCAGACCGACATAGAGTTTCCATCTTATGAGATAGATGGAGAAAAATACTACTATGCAAAAGAGTATGAGGATGATTTTAGTGATGTTAAGGGTCAAGAAGTTGCTAAGAGAGCCTCTCTTATAGCAAGTGCTGGTTTTCACAATATTTTGTTTGAGGGTTCACCTGGATGCGGTAAGAGTATGATAGCGAAACGACTTAGATATATACTGCCTGCTATGACAACAGATGAGATACTCGATGTTGCCAAACTTCAAGCCCTTGAGGCTAAAGATATCGAGTTTAAACCACAGAGAAATATGCGTTCACCACATCATACTTCTACTCTTGGAAGTGTGTTTGGTGGTGGTTCTTTTAAAGCCCAGATAGGCGAGGTTGGTTTAGCACATAATGGTATTTTGTTTTTTGATGAATTGCCCCATTTTAGTAAAAATATCTTAGAAGCATTGAGAGAGCCGATGCAAGATAATCGCATTAGGATCTCAAGAGTAAACACTAAGGTTGAGTATCCTAGTAACTTTTTATTTGTAGGAGCGATGAACCCTTGTCCTTGTGGCAATCTTTTAAATGAGCATCTGGAGTGTAGATGCAGTGACCTTGAGATACAAAGATATAAAAACAAGCTTTCTGACCCATTTTTAGATCGTATCGATCTAAATATCGTTATGCAAAGTGTCGATGCTAAAGACAAGGCGAGTATAAGTTCTGCCGAGCTTCACGAGCAAGTTTTACAAGCTCATCATTTTGCAAAAAAAAGAGGACAAAAAAGTTTCAATGCAAAACTTAGCGATAAAGAGATAGAGAGTTTTTGTGTCTTAGATGCAGATGCTAAAGATATTTTAGATATAGCGGTAAGTAAGTTTGCTTTATCTTTTAGAGCTATAAAAAAGACTCAAAAAGTTGCTAGAACTATCGCAGACCTAGAAAGGAGTGAGTTTATAAAAAAGAGCCATATTTTAGAGGCTCTTAGCTATAGAAGGCGATAAAAGAAGTAAAGTTTACTCTACTTCTATCTCTTGTAAGTTTTTATATTCTTCATCAGTGAATAGCCTAGATATAGCGATAAATCTTAGCCCCAATGGTATCTCTATAGAAAAGCCAGACCCCCTACCCTTAAGTATATCTATAGTTAGATGGGTGCCTTTCATATACTCAAACTGTTCAGGTGACATGAAAAATTCACAACCATGAATCTCTCCCATCTTAACATCACTACTACCAACTATAAAGTCACCAACTTCAAAACACATTGGTGCCGAGCCATCACAGCATCCACCACTTTGATGAAACATGAGTTCGCACTCATGTTCTTTTCTAAGCTGGTCTATTATCTCATCAGCTGCTTTTGTTGAAGTGACTCTTTTAGTCTGCTCCATTGTCTAAAAGAAACCCAGTTTATTTTCATCATAAGAAGTTAAAATATTTTTTGTATGACGATAGTTGTTTAACATCATCATATGGTTTTCTCTACCAATGCCCGAGAGTTTATATCCACCAAATGAAGCATGTGCAGGGTAGTGATGATAGCAGTTAGCCCAAACACGACCAGCTTCTATGCTACGAGTAAGTTTTTGCATCTCATGAACATTACGAGTCCAAGCTCCAGCACCAAGACCATATATAGTATCATTTGCTATCTCTATAGCCTCATCAATATCTTTAAATGTTGTGACACAAAGAACAGGACCAAATATCTCTTCTTGAAAGATTCTCATCTTGTTGTTGCCTTTAAAGATAGTAGGTTGTATGAAGCAACCATCTGGATACTCCTCTACACTCTCTTTATCTCCACCGATAAGAAGCTCCGCTCCCTCAGCTTTTCCAATCTCGATATAGTTTAAGATCTTTTCATATTGTTCCATTGAAGCTTGTGCGCCCATCATACAACTTGCATCTAGTGGATTGCCTCGTTTTATAGCTTTCATTCTTTCTAAAACTCTTGCCATAAATGGTTCATAGATGCTTTCTTGGATCAAAGCACGAGATGGACAAGTACATACTTCGCCTTGGTTAAATGCAAAAAGTATAAGACCCTCTATCGCTTTATCAAAAAATGCATCATCAGCATCCATAATACTTTCCATAAATACATTTGGAGACTTACCACCTAGCTCAACAGTTGAAGGGATGATATTTTCAGCAGCGTATTGCATGATAAGTTTACCTGTTGTAGTCTCTCCAGTAAAGCCAATCTTTCTTATACCCTTACTTAGAGCAAGTGGTTTACCACACTCAGGACCAAAGCCATTGATGATATTTATAACACCTGCTGGGACTACATCTTGAATAACTTCCATTAGAAGTAAGATAGAAACAGGAGTTTGTTCAGCTGGTTTTAGTATTACGCAGTTTCCAGCAGCGATAGCAGGAGCTATTTTCCATGCAGCCATTAATATAGGGAAATTCCAAGGAATTATCTGCCCTACTACACCTAGAGGCTCAAAAACTTCTTGAGAAACTAGACTACTATCTAAGTCACTAACACTACCAGACTCAGAGCGAATAACACTTGCAAAATAACGAAAGTGATCAACCGCTAAAGGTAGGTCGGCGTTGATTGTTTCACGAACTGCCTTACCATTGTCCCATGTTTCAGCGATCGCTAGCATCTCTATGTTTGCTTCTATAGTATCTGCTATTTTATTTATAACAGCACAACGCTCTGCAGCTGAAGTTTTACCCCAAGTCTCAAAACCTTTCCAAGCAGCATCTACTGCTACTTGCACATCTAGTTTGTTTGACTGAGCAACTTTTGTCATTACTTTGTTGTCTATTGGAGAAGTTGCTTCAAAATATTTTCCATCAACAGGAGCTACCCACTCTCCACCGATAAAGTTATCATATTGTGATTTAAACTGTGGTTTTTCATAAGCCATTTTCTTAGTCCTTTAATTTTGTCTTGAAAAATTATACAAGTTAAAAATTAAAGTTAGCTAAAAAAATTAGATAAGTTTCACTTATATTATGTATAAGTAATTGTATTGAAAGAGTATTTTATTGTACAAAAGTTG
>JAERRX010000141.1 GCA_016735225.1 Sulfurimonas sp. | reverse complement strand
GAATCTCTAACATAGTCAAGACTAATAAAATTTTTATGTAACACGAGGAATTATTATGAAAAATCTATCCATCAAGCTAAGAGTCCAGTTAATCATCCTGATAACTATTGTACTTGTTTCTACTGTTTTGATCATAACAGCGGTGTTGAGCATCAACGACATAACAGAACACAATGTTAAAAATTATCAAAAAGAGGCTTATGCAAAGAAGAGAGATGAGCTAAAAAACTATGTATCTATAGCTACAAAATCTATAAACTCATTTTATGAGAGAACTTCAAAAGAGAAGATAGAAGTAGAGGTAAAAAGATCACTAAAAAAACAGACAAATTTTCTGTTTAATATCATAAACAAAGAGTATGAAAAAAATGTAGATACCTTAAGCAAAAAAGATCTAAAAAAGCATATAATATCTATAGTCAAGTCTGCATCCTATGGCAAGAATGGATATTTTTGGATCAACGACAAAGAGCCTCGTATGATAATGCATTCAGCAAAACCAGCCCTAGATGGAAAGAACTTATCAAAGGTTAAAGACCCTAACGGAGTATATCTTTTTGTTGAGATGGTAAAGTCCACACAGTACAAAGAGTCTGCTATACTCAAGTACTCATGGGCAAAACCTGGCTTTGATACACCTCAAGCAAAAGTCTCTTTTGTAAAAGTGTTTAAGCCTTATGGCTGGATCATAGGGACAGGCGCTTATATATCAGATGTAACTGCTGATATACAAAAAGAGGCATTAAGAACGATCTCTAGTATGAAGTTTGGCAAAAATGGATATTTTTGGATCAATGATACTCACCCAAAGATGATAATGCACCCTACAAAGCCAGCCCTTGTTGGAAAAGACCTCTCTAATATAAAAGACTCAAATGGCCTCTATCTTTTTAAAGAGATTGTAAAAGTTGCAAAAGAGAAAGGCTCAGGGTTTTTAGAATACTTACGGACAAGACCTGGGCATGATGAACCTAAACCAAAGATATCATTTGTAGAGCTTTTTGAGCCATGGGGTTGGGTTGTAGGTACTGGCGAATATGTAGATAACATCCAAGCAGAGGTGGATCACATGAGAGATGTAGGCTCACAGCAGATAGACTCTTTGATGATCGAGATTTTGATAGATACTCTTATCATAGCGATTGTATTGTTAGCTTCCGCTCTAGTTGTAGTCCATAAAAGCATCTCTATGCCATTTAATAAGTTCAAATCAAGTATGTTAGATATATCGACAAACAATGACATAACTAAAAGAGTAGATACAGATGCCCCACTAGAGATAGGTCAAATGGGTGTGAGCTTTAACCTACTTATGGACTCACTACAAGATCTACTAAGAGCATCTAAGGAGTCATCTACTGCAAACACATCTATATCTTCTCAACTCTCCTCATCAGCTAAGCAAGTTGAGATAAATATAGAGGATTCCGCAGCACTAGTAAAGCAGACTAATGAGCAAACAAAAAGTATAGAGCATGAGATACTTGATGCTATAACCGAAGCACACAACCTTCAAGAAGGCACACAAGTAGCCAGCCAAAATCTTACAACAGCAAAAAATGAAGTAAATAATCTAGTTATATCTGTCTATGAGAGTGCCGATAGTGAGAGTCAGCTTGCCTCTGAGATGCAACTACTCGCTCAAGATGCAAGTGATGTCAAGAGTGTTCTAGGAGTTGTGGCAGATATTGCAGACCAAACCAACCTACTTGCACTCAATGCAGCGATAGAGGCAGCTAGAGCTGGTGAGCATGGAAGAGGATTTAGTGTTGTTGCAGAGGAGGTAAAAAACTTAGCTGAGAGAACTCAAAAAGCCCTAACAGAGATCAATACAACATTCAATGTTGTCATACAAGCGATCAACGATGCCTCCACAAAGATGAACAACAGTTCACACGACACCCAAAATCTAGCAGAACTTGCAAAGCAGGTTGAGATAAAGATAATGAAAACAGCAGATATAGTCAGTGAAGCCTCTAACTCAAGCGATAAGATAGTACTTGATTTTGAAAAAACTTCACAAAACACAGAACTGGTAGTAGAAAAAGTACAAAAGATAGATAATATATCTGCTATCAATGCAAAAAAAGTAGAGGAGATAGCAGAAGCGACCATCAACCTCAAAGAGATGACCAATGAGCTAAACCAAAAACTAGATCATTTTCGTACATAATTGTTGTTGTGGTTTTAGAAGATTTTAAGGCGGTGATTGACCTCCCCCATACGAAATTAAAGCAACTATTTATTTGAAAACTTTTAAGTTTTTAAATTTATTATTTTGTTTTTTAATTATCTCAATTAGTTCAATATAAATATTTCTTTTAAATAACTGTTGATTAATTAGATATAATACATATTAAAAAAAAAGATTGGTGAAACATGAAAATATTAGTAACAGGTACGGCTGGATTTATTGGTAGTCATTTAGCGATAAAGCTTCTTCATAGAGGCGATGAGGTTGTAGGGCTTGATAGTATAAATGACTATTATGACCAAAATGTTAAGTATGGAAGAGTTCAAAGAGGTGGGATCATTGAGAACCTTGAAGATGGTAAAGATATAAAATATAATGAACTTTTGACATCCTCAACATTTCCAAACTATAAATTTATAAAACTAGAACTAGAAGATAAAGAAAATATTGACAAGTTGTTTAAAGAAGAAAAGTTTGATAAAGTTGTAAACTTAGCTGCTCAAGCAGGGGTTAGATATAGCTTGACAAATCCATCTGCATATATTAGCTCAAACATAGAGGGCTTTATGAATATACTTGAAGCTTGTAGGCATAACGACATAAAAGGTTTATCTTATGCGAGTAGTTCTTCTGTGTATGGACTAAATGAATCTCAGCCATTTTCAACAGGCTCAAATGTCGATCATCCTATGAGCCTTTATGCAGCTAGCAAAAAATCAAACGAGCTTATGGCACACACATATTCGCATCTATACGATATACCTACAACAGGTTTGCGATTTTTTACCGTTTATGGGCCATGGGGCAGACCTGATATGGCACTATATCTTTTTACAAAAGCTATCATAGAAAACAAAACTATAGATGTTTTTAACTATGGTGAGATGCAAAGGGACTTTACATATATAGATGATATTGTCGAGGGCATCATCAGAGTAAATGATAATCCTCCAAAAGGAAACAAAGAGTGGGATGGAAAAAACCCTGACCCATCAAGCTCGCCAGCACCATATAAAATATACAATATCGGAAACAACAACCCAGTAAAACTAATGGACTTCATAGAAGCACTAGAGAAAAAAATAGGAAAAACAGCTAAGAAAAATATGCTACCAATCCAAGCAGGAGATGTACCAAGTACTTATGCAGATGTTAGTGACTTGATAGCAGACTTAAACTACAAGCCACAAACTAGCATAGAAGATGGTATCAATAATTTTGTGGATTGGTATGTTGAATTTTTTAAGATTGATCTGGAGAAAATATAATGAAGAAAAGTAAAATATGTGTAGTAGGCTTGGGTTATGTTGGCTTGCCACTAGCTCATGCTTTTAGTTTTAAGTATGAAGTTGTAGGTTTAGATATATATCAAAGTAGAGTTGATGAGTTAAACAAAGCACATGATAAAACTTTAGAATTAAGCAAAGAGCAACTACTTGAAGCTCTGGATAATAATATAAAATTTACATCTGATACTGATGATATAAAAGAGTGCAATATCTTTATCATAACGGTACCAACTCCTATAGATGAGTTTAAAAGACCAGATCTTAGCCCACTTGAAAAGGCTAGTCAAGCAGTCGGTAAAGTCTTAAAAAAAGATGATATAGTCATATACGAATCAACAGTTTACCCCGGAGCAACAGAGGAAGTTTGTGTTCCTATTTTAGAGAGATACTCAAAGCTAAAATACAATGAAGACTTTTACTGTGGCTACTCCCCTGAGAGAATAAACCCAGGTGACAAAGAGCATACTGTTACAAAAATACTAAAAGTAACAGCAGGCTCAACTCCTAAAATAGGAAAAATAGTAGATAGTCTATATGCTAGCATCATAACAGCAGGCACTCATCTAGCTCCAACTATCAAAGTAGCAGAAGCTGCAAAAGTTATAGAAAATTCACAAAGAGATATAAACATAGCATTTGTAAATGAGCTAGCAATAATATTTAACAAGTTAGATATAAATACCAATGATGTCCTAGAAGCAGCAGGCACAAAATGGAACTTTTTACCCTTTAAGCCAGGTCTTGTTGGTGGGCATTGTATAGGTGTTGATCCATACTACTTAACACATAAAGCCCAGCAAGTTGGGTACAACCCAGAGATTATTTTAGCAGGAAGAAGACTAAATGACAACATGGGCATCTATGTAGCTTCTCAAGTTATAAAACTTATGATAAAAAAAGGTCATAAGATAGAAGGTTCTAAGGTCTTAGTGCTAGGAATAACTTTTAAAGAAAACTGCCCAGACATTAGAAACTCAAGAGTTATAGATGTCATAAAAGAGCTACAAGAGTTCGGATGCAATGTAGATGTTTCAGACTATTGGGCAGATGCAAAAGAGGTAAAAGAGGTATATGACATAAACCTAGCAAAGAGTGTAGTTGATGGAGATGCAAACCAAGCGAAACAATCCATAAGCACCTACGATGCAGTAATCCTAGCAGTAGCACACGATAAGTTTAAAAAGATACAACTAAACAATAAAAACCAGATAGTTTATGACATAAAGTCTATACTAGAAAACAGCGATGGAAGACTATAGTTGATATATAAACTAAGAAGTTTACTAACAAGAAGAGATAAGCAGTTTTTACTAGGACTTCTCCTCTTTTCTATACTTATATCTGTTATAGAAACAGCTGGTATATCTGTGATAATGCCTTTTATCGCAGTGGCAACTGACTTCAACATTATACACTCAAATGAGTACTATGCTAAGGTTTATGAATTTTTTTCATTTACTAACGACGCAAAGTTTGTTATAAGCTTTGGTGTTGTTTTAATAATATTTTATATATTTAGAAGCATCATAAATCTCTTTTATTTTTACCTCTTAAACCGCTTCACTCAAGGTAGATACCATCTCTTAGCATATAGGCTTTTTGAAAACTATATGGGTCTTCCATATAAAGAGTTTATAAAAAGAAACTCCTCTACTCTAACAAAGTCCATAGTAAATGAAGCAACAAATCTTACTCAGTTAATCTCTGCTGTTTTATTTATGATGAGTGAAGTTTTTATAGTAATCTTTATATATTCCATGATGCTTTATGTAAACTACAAGATAACACTTTTACTTACAATCATCTTAGTTTTAAATGCTGTGATTATGATAAAAACAGTTTCAAAAAAGATAAAACAAGCTGGAGTCATAAGAGCAGATCTTCAAAAAAAGTTTTATGAGATAGTTAACAGAAGTTTCGGAAACTTTAAGCTTATAAAACTTAGCAATCACGATGATAAAATCTTATCGGAGTTCGGAGATGCAAGCTATGGATATGCAAAAGCAAATATTACAGATGCTACTTTAGGACAGGTGCCTAGACTATTTTTAGAAGCGGTTGGATTTGCTCTTATAGTCTTTATCATCACATATTTAGTATATAAATATCAAGATGATGTATCGGGGACACTTGCTATAATATCTATGTTTGTTTTGGGGCTATATAGACTTATGCCTTCGGTAAATAGGATAATGTCAAGCTATAACCAGATCTTGTTTGTTTATCAATCTTTAGATATTGTGTATGGTGACTTGATCTATAACAGTGAAGAGTTAGGAGAAAAAGAAGTAGAGTTTAGTAGCGAGATAGAACTTAAAAATATAGAGTTTGAGTATGAAGAGAGTAAGCCAATCCTAAAAAACATAAACTTAAGAATAAAAAAAGGCTCTAAAATAGCCTTTGTGGGTGAAAGCGGAAGTGGAAAATCAACCCTAGTTGATCTAATCATAGGGCTTTATAAACCTAAAAATGGAAGCATAGGGGTAGATGGCATAGTGCTAGATGATGAGTCTATAAAATCATGGAGAACAAAGGTTGGCTACATACCTCAGTCTGTTTACCTTTTTGATGGAAGTGTGGCCGAGAACATAGCTTTTGGAAGTGAGATAGATGATAGTAAGATCATCGAGGTACTAAAACAAGCAAATATATATGAGTTTTTAAAAACAAAAGAGGGCATAGACACAAAAGTAGGAGAGGGTGGTGTGATGCTAAGTGGCGGACAAAAACAACGCATCGCAATAGCTAGAGCCCTCTATAATGACCCAGAGATACTTGTGCTTGATGAAGCAACATCTGCACTAGACAATGAAACAGAAGAAAAAATAATGGATGAGATATATAAGGTAAGTGCCGATAAAACTTTGATGATAATTGCACATAGGTTAAGCACTATAGATAGATGCGAGAAAGTTTATAGACTAGAACATGGGAAGATAGTAGATGCTTTGCTAACTTAGAGTTGTACTAGCTTAAAACCATACTAGAAACCTAAGAAAACTTTGCTTACTAAGTCAAATCATAATAATCTCATCAGCACACCAAGAAGCCAACTCAAGGTCATGAGTTATGAGTAGCATCCCCATATCATCAAGAGAATCTACAAGCATACTCATCACCTCCAACTGTATAACATTGTCTAGTGCTGAGGTAGGCTCATCAAGTAAAAGCAAGGCTGGCTTCATAAGCATCGCTCTAAGTATAGATGCTCTTTGGAGTTGTCCTCCTGAGAGTTCATGAGGAAGTTTTTTTAAAAGTTCATACTCTAGTTTCATCTTTTTTAGATAACTATCAAGTTTTTCTAGTGATGCGACATCTTCTATCTGGTTTAGCAGTGGATAACTCGGATGAAAAGAACTATATGGGTCTTGAAAAACTTGAGATGCTCTAGCTGATACTATACTACCGTTAAGAGGTTTCAAGTTACCAAGAATAAGCTCAAAAAGTGTACTTTTCCCAGCACCACTTTCACCAACAATAGCTTTTATTTCACCTTTTTTTAGACTTATGTTTAAGTCCTCAAAGAGCAAAGCACCTTTGTTGTAAGCAAAGGAGAGTCTTTTAACTTCTAAAATATTACTCAAGAAACTCTAACTTTTGTTTAAAGAGATATATAATTTTACCAACTCTTTATATAAAACTTCTGGTTTTATGTTGCTGTTGTCTTCCCAAATCTTCTTCATTATGATATTGTCCTCCACACCATCCCATATCTTAATATATGTACCCTCTTTATATCCATGGTCTTGACGAAATTGGTTTAAAATATTTTTGCCAACATATAAGCGGTAAAGAGTATCTAAGTTTAGCCCACTTAAAGTAACAAGGGCAAAAAAGTCTTCTATATAGCTATCTATATCTAACTCTTCATCACTAAGAGATGCTAGCATAACCTCTTCTATTTTTTTTATAACTATATCTTGCTTCCCATAGGTATCATTTTTGCCCTCTATAGAACTAAAGCTTTCTAAGCTAGAAATATTGATGGCTAAGTCATCTATGCCACCTTTAAGATTGAGAGAATAGTTCTCAATAGCCAAACTCATCATAAAGTGCCAAACATCAACTACTTCTATCTGCAAGTTATCCCAGTCGGGTTCTTTGTTTATACTTTTCCAATGCTTCCATGAAAAACTATCTATCATCTCCGCACATTCCATATATATGCATCTCTTCCAGTTGATGAGCTTGCCGTTCTTTGTAACACCTTTGATCCACTTTTCTCCATTGGTTGCATCGTTGAGTTGTGCCTGAAGTTGTAGCATAAGTAAAATTTTATCCATTTTTTTATCTCTTTTGATAGATTTAATCTTTTATTCTACCAAATATGCTAGAATTCTTTACTTAAAAAAGAGAGATTTATGAAAAGAATTAATTGTAGAAGATGTATAAACTACTTCGTAACTTGGGAAAAGAACAAACCGCATGGTTGTAAGGCTTATGGTTTTAAGGCACAACAGATTCCATCTATTGTAGTTTTTCAAAGTAGTGGGACTGATTGTAACCTATTTAGAGAAAAGCCTCTTGCCAAATAATCTTTTTGCCAAAGCCTAAAGTATTGTCGGTTAGTTTAAAATAATCCACTTTTATCTTCCAAAGTTTTGGACTCAAAGCTATAGAAAATGGAAATGTTTTAAAGTATAATTTTTTCAGTTCATTATCTTGGAGAACTGAAAAAACTCCTCTAAATTGCAAACCCTGTATATTTGTAACTGTTTTAGTTTCTAAAACTATGCTTCCTGCAACTTCTGGATGTTTTAAGATGTTGCCAATATGTGTAGTATCATCACTACTAGCAACAACAAAAGAGAGTTCTTTTTCTCCATAGGCAAAAAAAAGATTACAAGAGCTAAGCATCTTCCCATCTGAAGTTGCAAGGCTCAATACATGATGCTCTCTTATAAAGTGAACTATTTTTTCTAGATTTTTATCCATTTACTATATCAAAAAGATAGCTTTCCAAACCTTCTACATCTGATATATCTCTTTTTTTTAACATCAATATTCCCGTTTCATCATCCTTTAGCATTTCATAAACATCACGAGGATTTAACATGTTATAGTAACTTTTTAAAAAATCTAAAAGTACTTCAAAATTATCATCTTTTACTGAGTGCTTCTTATACTCTTTAAACTCTAGCCAATTTATATCTGTCATTATTACTATTCCTATTTATATTATTTTACTCAACTTTAGCACATTTAAAAGTCTAGTCTAACCCTATAAACAGCCACTTTAAAGTATTATTCACCACCACATAAAGAGGTTTTTATGAGTTTCACGAATATTATCACAGATGCGATAAACAGTAGGTTAAATAAGCCAACTACTTATAATAAAATAGATATCCATTCTTTTTCTTGACTCTTCTAGTCCTTTTATATGCTCATAAAATATCCAATTGTCCATAAAACTAATTGTATAAGAATTTGCAAAAGTTATCTTGACAAATTGGGGTGCCATATTTATTTGTACTTTATAAAATCTGATATTCAATCGCAGGGTTGTAATTTCCAAGGAACTAAAAAATGGAGTCAAAATAACAAAAGAGGACAAGCTATAATGGATACTTGCTCTAATCTAGTCTGTGAAAGAGCATCTGATGTTATGTATAACAAAGGACTTATAGCAGAAAAATCAAATAATATAACTCAAGTAATTTTCACTTGAGTTTAGCTATAATAGTGCCAATTAGATCTAAAGGATGGATAATGCAATTACAGTTAAATATAAATGACTTCAAAGCAAATATATTTTTAGAACTTCTAGAAGTTTTCAAAAAAGACAACCTTGTAACTGACTACAAAGTAATAAATACTTATAATGAATATGAAAATGAGATAATTGATGATTTAAAAAGTTTACATCTATCAATACAAGAAGATGGACAAATGACTGATAAATTTATTGAAATTAATGACTTAAAATGAAACTCC
>JAERRX010000062.1 GCA_016735225.1 Sulfurimonas sp. | reverse complement strand
AGATATGGCTGATTCTTTGGGTTGTGATACATACTTCGCAAAGCCATATCACTCTTGGGAGAGAGGACAAAATGAGAATGCTAATGGGCTTTTAAGACAATACTTTCCAAAAGGAATGGAGTTTACTAATCTTGTAAGAAAAGAGGTTGTAGAAGCTGTTCATAAGCTCAACTCAAGACCAAGAAAGTGTTTGAATTATGCTACACCTTATGAAGCTTTTATGGAACTCACAGGTTTGGATGCTATAATGCTGGTTAAAGGTATTCGTTTATGATGCGAATCTGCCTCTTTTTAATCATTTCTTTTGTATAATTTATCATATTTTAACTACAAGGATCTATAAATGACAATTATTGATGAAAAAGAAACTTTAGAAGTTGAGAAATTAAAGCTGGAAGTATCAAGGCTTTTACAAACTGATTTCAAATTAGAAGATAAAAAATATAGAAATGATACCATTAAAGTACTCTTATTGACAGTAGCTGTAACAACTGCTGTAGTAACAGCATATTTTAAAATACAAATAGGAATGTAAAACATAACACAAAACTCTTTTGTTATTGATAGAGATACTGCTATTTTATTAGAGATTGATTATCGACTTTTTTCTTACTCCTTTTAGTAAAACATACCACCACAGCAAACTAAATACAACTCCAATATACCCCATCATCACGAGCCAATCACCTATGATACCAAACAGACCTTCTTGAAAAAATATCACAAGCAAAGCACTACAAAATGGCAATACTATAAAAGATACTTTTTTGCCCACCCCAAACTGTTGCAATGCTACCATTGAGCTATAGAAGTTACTGTCATTTGTGGTCCAGATGTTTAAGACGAGTAAAATAGTACCAAAAAAGGTACTAAATAGTAGTGCAAAATCTGCAAAGTTGTATATGCCACTGTTTTTTGCCAATATATAACCCAAAAATAGTAGTGAAAAATTTCCTATTATCATACCTATCAAAACAGATATATATCCTGCTTTGAAACTCTTTGCTTGTTTTGTGATATCCATCAAAATGCTACTAGATGAAAAAGCCCAAGTTCCATATATCATAAAGCCTACATTGAAGATCTGTTTTATATCTATGTCGCCATTAAAGCTTATATGCAAGCTTTTGTCATAGCGAACTAAGAAAAAGTGTATGTGAGTGTTTGGAGAAGATAATAGTGAAGAGGAAACTTTGATAGAGATAAATGAAGAGATTAATCTCAAATTAGAATAAACTTTAATTAAGCTTAAATTAGGTATAGTAACGGACTAAATAAAAATATTTTCTCAAGTGAGATATTGGGAACTTCATCAAGGCGAAACATGAAAAAACGAAGAGGTATTGTAGCTCTAAAAAGAGGGAGATTTAGAAGAGTTAATAAAGTACTCAATCTTATGAAAACAGGTGCAACGAGAGAGGTTACAACTGACTTTGTTGAGGGAGATACTACTAGAGTGTTGTCTGGTACGATATATACTCATAAAGATTTAACATTGCAAGAGTATATTTAAAGTTATATTTTGAGTAGATATACGACTGATGCTTTGAGCTACTATATTGAGTTTGCAAAAGCGGACTCTAAGCTGGCTTGTGTAGTTTCACATAAAGATTTTAAGCACTTAAATAGTGTGTTATTAAAATTCGCAAATGTTTTTGAGGATGACTTTTCATTTGATGAGTATAGATCTTTGATAGATATCTATCTTAGCTATATGGTTACATATTTCAAAAAGATACGAGATATCGCTCAGGTCAAAAGTAGTGAAAATATTGCCCTCATCAATGCAAAAATCAAATCTTTTAAAGAGACAAATACAATAGAGGATGCACTCAAGGCTATCTCTCTTTTACGAACAGAGATAGAGATTCAAGAAAACTACAATGGTAACTCCTACCATGTAAGCTACAGAGCGATAAAAACAAAATTTAAAATAGATCAAAAGAAGATTATCAGTGCATCTACCCATTATAGATTATTTTTTGATACATATAAAAAGTACGATACTACTCAAAAATATATAAGTAAACAAGATAAAAAATATCATAAACTAATGATGTCTAACATAACTTGTATATCAGAGTTCCATCAGGCAATCACTCATTTGAGTAGATATGTCAATACTGGTCATGAAAGAGAGATCTATAGATTTGATTCGCATATCATTCGAGCTATATTTGATACTCAAAAATTAATTATCGCCTCTTTGGATAGATACAGTAGAGAGATAGATTTAAAAGATAAAAATAAACTTTTATTGGACTATATAAATGTCAAAAATATAGAGGTACCAGGTAGAAATATGAGCAATTTTCATCAGGTCTATACACGATACAATACAGTGATAGATAGTTATATAAAAGCACTTTTCTAATTATAATTACACCCCTTGTGATTCAATATTGAAAGCCTAAATGCTGTTGGTAAGTGTGAACTAAAAGAGGAGATAGAAAAATTGGAGAGTTTAGTTAAGAGTAGTGTTGAGAAAATAGATAGTTTAGTTTATGAGCTTTATGGTTTGAGTGATGATGAGATTAAGATTGTGGAGGGGAATTAGATGCAGAACACATTGATTGCAGTAATCGTAGGTGCACTTATAACGTAAGCACCAACTAAACCCCATAC
>JAERRX010000049.1 GCA_016735225.1 Sulfurimonas sp. | reverse complement strand
AATGATCTCAAACAGTTTGAGTTCTTCTTAGTAGAAGTCTCGTTGAGCCTAAACATTAGGTCTCTTTGTTTGTGGACGGGAATTATAGGCAAAGGTTGCTTAGAGGTTTCTTAAGTGGGAGAGAAGTTATAATATATGTGCATATCCTGTTTCAGGTTCAATTGCTATTGTCACACTTCCTTGTGAGTTTGTTAGAACTATTTTACAGGTTGTTTTAAGAAGTCTATTTGCTTTAAATACACTATTGTATCTATTTATTGTGCCTTTTATTGGTCTTCCGAAATTATCAAATGTCAATCTTCTTACACTAGAGTGAGCACACCCTTTGGTAAAAGTAACACTACCTATGCCATATTTTAGACCGATATTCATATTTTTATTTGCTCTTGAATCTTTAGTGTATAGTATGCCTGAGTCTCCACCGCTTAAAAATTTATCTGAACTCATAGGGTCTAGTGCTAGTTCTCCTAGGTTTGGATTACCATCAAATGATCCATTGTCAGAAAAAATACTATATGATATTTTTCTTTTAGTATATCTTGAAGAACCAAAAATTAATTGCCATCTTTTCTTATGCCAATCATCATCATTGGCATCAAATTTATCATCAACCATTGCTAGATGCTGAGTATATCTAATATGTGAAACCACTTGTATTGCTGCTTCTCTTAGCTTGTTTGATCTTATTTGTGGAGAAAGTATAGCTGACAATATACCCATCACAACAAGCACAAAGATTAATTCTAATATCGTAAACGCTTTTTTCATATCATAAGCTTATCAAAAAACTTAAAAACAAATGTCGAGAATTAATTTACAATACCTTTGTAAACGAGTCTATTTTTGTAACTTACTGAAATATTTATATTTTCATTACTTGTAATTTCTTGTAATTTATTTTTATTACATTTATAAATACCATAAAATCTTAACCTACTTGACATCTTCCTATCAGTAGAGACACATTCTATGCCCTGTTGCTTTAGTTTCTCTGACAACTCTTTTGCAACATGCATATTATAAGCAAAATTTTGTTGTGGTTTTTCTAGTATCAAATATAACTCTTTGCTAAAAAAAACCACTAAAGAGTTTAATACCAACAGAGTCATTGAAACAATAAAGATTATTTTATATCTTTTTCTAAAAAATTTCAACCTAACACGATATGAATGATAAAATGTTTGGGCAGTCAAAGGTAGTGCCAATATTAAATATGGAGCAAAGTGTTCTAATTCTATTCTCTGCCTAAAAGATAGTAAAAGAGATATAAGAAAAGTTACTGATGATATGAACCATAATATATCAATCTTTTTTGTCCAATACCTTCTATACAATACATAAAATATATATACAAATATTAGAGGGGTAAATATAGCTGCATAAACAGCGATAGAATCTAAAAAGTGTCCTTTTGCTATACCTTTTGCCTCAACACCATAAATAAAAATAGATGTAAAAAAGGCAAGCATATTAAATAAAAAAAATCTTTTTTGGGAACTATATATAGAGTAGATTGCTAATGACAAAAATAGATATAAAAATCCTCCATCTATAAAAACATAGATGCTCAATATTATATAGGAACAAGTTTTTGATAGATTTTTGTAAATATATACAAAAAATAACAATCCAAATATAAGCAAACCTGCACTATCTACAATAATAGCTGAACTAATAACCCCTGGAAGAAGCACAAATATCAAGAGTAGCCAAAGTCTATTTCTATCATCTTTTAGATATTCTTTCGATATTTCATACAAAAGAAAAGCACTCAAAATATGCAAAATAATCATAGGCAATCTTAAAGCAAAGTCATTTTGTCCAAAAAGTTGCAAGGAAGATTTTATAAGAAATTGTAAAAAAGAAAAATTTCCATATAAAATCATCGATTCATTATATGAGATAGACAATGATGAGCTTTGAGACAAAAGGACTAAAGCATCTAATCCTAATATTAAGAATAAGATGTATCTATGGCTCATATCTTTAAAAAGTTTCCTATTATTTCATGTCCATGTTCACTCATAATAGACTCAGGGTGAAACTGAACACCATATATCTCTTTATCTTTTATTTTTATTGCCATTATTTCACTATCATCTTCACTAAACATAGTTGGCTCTATCTGATCTGGAAGAGTTTTTTTATCTACTATAAGAGAGTGATATCTTGTAGCTATAAACTGCTTTGGTAGGTCTTTAAATATTTTGCATTCACTTACTCTGAGCATAGTTGATGTTTTTCCATGCATCATTTTTGAAGCACGAACAACATCACCCCCAAAAACTTGAGCAATACTTTGATGTCCAAGACAAATACCAAGAATCGGTAGTTTATCTTTAAAATAATCAATAACTTCAAGAGTAATTCCCGCCTCATCTGGAGAAGCTGGACCAGGTGAGATTATAATCTTTAAAGGAGACAATTTTTCAATCTCTTCTATACTCATTTCATCATTCCTGATTATTTTCAAGTCAGCACCTAACTCTTTACAATACTGAACAATATTATATGTAAAGCTATCGTAATTGTCTATCATTAAAATCATTTTATTTTCTTCCTTTTTAAAGCCCTATCTTAAAGGGTTTACCTTATTGTTTCATTTAATATTTTATTTTTTACTCCCCTAGCATCCTTGTGAAAATGATTATATCATTTTGATTATTGATAGTGCTTTAAAAAGATACTATATTATCAAGTATTAACATTTAGAATTTAGATTAATTATAAAACTTTTTACTATGCTCGGCATAAATCAAATGAATTAGCTCATAAAAAACCACATATTTTATACAAGATATTGACTTTTTAATTGGCATACTAAAAATATTGACTTTATCTTAATACTGACTTATAAATCTCTATAGTTGATTGAATCATTTTCTTATCTGAAAAAAGCTTTTCATATCTTCTAAATGAGTTTTTAGACATGCTCTCATATAAACTTTTGTCACTCGCTATTTTTCTAAAGGCATCTGCTAACTGTTTTGAGGAGCCAGTATCTACTTGGATGCCTGTTACACCATCTTTGTTTACCCAGCTTATGCCTGAGTCAAACATATTTGTTGAAACTATTGGCTTTGAAAAACTCATCGCCTCTATGATAGCCACTCCAAATGCTTCAGCTTTTGTAATTGATGGTAAGCAAAAAAGATAGGAGGCTTGCAGATAGTCATACTTTTCTTGTTCACTAATATGCCCTAATAACTTTACCTTTTTTTGTAGTTTATTGCTAGAGATAATATCTTCTAAGTTGTCCTTTTCATATCCAGTACCAGCTATCAATATCATAAAATCATCATCTAAATATTTAGCAGATTCTACCAAATATTTAAAGCCTTTATAGCCTACTAAACGACCAATAGCTAATACAATCTTTTTGTTTTTATACTGTTCATGTATATCTTTGACATTTTTTTTATCTGACAAATGTGAGTAATTTGAAGTGCCAAGTGGAAGAATTTCTACTTTGCTTACAACATCTTTCAAATCAGATGAATGTTGAACATAATTTTTTGATGTAACTATCACTTTATCTGCAAATTTTAATACCCAATTTTGTAAAGGTATAAAAAACTTTTTTGTCCTGTGTTGCCTAACAATATCTAGGTGCCAATGCACTATTATCTTAGCTTTAGGACGAACTAAAAAAAGTGCAAGAAATGCCATAGGATCTGGTGCATGAATATGAATGATCTCGTACTTAGAGTTTAGCTTCCATAGCTTATATATAAGTTGTGGTGTAATAGATGTAGATAGAAATATACCATACGAACCTGTTCTAAATACAGTATAGTTTTCAAACTTATCTTCTATATAAGAGGCTTTTTTATTGGAGCATAAGACATCGCAGGTGTGTCCATCTCTACTAACTCCCTCAGAGGTTTCAAACATAACCTGCTCTGTACCTCCCATACTTGGTGGATAAAATTTTCCAAACTGTAGTATTTTCACTCTGCTAATCCTTTTCTTTATAGGCGATATACATAATTATAAAGTATCATCTCTTTGCTTGCAGAATCTTCAATCTCTTTTTGTATAAACTTCTTTCAAGCATTAAGTTCTAATATTTTCTCTTGTAATTTGTCTATAGTTATCATTTTAGAGATCTACTGCTTACATAATAAAGTATAGCATAGCTCCGCTTGACACAATATTAGCCAAGATGCTTTAAGCTTAAAATTTAAGTCATAGATCATCAATATATATAAAGCAATCACCTCTTAATACTTTCTTACATTTAACTTTGATATAATTTGAAAAATTTTACTTAGGAATATTAATGTTAGCAAACATATTTAAAAAACCCGAAACACTCAATAAAGAAAGTCATAAAGACTTAAAACTCTCAAACTATGAAAATTATGAATTTTCAAAAGATGCTAATTTGGTGCCAATATCACTTCAAGAGATGTTGGTGGCAAGTAAGTCGCTTTTGATAGTTTTCGTAAGAGATGCTCAAGGAGATATATTTATATCCGTTGTTCTTGGTGGAGATGAGAGTAAAAACTTGCTTTTAAATGAAGACTTTACTTGGAAAACAGGTGCCTACATACCAGCAGTACTTAGATGCTACCCTTTTGGCTTAACAGGTAACGAAGAACAACAGTTTATAATGGTTGATGCTCAAGCGGAAGTATTAAAAAGTGATAGTGGTAACCTTATAGTGAAAAATGAAAAAGAGCTTACAGAACATGGCGAACATGCAGTTAAATTTGTAACTGAAGTATATACAAACATAAACTTAAGCAAAGAATTTACAGCATACATAGATAGTTTAGGTATATTAAAACAAGCAGAAATAAGTATCGAGATAGGTGAAGATAAATACACTACAGGAAAAGGTATCTATGTCATAGATGAAAATAGTTTAAATAAGCTAGAGTCCAGAAAACTAAAGAAGTTAGCAACTAAAGGCTACTTGGGCTATATCTATGCTCATCTATTCTCTTTAAGCAACAAATATTAAAAAGTGTAGCGACATAAAAATATGTCGCTACTTTAAACCTTAGTTTGTTTCTTGATTTACTATCTTGTTAGAGCCTATCCATGGCATCATTTCACGAAGTTTATTACCAGTTTTTGTGATAAGTCTTTCTTTGTCATTTGTACGCTCAGCATTCATACGAGGATAACCAGACTGACCTTCTAAGATAAAGTCTTTTGCAAATCTACCATCTTGAATCTCTGCTAAGATATCTTTCATAGCCTGCTTAGACTCTTCGTTAATAACTCGTTTACCAGAAACATAGTCACCATACTCAGCAGTATTTGAGATAGAGTATCTCATATCAGCTATGCCACCTTCAAACATCAAGTCAACTATAAGCTTTAGCTCATGTAAACACTCAAAGTATGCAAGCTCAGGAGCATATCCAGCTTCTGTTAAGGTTTCAAAACCAGCTTGAACTAGTGCAACAGTACCACCACAAAGAACAGCTTGTTCTCCAAAAAGGTCAGTTTCAGTTTCATCTTTAAAAGTTGTCTCGATGATAGCAGTTCTACCACCACCTATCGCAGATGCATAAGAAAGTGCTAGGTCTTTAGTGTTTCCAGCTGGGTTTTGACCAACAGCTATTAAGTCTGGGATACCACCACCACGAACAAACTCTGAACGAACAGTATGACCCGGTGCTTTTGGAGCAATCATAGTAACATTGATATTGCTAGCTGGCTTGATACGACCATAGTGGATATTAAAACCATGACCAAATGCAATAGTTGCACCATCTTTTAAATTTGGAGCGATTTCATTGCTATAAATTTCTGCTTGATTTTCATCTGGAAGTAATATCATAACAAGGTCTGCTTTTGCAGTTGCCTCTGCTACTGTAAATACTTTAAAGTTTTTAGCTTCAGCCTTAGCCCAAGATGCTCCATTTTTTCTAAGACCAACAATAACGCTAACACCGCTATCTCTTAAGTTTTCTGCGTGTGCGTGTCCTTGTGATCCAAAACCGATCATTGCAACTGTTTTGCTTTTGATAAGGTCTAAACTTGTGTCTTTGTCATAGTAAACATTTAATGCCATTGTATTTCCTTAGATGAATTATAAATATAGGCTTAACAGCCTAGTAAATTTGTCGCATTATACTCAATTAAAGCAAAAACTTTTATAATGTCAAAATAATTTAGGAGAAAATATGAAAAAGTTTAATCTTTTTAACGAAATAATCATAACGGACAAGAAAAAACTACTACTTGCTATAAACTCAGGTAAACTTTTTGGCATCGATATAGATGGAAATATTATAAATGAACCTTTTGGAGAAAATGAGATTTTTATATATAAAGATCAGGCAAAAATCATAAAAGAGTTTACAAAAGTTTTAGGCAAAAACTATCAACTAGTAGAGGATGAAGATAGAGTTCTTATAAAAGCTTTTTCAAATTGGCAAGAACTTATAGCCATAAACACACCAAACTCATCTTATGATGATACAACAGCTGATGGGGTTGGCGAGTTTGCTGATAAAAGCCTAGAAGATATTGGCTGGCATATATCAGAGTTTAAAGTTGACTATAGAACACTGGTTGATATGCTTGAAAAAAACTGTGAAGGCACCCTACTTTGCATAGAACAAGATGAGCCATATCAGTTTAGCGGTCTTGGGTATTTGAGTGACAACTTGCATGCTAAAGAGGTGCTTTTTGATTATTGTAAAAGTGTTGTAGAAGAAAAGATAGCAAACGACCCCGACTTTGAGCTAGAACATTTAACAGATGACGAAGCAGATGCTGCTAAATTTTTTGGAGTTATTTAAGTTTTCTTAGATACCTTTGCAAAATAATCATGGCCGAGATGGAATCAACTCTTCCATCTCTTATCTGCTTTATCTCACCTCTCATCAAAGCTTCGGCTTCTTTGGAGGTTCCTGCTTCATCTTGAAACAAAACTTCACCCTTAAAATCAACCAAATTCATAAAATGAGCTATGCGTCGCCTCATCTCATCCTCGCTACTTCCACCCAGAGGAACACCAACCACAACAGCATCTACTTCCCACTCATCTATCAACTTTTTCACTTCACTAGATGCTTGGTTACGGTTTTTTCTCATAACTGCTTGAAGTGGAGTTACTATATCTTTATGTGCTGAGTAGGCTATGCCTATGCGTTTAAGTCCTAAGTCTATGGATATATATTTCAATTAAAATTTTCCTATTTTGATTTGGACCCCGAATTTATTCGGGGCGTTTTTATTTCCCCAAACAAAATGAGCCAAACATTTTGTCTAGCATCTCATCGTTTTCAAAGGGTCTTGTTATAGATGCCATCTCTTTTAGAGCTTCATTTAAGTGAAATGAAAATATTTCTAGCTCTTGGGTTTTGAGTGGATATAGTGCTTCTTTTATATTTGCTAGAGTGTTTTGCACTGCTAATATTTGTCTTTGAGAGATCAGCATTATCTCATCAGAAATGTTTGTTTTGTTCATAATATCTTCTAAAAGTTTTACAAGCATATCAACATTATCATTTGAATTTAACTCTAAATCAAACTTTATATCTTCGTTTTGAAATTTTGTTTTTAAGTCAATCTTGTTTTTTATATATATTGGCTTTTTATTTTTTATGTTTTTTTCTAAAAGGGTTAGTATCTCTTCATCTTCAGCATCCATCTTGCGACTGCTATCAAACAAAGCAAGCACTATATCACTCTCTTTTATAGCCTCAAGACTTCTTTGTATCCCTATGCGTTCTATCTCATCGTTTGCTTCTCTGATGCCAGCTGTATCAACTATACGGATCAGATGACTTCCTATCTTTATCTGCTCTTCTATAGTATCTCTTGTAGTGCCTGCTATCTCACTAACTATGGCTCTGTTAAAGTTTAGTAGTGAGTTTAAAAGTGAACTTTTTCCAACATTTGGCTTTCCAACTATCGCTACTTTAAAGCCTTGCATCAAACCTTCTCTTTGTTTTGAAACCAACAAAGTGGACTCTAAAGAAAGCTTTAGTTTTAAGAGTTTTTCCTCTATCTGCTCCACTAAGTCTTGAGGCAAATCCTCTTCTGCATAGTCTATAGTAACTTCAGAATAAGCTAAGATATGAATAATATCATCTCTTATATTTTCTATATACTCCCTTAGAGAGCCTTTCATCTGCTTTGCTAAAACCTTTGCAGCATCTTCACTTTTTGCCTCTATAAGTTGTGCTATGGCTTCTGCTTCACTGAGGTCTATCCTACCATTAAAAAAGGCTCTTTTGGAAAACTCTCCAGCATTTGCAACTCTTGCACCAGAGTTTAAAGTAGCCTTTAGAATACTTTGAGCAACTATAAAACCACCATGACACTGTATCTCTACAACATCCTCTGCAGTAAAAGAAAATGGTGCTTTAAAGTAGATAATTATCGCTTCATCTATTAGCTCATCATCTGCATTGTAAAGTGTGCTTAGTGTTGCATGTCGTGGGGTTAAATCTTTTTTTCTTGTAAGTGTTTTTGCTATCTCTAAGGCTCTATCTCCGCTTATACGGATAATTGCTATAGAGCCTATACCATTTGCTGTTGCAATGGCTGATATTGTGTCATCTTCCATCTATGAGTGATAGTTATTTATGATGATATACTTCAGACCATCCCTTGTTGAGCGAATTGCGACATATTTATCAGGGTAGATATCTCGAAGTTCTCTTAGGGCTATTTGAATAAGAACACCGTCTAAAATTTTAGTTTGAGCTCTTCCATCTTTTTTGACAGTCTCTATTACACCTTTAAGATATCTCGAAACTGATTCTTCTTGATTTTTTAAAAACTCTGCTATTTCAAGGCGAAGCTGTAGCTGATACTTTGTATTTATCCAGTTAAATACCATGTATGAAATAGCTTTATATCTATAGCCCTCCTTGCCTATCAAAAGAGCCGAATCCACACCTTGAAACTCTACAAGAAGTGTATTCTCATCATAGGCTCTTACTTTAATATTTTCTATCTCAAAACATATTTTTGAAAAAAGAGTATTTATCTCTTCTTCTACGATTCTTGCTGTTGCTTGGATGCCACTACTGACTTTATTGTCAAACTTATCATCATAGCTTGCTAGATATGAAGAACTATCTTCATTATTTTCATTTTCTACCTCTTGAGTACTTACAAAAGATTCAGGCATTATGGTATCGTTAATAATCTTTTGAGATTGTTTTTTTTGCTTGGGTATATATTTTTTATTTACTTGGGTTTTAGGTTCCTGTTTTTGTATGGTCTTTTCATATTTTTCTATCGGTTTTGGAGTCTTTTCTTCTTCAACCTTTGGTATCTTGTCTATATCTATATCGGCAATTATGATGGCAGTTTTTTTAAACAGACCTAAGAAGCCAGCACTTGGATATTGTACAACTTCTATCTTTAGCTGTGTTACGGAACATTCCAACAAAGAAGCTGCATCTTGATATGCTTCTTCTAGTGTTGTTGATTCAATTCTAGTCATTTTTCTTTCCCTTTGCTTTTTCTAATTGTTTCATTTTAGCCTCTTCTTTATGCTCCTCTTTTATAGCATGTTTACTGTGAGCAATCTGTACATCCTGTGTATTTTTAAACCGTGCATTTACTACAAATTGTTGTAAAATTGAGAAGATATTGTTTACAAACCAGTAAAGAACTAAACCGGATGGAAATGTCAAGAAGAAAAATGTAAAAATAACAGGTAGGTATTTAAATACCTTTTCTTGTATTGGGTCAGTAAAGTTTGTTGGTGTAAGCTTTTGCTGATAAAACATTGAAGCACCCATAAGTATAGGAAGAACATAATACTCATCCATACGAGAAAGATCAGTTACCCACATAATCCAAGGAGCCCCTTGAAGCTCAACTGCATTTAAAAGCACACGATAGATGGAAAAGAATATAGGTATTTGTAGTATCATCGGTAAACAACCGCCAAGGGGGTTGGCATTGTGTTTTTTATACATATCCATAACCGCTTTATTCATACGCTGGGGGTCACCTTTGTATTTTGCTTGAACCTCTTTTATTTGAGGCGATATAGCTTTGATCTTTTGCATCGACATCATACCCTTGTATGTCAATGGATAAAGAACCATTCTTATCAATAGAGTCATAGCAATAATAGACCAACCCCAGTTTCCAAAAAAACCATGCAACCAAGAAAGAAGTTGAAACAGTGGTCGAGATGCAAAAGTAAACCAACCATATTCTATGGCATTTGTTAAGACAGGTTTGATATTTTTAAGAACTTTATACTCTTTTTGTCCAACATAACCACTAAATAGCATAGTTTGTAGGGCATCAAAATATACGACAGGGTTGTCATCTCTATCTCTTTCTACTATGATGTTTGTATCTTTTGAAAAGTTATACATTATAGTCGCCGAATATTGATCAAAAGCAGATATGAGCTCTACTCCAGAAAATGATTTTCTTCCCTCAGCATCTCCATCTTCTATGATAGTAGCTATATCATCATCAGTATAGATCATTGCACCTGCAACTGTCATCATCTGTTCACTTTCATTAACCTTTGGTCTTTGTCCTAAATATATAAAATATTTTTTATATTGTGAAAGGGAAACTTTTGCATCATAATGACCATCATCGTAAAAAGTAAGCTCTTTTATAACTGTTAAGTTTTTTAGATTTTGAGTTAAAACAACCTTTTTTGCTACACCATCGAGATGCACTTCACTGACATTTGCTGTATATGCTGTTTGCATCGCTTCATTGTTTAAGGTCTCATCTATAAACCTTACAAAAAGCGGTTTAGTTCCATTTACAGATACCAGCTGGGCATGCTCATTATCTTTTGTTTTAAATTTATCTTGAAGCAGTTCTTTTGAACTTATGCGACCTAGAGTATCTACTTTGAGTATAAAGTCTTTGTTTGTAACTGTTAAGATAACACTTTGATTATCTGTAGCATATTTTTCTTTTTGAGATATCTCATGACCTACCACATCTTTTATATTTGTAGTTTTTTGGTTTTCTCCTGAAGTTGTTTGGATTGATCTTGCATCTATAACTCTATTTTCTGGTTCAACTGGTGGAAATATCGCTGTATATCCTACGAAAAAAATTACCGATAATGCTACTGCTAACATTAACCTCTGATTTGCTGAAAGTTTATCTAACACTGTTTCCCTTTATATGAAAAATTTTTTATTATGTAAAAACGGTTTTTTTTATTTGGCACCAACCAATATTTTATAGAATCCATACCTAACTTTTTTGGCTTTTTTGACAGTTTGTCAAGGAGTGGATACTCTATACCGCCATCAAATAGTTGGTTGCATCGCAGTATTCTAGTCAAACTATGGTAAAAAGCACTTAAAATAGAGTTATTTTCAAAGTTAATTCGTGCAAATTCACTGCATGATGGGTAATATCTACAACTTCCAAAGCCTAAAAGAGTAAAAAACTTTTGATATATCCAAAGTAATTTAAGCAAGAATTTTCTAAACACTTAGTTTTCCTTTAAAGATTTAGAACGATTTAAAACCTTTTTAAAATCATTTTCTAGTTGTTTATGAGAGATTTCATTGATGGCTTGTTTTGCTACGAAGATATATGTTCCATCTTTGAGCTTTTGCGAGTATTTATAAAACAAGGCTCTTAGTCTTCTTTTTGCTCTATTTCTTTTTACTGCATTTCCGATTTTTTTTGTTGCTGTGAAACCAACTTTATGTGTTAGCTCTTTTTGTATGTGAAAAAGCACAACACTCGAAGAGTGTATGTTTTTTCCTTTTCTATATATATACTGAAACTCTTTGTTGAGTTTCAGTGTACTAAAACCGCCTAAACTGACAATCGTTTACGACCTTTAGCTCGACGACGATTTAAAACTCTACGACCATTTTTTGTTGCCATTCTAGCTCTAAAGCCATGAGTTCTTTTTCTAGGTGTACTATGTGGTTGGTATGTTCTTTTCATGACATATCCTTATTTAAATTAAGTCCGCAATGATATATAAATATTACTTAAAGTGTGGTTAATGGAGTAAAAATTCTTTTACTGATTCTTTTTTTGACTGGTTAAATGTAGTGCTAATATCAAATATTTTTTTATCTTTTTCTACATGACAATCTCTGCAAGAGCGAATAACTTCATGCTCTGCGACATTGGCTTTTTCTATTTTAGAGATAGGGTGACATGAAAAGCAGTCCGCTCCACACTCTGCCATGCTGTTAGGATTTGCAGAGTGACACTTTATACATGTAAGCATCGGCTTATGCCTCATATCTTCATTTATCGTAGGAATGAGCTTGGGATGACAAGTCAGACAGTCACCTGTACAAGCATATAAAGAAAATGTAAAAAACAAGACAATCATAAGATATTTCATCGTAAAATTATAGCCTTTCTTCTATTTACTTCACGCTAACTTTTATCTCTCCATCTTCAAATGCAAAGTTTACTTTTGAGCCCTCTGCAACTTTTCCCTCTAAAATCAAGTCAGCCAACCTATCTTCAACTATCTCATACAAGGCTCTCTTCAATGGACGAGCACCATAGTCTTTATCAAAACCAGCTTCTGCTATAAAAGCTTTTGCATCTGCTGTGATGCTTAGTTCTATATCTTTTTGTTCTACTTTTTTTCTGATCTCATCAAAGAAAATATCTACAATATTTAAAATTTCGGCACGACCAAGGGAATTAAACTCCACTATATCATCAAGTCTATTTAAAAACTCTGGTTTAAAATACTTTTTCAAATCACTAATATTTGAAGTCAAGATGATGATAGTATTGCTAAAATCAACCGTAATGCCTTTGTTGTCAGTTAAGCGACCATCATCTAAAACTTGTAGTAACATATTGAAAACATCTGGATGTGCTTTTTCTACCTCATCAAATAAGATCACACTATATGGTTTTCTTCTCACTGCTTCTGTAAGTTGACCGCCCTCTTCATATCCTACATATCCTGGTGCAGCACCTATCAAACGAGAAACAGAGTGTTTTTCCATATACTCACTCATATCTAGGCGAATCATCGCATCTTCACTATCAAACAAAAATTTTGCCAAAGTTTTTGCTGTTTGTGTTTTGCCGACTCCTGTTGGTCCTAAAAACAAAAAACTACCTATAGGAGTGTTAGCATCTGAGAGTCCTGCTTTGTTTCTTTTTATAGCACGAGAAACAGCATGTATAGCTTTTTCTTGACCTATTACCGCACTGTTGAGTTTTGCTTCAACATTGAGTATTTTTTCTTTATCTGCTTGTAGCATCTTACTTACTGGTATATTTGTCCATCTTGAGATGATAGATGCTATAGCTTCTTCATCAACACTGTTTTTTAGAAGTGTTCCTGCTTCTTGCAACTTCTCCCATGAGCTGTTGATACTTTTTTCTTCCTCAAGAAGTTTTGGTATCTCTCCATACTCTATCTCAGCCGCTCGGTTAAAGTCAGAACTATTTTTAGCACTGCTAGCCTCTCTTCTTTTTGCCTCAATCTCATTTTTAATAGTAGAAATCTTTTCAAAAACTTCTTTTTCGCTGTTGAACTGTACTTCTAAACTTCTTACATTTTCCTCAACATCTGCTAACTCTTTACTTATCTCTAGTAGTCTTTTTTCATTTGCAGGAGTTTTTTCCATCTTTAACGCTTCTCGTTCTACTTGTAACTCAGAACTTTTTCTCTTTGCTGTGCTTAATACATTTGGTTCTGACTCTATCTGCATCTTAAGCTCTGCTGCTGCTTCATCTATCAAGTCTATCGCTTTATCTGGTAAAAATCTATCAGCTATATATCTATCTGAAAGCTTAGCCGCCGCCACTAAAGCACTATCTGTTATAGTTACATTATGATGAGTTTCTAGTCGCTCTTTTATACCTCTTAGTATCTGTAATGATTGGTTTACACTAGGTTCATCAAGGTTGATAGGTAAAAACCTTCTTTGAAGTGCCATATCTTTTTCAAAATATTTTCTATACTCTTTTAAGGTTGTTGCTCCGATGGTATTTAGCTCACCTCTAGCTAGAGCAGGTTTTAAGATATTTGCAGCATCCATACTACCCTCACTTGCCCCTGCTCCCACTATAGTATGTATCTCATCGATAAAAAGAATGATATTTCCACTCTCTTTAACCTCATCTATAACTGACTTTAGTCTATCTTCAAACTCGCCACGATATTTTGCTCCAGCTATTAAAGCACTCATATCAAGAGCGATAACTCTTTTGTTTTGTAGTGATGTTGGAACTTCATTGTCGCTTATTCTTTGAGCAAGTCCTTCTACTAAAGCTGTTTTACCGACTCCGGGTTCACCTAGTAGCATAGGGTTGTTTTTTGTTTTACGGATAAGGATTTGCATCATTCTAGTTATCTCTTCATCTCTTCCTATTACAGGAGATAGCTTACCCTCACTTGCTTGTGTTGTTAAGTCTATGCCATATTTCGCTAAAGACTCTAAGGTTTCATCAGAACTTTGAGAGTCTATCTTTACTCCACCCCTAGAGCTTTGAAGGTTTTTTGCCAACTCTGATATGTCTATATATTTTTTCAAAATACTAGAATATGGTTCTTTGTTTAAGTTTGCCAACAAAAAAGTATCTACTGCCAAAAAACTATCTCCATTTTTTGTCATAAGTCCTGCAGCATCTTCAAGTGAAGAAACAAACTCTTTAGAGAGTTTAATATTTTCTTTTGAGATTGTCGAAGACTTAGCAAGTTTTTCGCTCAGACTCTTAACATCTAGTTCTATTGCTACTTTGTCAATATTCATCTTGTTAAACATCTGGTTTAAAACAGAAGAGGAGTTTGTTAAAAGAGCCCATAAAAAGTGTATATTTACAACTTCTTGGTTTTTATTGTGTAGGGCTAGAGATATTGAAGACTCTATCGCTTCGGTCATGTTGTGTGTTAATTTTTCAAATATATTGTTCATTATTGTCCTTTATATAAATATGCAGTAATTATAGCATATTGAGTCTATCTATGTCAAGTTTGCTTAGTCTTATGGCATAATAGTTTAGACAATACTACTATATTATCTTTTTCTAGTTAAAAGATATCGCTCTAGCATACTTTCATTTCCACTAACCCCACCACTATGTATATATAAAACTCTCTCTTTTGTTTGTTCTTGGAGAGATAGCCACATAGCTGGAGCATATAGTAGGTCAAACTCTATACCTGCTTTTAAGGTTTTTTTATATATCTCAAGAAATTCTGGGTATAGCTTAGCAAAATGATATTTCTTCTTTGGTTTTAAAATTATCAAATTTTTAGGAATTTCACTCAAGGCTAACATCTGCTCTTTTAGATAGCTAACATCTCCTACGCAAGGAGTTGTATAGACCCTATACTCAGGCAGAGCCAATGCTAAAAAAAGTGCGGTAGTTCCTGTTCCTGATGGTGTGGCTACAGCTTTCACATCTAAACAAAGCTCTCTTATCTCTTTTGCTAAAACCTCTAAACCCTCTCTAGCTTCTTTAACCGCACCACCTTGGTCTATGATAAATGTACTTTCATCTTTTTTGATAAAAAGAGAGGCTATAAAATCCCTATAAAACTCATGCTTTACTTCGATATGCTTCATACCTAAGTTTATGGAGTTTAGATAGTTACCCACTAAAGATGCCTTTTGAGACTTGCCTACTGGCTTGGTATAGTAGATAAACTCCCAGCCTTTACTTTTGCACATGGCTGCAATTGCGAGCATTGCGTTTGACTGGGTTCCGCCGTATGAGATGATGGTGCTTAGCTTGTTTGATGGTGTTTTTAGGAGTGTGTATAGTTTTCTATACTTGTTTCCCGATAGATAAGGGTCTATCAAGTCATCTCTCATTATGAGAAATTCCCTTGCATCTATAGTAAGTTTATCTATTGGGCTAGTATTCATAAAGAGGTGAATATCCTTTATAAATACCTTGACATACAACAGAAGCTCCCATCGGGTTCGTATTGTATGTTATTAAATATTGTTTCGCTCCACATCCTGATAAAATCATCCCTATACCTCCAATTATTAACATCTTATTTTTATTGTTCATTTTCAACTGACCTGTTGTCTAACGACTAAGGTGAGGAACTATGGCGATATTTCGTACTTAATTGTTCGGCTTTGAAGTTTCTTTATGCGACACTTAAAAGCTTGAAATTTTCGCAGTTTAGCCTCGTTTCTCTCCTCCTATTTATTATACCCTGTCGTGCAGGTACTCTGGTGCTATATCTGCTCCATTATCCCAAACTAATGTTTTATGAACATGCAGCACATACAGCTGCTCATCCATTTGTTAGTTTTTGTCTAGATGCAGGAAACTCCATTTTGTATGGTATTGCA
>JAERRX010000184.1 GCA_016735225.1 Sulfurimonas sp. | reverse complement strand
AATGGGTTTTTGTGCCTAAACAAACATATCTTGAGCTTCAAATGCATCTGCTCTATCTCCAATATCAAAAGATTTTGGTACACAGTTTTCACAAAGATGATAAAACCGAAGAGAGTCGTATTTTTTATCTATAAGCTTTTTTAGCTCTATCTCATAAAGTAACTTTTCTCGTTTGCTTTCATTTAGCTCTATTTCAAAAACTGAGTAGTTTACTCTTTGACCGTAAGTAGCTAAGAGGTCAGATAGTTTTGTTCTTCTTTTATCGTTGCTTATGTCGTAAGTTACTACATACCTCATTAGTATTTTCCTATAAATGCTTTGTATTTAGGGAGTTCACCGTTTACTACTTTTGCTAAGTTGAAAGACTGAGTCTGTATGATGTTTTCTATCTTTCTGGACTCTTTTTTCCACATAGTGTAAGAGCCTAGTTTTTCTTTTATATTTTTAGCTATGAGTTGGCGACTTCTTTTTGTAAGCATACCATCGTTTCCGAGCTTTATAGGCTCATCTTTGTTGAGCATACTGATGATAGTTCTATCGACTATAAAAGTTCTAAACTCTTCTATCATATCAAAGGTAAGTGTTGGCTTTTTTTCATCAAGAGAGTGCAAAAATGAGATGTTTAAACTTAGCCCTGCATAAACAAGAGAGTGTTGAACCTTCCCATAAAGAAAAGCATATCCATAGTTTAAAGAGCTGTTTACTATATCTTTTGCTCCATAAGTTACACGCTTAGTAAAGGGAACATCTAAAACTAACTTGATAGCATCCCAGTATGAAGCGGAGATAGTTCCTTCATAACCCATCAGTTCATTTACGGAGTTTGTTGCTTTTATCTTACCTATGCTTGTTGCAATGGAGTCTATTTGCATACCTAGCAGTTTGTGATACTTGTTTAGATATTTTATGTAGTTGAGTTGGTTTTTCGCTTTGCCTCTGATAAACTCTTGTGCTAACATCAAGTGAGTAGGTGTATTTAGTAGTTTTACCTGTTGGCTTACACTTTGTGTCATGCTTGCTTTGTAAGTGATGAGTGAGGCGTAGCTTGTTGCATCTTGGCTTATGAAGTCTATGCTTATCGCATTGTCAGCACATTTTTTTATGACATTTGTACTCAAAGAGTAGCCGTTTCCTTCAAAGACTATGCGAGTAACTTTGTTGATAGGGAACTTTTTTTGCACTTTTCCATATCTTTTTAAAACAAAAGTATTTTTTGCTAAGCCTAGCATCAAGCCAACTGTTGATATATGAAGGGTAGAATCATTTGCAAACTTCTTAGCATATTTGTTTTTCTTTTTTGCTATCTTTGAACTTGTATCTTTATATGACTTGCCTGCTAAGTATCTCTCATATCCTTTTGCTATGATAAGCTCCACCTTATCTTTAAGCATCTCAATATCAAAGAGTATATCTAAGTTTACTTGGTCTAGCAATATCTTGAACTCTTTTTTTGTGCTAATAGCTTTAGACCTCTTTGAGATATATACCTTATGTGCAAGAGAGTCTATGAGGGCATCTTGAAGTGAGCGATATTGTTCTGAGTTTTTTGTCAATATCTTAAGATAGTAATTTTTCAAACCATAAAGATATGAATTTACCTCTTTTACAAACTTTAAAAATCCTGACTTATCTTTAGAAAGAGCTTCTAGCCTAGCTATACTTTTTTGAACTCTCGACTCTTCTATGTTTCTGTTTCTTCCTTGAAAGTTTACACCTAAAAATGTAAAACCATCTTTTATGTGTAGTATTTTTGTCTTTTCATAACTCAACTTTAGATGAAGAACTTTTAAGTATTTTTTTAGTGGTTTCAACATCTTATAGGCTTCATTTTTATTGCTAAAAAGAAGCACAAAATCATCTGCATACCTTACAAAGTTGATGTTTTTAGATGCTAGGTAATTGTCCATCTCGTTTAGGTAGATATTTGAAAGTAAGGGAGAAAGTATATCTCCTTGATAAACACCATAAAGATGCTCATCATAGTTCTGCTCTTTAAACCCACCTACTTGTAAAAAAAGAGATATTAGTCTTATGATGGATTTGTCTTTTATATCTTTGTCTAAAATCTTTAGCAGTATATCATGGTCGATGGTTTCAAAAAAGTTTTCTATATCTGCTTTTAAAACAACAAGGTTGTTTTGGTTTAAAAATTCTGTTGTTCTGTTTATAGCTTTAAGTGTGGATTTGCCTGTTCTATAGGCATAAGAGTTATTTAAAAATATTTTATCAAAGTAAGAGTTTAGATCTTTATAAAGCACTCTTTGGACTAGCTTATCTTTTATAGCACTTAAGCCTATGGGTCTTTTTTTATCTGAGTTTGGTTTATCTATCTCTATCTTTTTTAGTGGTTCTGGGGAGTAGAGTCCCTCTTGAACCATTTTTACTATTGTAGATAGATTTTTAGATAGATTTTTTTGAAACTCTCTAACATCTACATCATCAATACCGCTAGAGTTTTTACTTATCTCTTGATATGCCTCACTAAGATTCTCTTTGGTGATGATATAGTTTAGAGGTTTTGTGAACATCTATTTTAAGTACTTTTTAAATACTTTTACTTCGCTTTTTGTGAGTTTCTTTTGCTTGTCATGATATTTTTGAATAATCTCTTTTTGCTCTGGTGTTGGTTTTGGTACTTTTCCAAAAGAGTCTTTTAAGAGTTTAAACCCATCTGCTAGTGTTTTACACTCTAGTAGAGAAGCTACTCCATCTTTTGCTTTTTGTACCTTAGCATTTTTAGCATCTTTTATATCTTGAATCCTTTTTGCTTCATCAAACTCTTTTTGAAGTGCTTGGGCTTTTTCATCTTCAACTCTCTCATCATCTGTTTTATAGGGTGCAAAACTTTCAAACTTTCCATAACCTACATTTGTTTTAGCACCTAGCCCTAGGTCTTCTAAGATGGTTTTGAAAAGTTTGATTTTTTCATCTTTTGTGATAGTTCCATCTGAAAGTTCAAAGTCAAATCTAAAGGTAATGTTTGGGAGTACTTTTATAAACCTTAGTGGAACTGGATTTTTAAGTGGATTGTCTCCATGAGGAGCTAAAAAATCATCACCTAGTATTTTGCCATTTGCTTTTGAGATAGTAGCATCAAAGAAGATGTCGTTGTTGTCAAATATTTCTTTCTCTAAACTTTTTATGCTAGATTCTGAATCAAGTTCAGAATGACTTAGTGGTTCAGAATGACTTAGTGGTTCAGAATGACTTAGCAGTTCAGAACGACTTGGTAGTTCAGAATGACTTAATAGTTCTTCTATATACTCAGAGTGCTTAAATGCACTTCTTAAAACCCCTTTGATAGATGAGCTTTGTATAACTGGTAGTCCACTTGTGTAGTCAAAATGAAAGCCTAATATAGCCTGCCCTTCTATAGATGGCAACTCGTGAGCATTTCCACTTCCTAGTAAAAGTCCAGGGTAAGTTGTAGATGCAGTGAAGTGAGTTGAGCCTAAAACTTCTGCTTCTTTTATGCTTGGTGTTTGGCTTATGATATTTGTAACTTTTTTGCCAATAGCATCTTTGTTTTTAGCACTTTTTAGATCACTATAATCTACATCTTTAAAATAGTCTTTATAAAAAAGCCATCCGATATTTGCACTCATCTAGTCCCCTTTTTTAAAAGTTCGTAAACTTAGTTTTACTGCGATTGAAATATCCATGATTTTCTGTTTTAAGTATCTTTTATCTTCTTTACTAGTTAATACATACTCTAAAAGAGTTTCTTTACTATGATTAGCATCTAATATACTTAAAATAATTGTTGTTAGAAGCTCTTTTTTTTCTTTTGTCTTTGCATCTTGGTTTTCAAAAATAGCCAATGTTGGAAGTAGTCCACTTTGCATAACACTTGCACCAAATGAAGATATATAGCCATTGTAAGAAGATGGAAAAACACCACTTTGAAAAGTATCATTTAAAACTTTCATAGCATCTGGTATATACTTCTGTATTCGTTTTTTACTCATAACGAAACCTTTGAGACTTTGCAAAAACCGTAGCCTATGGACTTGTTTGCTCCAAACTGGACTTTTGAACCCTCTTTGTCAAACCTGTTTTCAAAACCCTTTATCTTTTGATCATAGTCTTTTGGGTCGATATTTTCAGGCTTTCCTATGCAAAAGAAAAACTGTGATTTTTTGGGTACTACTTCTTCATACCAAAGGTTTTTACTTATCCCATCTACAAGATAGTTTCTCGCTAAAACAGGTAGCTCTAACTCTTTAAAATCCCCATCATCAAATAGTGCTAAATCTTCTCCAAGAAATGAAGAAAGTTTAGAAGTGTCAAAATTGTCTGCGATAGCTCTATCATCTTCAAGTATTGCATCTGTAATATTTCCAAAAATCATAGGTTCATTTTTTTGAGGTTTTAAGTTTGAAAGTTTTTCTAACTCTTGTTTTAGCTCTTTTTTAAACTCTATATCAAAGTTGTCTATAGTTTCAAGAAGATTTTTGATAACTGCTGGACTTGTGGCATTGAAGTGTGACTTTTCATTGCTTCTGACTGGTCTTGTTAGAAGTTGTGCTTCAAAAAAGCTGTATGCACCTGTTGCATGAGAGTTCTCATCATCATTTGAACCACCAAAAATGTATTTTACCATGTTTGTAGGTTCTTCTCCTTTTACACTAAAGTTCTCTCTAAAAGCACCCTTTAAACTACTACTGTTTATATTTGGCAAGTTAGTTATAGCATCTCTTTGGACTTGGTTATCTATGACATCGAAGTTTATGTCGCCTGCTCCTACATGGAGGTTGCTTAGTGTTTGGATCTTATATAGTTCTACTTTCATTTTTCTTGTCCTTTATATGTGTGTTGGTTATAGCCTACTTGTTGGCAGTTTTTGTTTTGGAGGTTTTTTAGTAGCTCCTCAGATGGCTTTATGAATACTGAGCCTTTTTCATAAAGAAAAATCTTTTTACTTTTTTTAAACTCATTGGTTTTTGTTGCATGTTTTTGGTTTTGAAGGCTCTGAAAACTTATCTCACTTGTTATAGCAAACTCACAATGCTCTTTTATGGGTAGAGTTATATAGGCATCACTTAGAAGTGTTAAGTAGCCATTTTTATCTTGATAATACAGCGTTTTATCACTTTCTTTTATCTCAAGTTTAAACTTTGAGCCATCAGCACCTAGAGAGATGATGGAGTTTTTTAACTCATAATCGCACTCAAGATAAAAGGCAAATTTGAAGTTATGTTTTAGTGTATATGATGTTTTTTTAAAAAGCGAGTTGTCTTCTCCACCTGTTTTGTTACCTGTTTGTTCAATGGCTTTAAAAATATCTTTTGAAGATAGTTTTTCATCTGAATTTATATTTACAAAATTATCATAAATATCTTTTTTGGGATTATAATCTTTAAGTAAACCGTCATTATAACTATAACTATAACTATCAATATCTACTTTTTTTATATATCTCTCATCTTCTTGCATCAAAAAAACAGCTCCAAGAGATGTAATAGCTCCAAAGTTTTGTAACTCACTTGATCTTATATCAAACTTTTCAACACCGACTAAATCACCTGCTTCTTTTTTATGATACCTATCCACCCATTCGCCTCTAACTTTTCTAGTTAAAACACCCGACTGAGTCATGATCTCTTTTTTTAACATTCCTAAGACTGCACTTTGTTGAGGAAACTGCCTTGAACTAACAAGGTAAGTTCCATTTTCCTTATCTCCAACTTTTCCAAAAGTATTGTCCCCACCAAAAAGAAAAGGTTCCAGTGGTGCAAGTGTCACTAAATATCTCATGATTTATCTCCCTTTACAAAAATTATAAATTTTTCTACTAAATCAAAATAAAGATCGCT
>JAERRX010000079.1 GCA_016735225.1 Sulfurimonas sp. | reverse complement strand
ATACAAAAACGTTAATCACAGAGACTAGAAAAAATGACATTGAACTCATAGACAATATTGAAGAGTTGATTGATTTGAGTGATTTTGCAGTTGAGGGTCGCTATAGTATTATTTGTGATGACATTGAAGATAGCGATCTTTATTTTGATTTAGTAGAAAAATTTATAATTTTTGTAAAAGGAGACAAATCATGAGATATTTAATGACACTTGCCCCATTAGAACCTTTTCTTTTTGGTGGGGACAATACTTTTGGAAAAGTTGGAGATAAGGAAAATGGGACTTACCTTGTTAGTTCAAGGCAGTTTCCTCAACAAAGTGCAGTCTTAGGAATGTTAAAAAAAGAGATCATGACTCAGTCTGGTGTCTTAACTAGAAAAGTTAGAGGCGAATGGGTGGATAGGTATCATAAAAAAGAAGCAGGTGATTTAGTCGGTGTCGAAAAGTTTGATATAAGATCAAGTGAGTTACAAAACTTTGGAGCTATCACATCTCTAGGAGCTATTTTTTTGATGCGAAAAGATGAGGGATATATAAAAAAAGTAGATATTGATAGTTATAAATATCTCTATGATAAAGATAATAAAATCAGTTTGCTTGAGGGATATAATCCCAATAAAGATATTTATGATAATTTTATATCTCTTGATAGTTGTAGGAGATTAAAAGGTCGTGCTATTTTTAAATCCATTGAGCAAACAGGCAACAAAACAGGGGGTGAAGATAACTCACTTTTTAAAAAAACATCCTATCTGTTAAAACATAACTTCAAATTTGCCTTTTATCTTGAGTGCGATTATGAGCTAAAAAACTCCATCATCTCTCTAGGTGCTGATGGCTCAAAGTTTAAACTTGAGCTAAAACCAAGTGATAAAACTTTAAATTATCAAGACAAAAATGGCTACTTAACACTTCTAAGTGATGCCTATATAACTCTACCCATAAAAGAGAATTGTGAGTTTGCTATAACAAGTGAGATAAGTTTTCAGAGCCTTCAAAACCAAAAACATGCAACAAAAACCAATGAGTTTAAAAAAAGTCCTAAGATGTTTCTTTATGAAAAAGGCTCAGTATTCATAAAGCCATCTGATGAACTACTAAAAAACCTCCAAAACAAAAACTGCCAAAAAGTAGGATACAATGAGCATAGCTAGGATGTTAAAAAGCATAGATATAAAAAAATCAAAGCTAGAGACACTAAGACCCATAAGCAAAGAGCAAACACAAAACCTAAAACAGCTCTATGATGTAGATTTTACCTACAACTCCAATGCCATAGAGGGTTCAACTCTTAGCTTTAGCGAAACAAAGCTTATCCTAAACGAGGGCTTAACCATAGGTGGCAAAAAACTAAGCGAACATCTTGAAGTCATTAACCACCAAGAGGCGATAGGGTTTATAGAGTCACTAAGCCACCTAAAACCAAAAGATATAAAGCTAAAAGATATTTTAGATATTCACTACCTCATACTCAACAAGATTTCTTCACAAGATGCTGGTGTATTTAGAAGCAGAGGGGTAGGAGTGCAAAAAAGTAACGGTGAGATACATGAGTTTATAGAGCCTCTGAAGATAGATGAAGCTATGCAAGAGTTCCTAGAGTGGCTAAAAAACAGCGATGAACACCCCATAGTTTTGAGTGCATTGGCTCATCTCAAGCTTGTGAGCATCCATCCGTTCATAGATGGCAACGGACGAACTGCACGACTTCTTATGAATCTCATACTCTTGCAACAAGGTTACCCCATAGCCGTCATAGAGATGAAAAACAGAGCCAAATACATCCAAACGATAGAAAAAGCTCAACAAAGCAGTCAAACGGAGGATTTTTATAGAGTTGTAGCAGAAGCAGTAGGCAGGAGTATCGACAAGCACCTAAAGATACTAACAAAAGATATAACACTAATATAAAAAAGGACACAGATGAAAACAGAACTATATAAGATCCAAACACTAAGCAACCTCCATGTAGGAGCAGGCGACATAAACTTCGATGTCATAGATAACCAAGTCCAAAGAGATGCCATCACAAACCTACCAAACATCAACAGCAGTAGTCTAAAAGGTGCTTTTAGAGAGGCTTTTAGTATCGCAGGTGAAGAGCCTACAAACATGGTCAAGTACATTTTTGGTGGCTCAAACGATGAAGATTCACATGCCACTGGAGCTTATAGCTTTTTTGAAGCACAACTTCTAGCAAGACCAGTAAGAAGTAATGTCAAGTCATACTTCAATGCTACAAGTCCAGCCGTGATAAAAAACCTACTTGAAAGTGTTGAGAATTTTGATATAGAGTTTGATGACAACTTAAAAAAAGAGTTAGAAAAACTCTCAAAACTAAAACCAGAAAAAAGTAAGCCTATGATTTTTGAAAACATCACAAATGCCCTGCTTGAAGATGACAAAGCGATGTTTAACAACTTTGACACCTCAAAACTAACTAAATTCTTAGGAGAAAATCTAGCACTATTTGATGATGGAGATTTTCAAAAGCTAGATTTGCCAGTTCTTGCTAGAAACTTTCTTGTTGATGGAGTTAGTAAAAACCTTTGGTATGAAGAGGTAGTACCCAAAAAATCACAGTTTTTCTTTTGCATAGGAAAGCCTGAAAATATCGACCCAAAAGATTATGACAAAAAGATAAAAGGTTTTGAAAGCAGATTTGATAAAGAGGGTTCAAAAGTCCAGTTTGGAGCAAACAAGTCCATAGGCTACGGTTTTTGCAAAGTCTCAAAGGTTTCATTATGAGTAAAAAACGAATACAAAAGTATATACCAGATGCTATGAGAGTTTTAAACAAAGAGTTCAGCGATGGCATAATCCCATCAGCCTATAACGGCTATATATCCTCATTTGGTGCAAGCATCATGCAAAGTGGACTGCTTCCAACTCTAGCACTTTTTGAAAATACAAATGCTAAAACAAAAGAGAGCAAAGAGTACCTATCATATATAATTATTCAAATCTTAACTGCCAAAGATGATGATATCTCACTACTGCACTATGTACTCGATGGCAATGAAGAGCTTCTTAAGCCAAAGATTTTAGATATATCTATCGCTATAAAACTAAGTATCAGAACCTTCAAACTTGATGAAGGTAAAAAAGATGAGTAGTGCAAACATAGGCTGGCTTTTTTATAAAGATTATTTTAAAGGCATAGATTATACAAATCTTGATAACGCCAATAATGAAACCATAATAAACAAAAAAATAGCCAACATCATAAGCCAAACACCAACCATAGAAGAGGCAGAAGTTTTAGGCTCAACTCGATTCACAGCAACCACAACCTACCCAGGACTACTACTAGGAAGTGGTAATGCCCATGAGATACCAAGTGTAAAAGGTCAAGCTATCTTAGGTTTTCATTTCGACTACACAAGCGGACTACCAGTCATACAAGGCTCATCTATAAAAGGCGTTCTAAGAAGTGCTTTTAAGCATGAAGAGTATATAAAAGAGATACTAAACAAAGAGGATATAGTGGGTTTAGAGAGTGAGATATTTGACAATGGCGATGTCTTTTTTGATGCTACTATCTCTAAAGCTGAAAACAAGATACTAGGAGATGACTACATAACTCCTCATAGTGATGAACTCAAAAATCCAATACCACTTAGGTTTATAAAAGTGTTGCCAGATGTATCTTTTAGGTTCGATTTTGAGCTAAAAGATGGAATTATCACAAAAGAAGAGAAGATAAAACTCTTTGAAAACATCTTAGAGGACTTAGGACTAGGAGCTAAGACCAATGTAGGATATGGAAAGTTTAAGGATTTTGAGACTCACACAACGCAAGAAGAACAAGAACAAGCAAAGAAAAAGGCTGAAGAGAAAAAAGCTAAGGACGAAGCAGACAGACTCCAAGCCATAGAAGATACAAAAACAGCCAAAAAGCAAAAAGCAAAAGATGGCATAAACTCTCTTTTAGAGTGTAAAACCTTGCCAGAAGCCTTTAA
>JAERRX010000136.1 GCA_016735225.1 Sulfurimonas sp. | reverse complement strand
AAATCTCTACTCAAAACATTATTATGTTTTAGATGACCCATTAACTACAGATGAAGTTTATGATAGTTTATATAAAGAGCTAAAAGAGTATGAAGAAAAATATACACAAAATATACTAACTAGTTCACCTACTCAAAGAGTTGGAGACAATATAGCCGAGGGTTTTGCAAAAGCATCGCATCTATCTCGCATGTGGAGTTTAGAAGATATTTTTGATAAGCAAGGCTTAGAGAGATGGCTTAAAAAAACTTATAAATTGGATGAGAATATCTCCTTTTATTGTGAGCCAAAGTTTGATGGAGCTAGTTTAAACCTGATATATGAAGATGGAGAGTTATCTAAGGGCATCACTCGTGGCGATGGAAGTGTAGGGGAGCTGATAACTCAAAATGTAAAAACTATTCGCTCCATTCCTCTAAGCATAGAGCATAAAGATCGCATAGAGATTCGTGGCGAAGTTGTTATCTTTAAAGATGAGTTTGAAAAGATAAATGAACAACGGCTAAAAGAAAAAGGAGCAGTGTTTGCAAACCCTAGAAATGCAGCCGCAGGAAGTCTTAGACAACTCGACCCATCTGTAACTGCTAGAAGAAACCTAGTGTTTTTACCCTATGGAGTTGGAGAAAATAGTCTAAATCATAAGTTGTTAAGTTCTAAGATGGAGTATATCTATACCTTAGGATTTAGAAAACCTCCTCAAAGAGCTATCTGTAAAGGTATCAGTGATATAGAAAACATCTATGAAATAATGAAAAATGATAGAGATGACTATGACATGATGCTAGATGGAATGGTTATAAAAGTAGATGAAATAAGCTCCCAAATAGATATGGGATATACAGTAAAAACCCCTCGATTTTCAGTAGCATATAAATTTCCAGCAGTTGAGAAGATAACAATAGTAAAAGAGATAGTATTGCAAGTGGGAAGAAGTGGTGCTGTGACTCCTGTTGCGGTAGTTGAGCCAACAGATATAGAGGGTGTTGTAGTTGAAAGGGCAACTTTGCATAACTTTGATGAGATAGATAGAAAGGATATCCGTATAAATGATAGGGTTATTATACTTAGAAGTGGAGATGTGATACCTAAAATCATCAAAGTTTTAACCGAGCAAAGAGATGCTAGTCAGCTCAAGTATGAGCGACCAAGACTTTGTCCAGTATGTCAGAGTGAGCTTTTAGATGAGGGTGTTTTGCTAAAGTGTCAAAACCTAGAGTGTGAAGCTAGAGTGGTTAACTCTATCATCTACTTTGCTTCAAAGCCTTGTTTAAACATAGATGGACTAGGCAACAAAATAGTGGAGGCTCTTTTTAACTCAGGGCTAGTAAAGAGTGTTATAGATCTCTTTAGCCTAACTCTTGAAAAACTTTTAGCTCTTGAGGGTTTTAAAGAGAAAAAGTCTCAAAATCTTTTAGACTCTATAGAAGATGCTAAGGGTTCAGAGTATTGGAGATTTGTAAACTCTTTAGGCATAGAACATGTTGGAGAGGTTGCATCTAAAAGCTTAAGTGATAACTTTGGCTCAAGCTTTGTAGATGCTAGCAAAGAAGATATAGTTTTGATAGATGGCATTGGAGAAGAGATGGCGGAGTCAGTCTTAGAGTTTGTAAGAGTAAATAGAGAGATTATACTAAACTTAGAAGAGATTTTAAAACCATTAAAACCAGTCAAAAAAACAGAGGCACAAGAAAATCCTTTCAAGAGCAAAACTATTGTTTTAACAGGAACTATGAGTGAGTCAAGAGGTGCTATAAAAGAGCTACTAGAGTCTTTTGGTGCAAAAGTATCAGGCTCTGTGTCTAAAAAAACTGACTTTTTAGTATATGGCGAGGATGCTGGAAGTAAGTACGATAAAGCGATGAGTCTTGGTGTTGAGTGCTTAAGTGAAGTTGATATGAAAAAAAAGATAGGCGAGAAAACTATATGAAAATAATTTTATCCATACTAATATTTTGTAGTATGTTGCTAGCAGATAGAGAGGGTGGTCCATATATTGGCATAGGTTATGGCTTGTCTTCTTATGATGATGATGGCATCTACAAAGAGAGGTTAGATAAAGATTCTACAGCTAGTTTGCTTTATGCTGGAGCATATATAAACAGGCATCTAAGTGTAGAGTTGAGTTATATAAACTTTAACCAAGGAGAAACCTATAAGGTGATAAACGATAGCGATGAGACAAGATCAATATCTTTTAGTGCTATAGATGTTAGCACCTTAGCTCACTATGCTTTCTTTGATGATATTTTAGACTTTTATGCAAAAGTAGGAGTGGGTAATATGAAGTCAGATATTAGCTCTGATGGCTTTTGTATTGTCTATGGTGGTGGCATAGCTCTTAGGTTTTCAAAAATGTGGAGTATGAAGATAGCTTATGATAGATATAGGACTGATTATGACAAAGGAGATCTCGGTAAAACTATAGACTTAGATGTTGTATATAGTGCCATAGAGGTTCAGTTTTGATAAGACTAGATAACTATCTTGTTAAAAATCTATCTATAGCAAGTAGAACAAAGGCTCAAGCCATCATAAAAGAGGGTCTTGTAAGCATAGATGCAAAAGTAATTAAAAAAAGTTCATATCAAGTTACAAAGAGTGATGAGGTGGTAGTTCAAGAGCATAAAGAGTTTGTATCTCGTTCTGCCTTTAAGTTAGAGGCTTTTTTAGATGAGTTGGGTTTGAGTGTAGATGCTATGATTGCTTTAGATATAGGAGCATCTACGGGTGGATTTACTCAGGTTTTACTGCAAAGAGGGGCAAGAGAAGTAAGTGCTGTTGATGTTGGTCGTGAGCAGTTGCATCTAAGCTTGTTAAATGATAAAAGAGTTCTTTCTTATGAGAGTTGTGATATAAGAGAGTTTAAAAGTGATAAAATCTTTGATATAGTAGTTAGTGATGTAGCTTTTATCTCGCTTTTAAATATAATAGATGATATAGATAGACTAGCAAGTAAAAAGATTATCTTGCTTTTTAAGCCACAGTTTGAAGTAGGTCGTGAGGCTAAGCGAGATAGTCATGGAGTGGTTCTTGATAAAAAAGCCATCTTAGAAGCGATGGAACACTTTGAAGATGCATCTAGAAAAAAAGGATGGAGTTTGATCTTAAAATCCACTTCTAAGTTGATGGGAAAGGAGGGCAATCTTGAGTATTGTTACTACTATGAAAAATAGTACAGATATAGCTATAGGTGGTTTTGATGGGATGCATATAGGTCATCAACAGCTTTTTAGGGAGTTAGATAGCAATGGCACTATAGTAGTTATTGAAACGGGCTATGCAAACCTTACTCCAAAAAAAGAGCGAGAGCATTTTTCTAATTTTGTAGTTTTTTATTTAGACTTGAATGATATTCGTCATCTTGATGGAGATGGTTTCGTAAAACTTCTTCAAAAAGAGTTTCCAAAACTTAAAAAAATTGTTGTTGGCTACGACTTTCATTTTGGAAAAAATAGAAAGTACTCTTTCAATGATCTAAAAACTCTCTTTAGTGGTGAAGTAAAAGTTGTTGATGAGGTGACTCTAAAGGGCGACTCTATACATTCTCATAAAATAAGAGCAAAAATAAAGATAGGCGATATAAGAGGTGCAAATAATTTTTTAGGACATAACTATACAATAAAAGGTCATCAAATAAGAGGGCAGGGCATCGGTAAAAAAGAGCTAGTAGCAACTATTAATATTAAAACAGAAGACTTTTTAGTTCCTAAAGAGGGGGTTTATGTCAGCCTTACTCGCATAGATGATGAGGAACACTATCACCCCTCTGTATCTTTTATCGGACATAGGGTTACTACAGATGGCTCTTTTGCGATAGAGTCACATATCTTAGATGGCGAGGTTATTTGTGATAAAAAAGCAAGCATCAGTTTTGTCTCCTTTATAAGAGATAATAAAAAATTTGACTCTCTAAAAGAGTTAAAACAAGCGATAAAAAAAGATATAAATATCGCTTTAAAACAATTAAAGATTTTAGCATTATGAGAAAAAGAGAATATTTACAAAGTGTTGAGGATATAGACTTTAAGTTTTATCAAACCCCAAAAGACTTTATAGTTGATGAGATTTTTACTACTAAGTTTAAGGGAAAGGGAAACTACTTGATACTGCATATCCAAAAGCATGAGCTAACTACTTGGGATATGGTGGCTGTGTTTGCAGAGTATATGGGTGTTCCTGCACAAAAAGTAGGATATGCTGGTTTAAAAGATAAACATGCAACAACTACTCAGTATATTTCAGTAGATGCTAGCTATGAGAAGATGCTAAAAAAGTTTTATCATAAACAGATAAAGATTTTAAGTTCTACTAGGCATTCTCATTCTATAAGAATGGGTGATTTATCTGGCAATAGATTTAGCATAAATCTTCATTTTGTAGATAATATAGATGCTGGTAAGATTGAAAAAGTAGCAAGAAAGATAGCAAAAAATGGTTTGCCCAATTATTTTGGTTATCAAAGGTTTGGCAGAGATACAGATAGTATAAATCAAGCAAAAGAGATGATTCAAGGTGACCTCTTTATAGAAGATGCGAAGATAAAAAAGTTTTTAGTTTCTATCTATCAAAGCACATACTTCAACGACTGGTTACGAGAAAGAGTAAACCTAACTTTACAAAACAATGAAACAGTATTTAAACTTTTAGATGGGGATGTTTATCTCTCTTTAGATGCAAAGCTATCTACTCCTAAGATAATGCCAACTAGAGAGTATGAGAGTAAAAAGCTTGTTCCGACTGGTCTTCTTTGTGGAAGAGATGTTTTTCGCTCAAGAGATGAAGCAAGAAAGATAGAGTCAAAATATGATGATGAATATTTACAAGATAAAGGCTACAGAAGAGAAGCTTTGATCTATCCAAAAGATATAACCTGCAAATATGTAAAAAAACAAACATTACTCAATATTTCATTTTCATTGCCAAAGGGTTCTTATGCTACAGTCTTTTTAGAAGCTATCGCTGGTAAAAACTTTAGTGCAAAAGATGTAAAACTTAAGTCAAATAAATAAAAAATTTATTAAAGTTTAATGCAACTTATAGTATTGTTTCATAATTTATTTTAAACAGGGAGCTTTTCGATGCCAGATCTATTTTTATTTTTCGGTCTTATTTCTCATAACAAGGAATTTATCTATTCAATACACATGTTATTATCTGCAGGACTTGCAATACTTCTTGTAAGAGCAGCAATGTCAAACCTTCAGCTTGTTCCTAAAGGCACTCAAAATGTGATGGAAGCATACATATCGGGTGTTCTTCAGATGGCAGTAGATGTTATGGGTAAAGAAGATGCTCGCCGTTATGTAGCACTTATAGCTACTATTGGTCTTTTTGTTGGTATTGCAAACCTTATAGGTATTGTCCCAGGTTTTGAAGCTCCAACAGCATTTATAGAGATGCCACTTAGTCTTGCTCTTGTTGTTTTTGTTTACTACAACTTCGAGGGTATTCGTCGTAACGGTGTTATAAAGTACTTTAAGCATTTTCTAGGTCCAGTTTGGTGGTTGTATTGGTTGATGTTTCCTATTGAGATAGTTTCTCACTTTTCTCGTATTATCTCACTTACATTTCGTCTTTATGGTAATGTTTCTGGGGATGATAAGTTTTTAATGGTTATCTTGATGTTAGCTCCTTGGATACTCCCTATAGTTCCATTTGCACTTCTTACTTTTATGGCATTTTTGCAGGCATTTATATTTATGATGCTTACAACTGTTTATCTTGGTTCAGCAGTAGCTATAGAAGACCACTAGATTTTAGATTATTAACTCTCCAGTGCAAAAAGATATATTCGACAGAATTATAGGCTTTTTACTTGGAGCATCGTGGGCAGTTGTCCTTTTCGGTGCTCTTTTAACTTTTAAGACCTTTATCGTTTTTGGTTTTTGGTTTTCTCTATTTTTAACTTTTATATCTCTATTTTTATCTTTATTTATAGTTTTAGCTATAGATGCTTTTTCTGTAAATAGAAAAAGACTCCAAGAGTCCAAAAAGCAGACAATACTTTTAGAAAGACTTTTGTTAAAATAGTAAACTATCTATCATTCTAAACTCTATTTATCATAAGTTTAAAACATTATAATAACAATCATTGCTCATAAAGAAATAATTAAGTTTAAGAGTGTACAATTATGATATTAATTTTCAAAATTAAAATTGCAAAGGAAAAAAATGAATAAATTTATTAAATTAAGTTTAGTAGCCGCAATGGCAATAGGTACATCTGCTTTAGCAGAGGAGCTAAATGAGTCTAGTGTTCTTCAAGAAGATCTTAGTGCTAAGGAAGAAAGTGGAGCTGCAAAAAAAGCCAATAGCTTCAAAGAGATGTTTAGTGAAGGTACAGCAAGTGGACAAATCCGCCTAGGATATGCTGGAAATATGGTCGAAACAGATGGAGATGAAGATCAATCAGCAGCTGCTATTGGTGGTCAGTTGAAGTTTGAAACTGCTTCTTTTGTTGGCTTTAGCTTAGGTGCTGCAGCATATACTTCTAACTATATTCCTCCTTTAAGTGGTGATCAAAGTGATGGAGAGTTCAATAGTGAACTAACTTCTGAAGCTGGAAACTATACAGAACTAGCAGAAGCTTATATCAACTATAGTTATGAGGGTCTAAACTTAAGAGCTGGTCGTCAGCTTATAGATACTCCTCTTGCTGATAGTGATGATATTCGTATGACTCCGCATACTTTTGAGGCATATATCGCTTCTTATACTTTAGAAGATATAGGTCTTACTGTATTAGGTGGTAGTGTACTAAACTGGCAAGGTGTTGATGCAGACTATGATAATGTAAAAAATCATGGATGGGTTGAAACTGGAGAAGATGGTACTAACTTAGCTGCTATTACTTATGCTCAAGGTCCTATCGAGGCTGGTGCTTGGTACTATGATGTTACAAAAGCTGCTTCTGCAGTATATGTAGATGTAGTTGGAACTATAGAGATTGGTGATGATGCCGAGATAGTAGTAGCTGCTCAATACCTTAATGAAGGCGAAAAAGACGATAGTACTATTGAGGGAAGTATCATGGGTGCTATGATTGAGGCTGGATTTTATGGTGTAACTCTAGCTGCAGCTTATGATAGTGTAAGTGTTGATGATGGAAACCAAATATTTGAAGGTTTTGGTGGCGGTTCTTCATATACTAATATCGATACTATGACAGCAGGAACTCTTCACGATGGAACTGTTGGTGATGGTAGTTCTTATACTGTTGGTGCAGCTTATGAGTTATATGATGTAAATATCTTTGGTGTTTATGGCGACTATGAAGCTGATGCTATCAAAGGTGGCGAGAAAGCTCATGTATCTGAGATAAATCTCGGTGTAGAATATGCATATAATGATGATGAAGCTAATGTAGCATTTATCTATGTTATAGGCGAAGACAAAGAGTCTAGTGATAAAACAGACTTCGATAACGACCGTGTTCAACTAGTAGTAAACTACAACTTCTAGCAACCTGCCCTTCGGGGCATAAATTCTCCTATTGCATCTACTTAACCAAGATTCTTGACAGTTTTGGTTAAGTTTATGCATACAATAAATTTAATTAAAAAGGTATTAAAATGACTAAACAAAAAAAATTATCATTGTCTATAGTAGCTTCTCTAACAATAGCTTCTTTAGCAATAGCACAACCATACTCAAATACAAAAACAACAGTTATAGATAAAACATTCAATACAGCTGGAGCAATGTTTGCTTATACAGAGTTTGAGCTTTCAGGTGAACCACTGGCTGAGTCTCTAGGTCTTGACTTAGACACACTAGACCCAAATGCAATAAATGAGCCTACAGAGTTTGACTATACAACTGGGATAGAGAGTTATGAGTATTCTGAAGAAGCTATGTATGCTCTTAACTATCAGTCAAAAATGGGACCACACTTAGTAAATGGACTACTAAATGAACAAAGAGGCGGAGATATGAAGTCTTTAGCTAAAAGGTTTATGCACTTTGCAAAAGTTACTGGAAATGACCCTGAGATCATCCCTTTAAATATGCATCCAACTGCACTTCCATATATATCTGGTATTCCAGAATTTGCTACAAGAGTAGATACTACTACTGTAAATAATGATGAAGTTATCATTTTTCAACATGGCAAAGAGAAAAAAGTAAAAACCTCTGTTCCTGCATATTTAAGAGACTACAGAACACTAGCTTGGAAAGAAAGCACAATGGACAAGACTTTCAACCCAGCAGCCTTTGGTGGTGCATTGCTTAAAGATACTATGTGGGCTCAAGACTTTCTAGGCGGTATGCATGTTAGTGCAACAGATGAAGAGGTTGAAGCATCTAGTTCTACTATGGATCACGATGGAAAACACTCACTTGGTGTATCTTCGGCAGATGGTGTAAATGGTGCTATACTAACAGAGCTTTCACATGAAAGAATCTTATATATGCAAGAAGAACTTGGCTATGATGGTCAAAAACTTGGTGTAAAGATAACTCCACAATATGATGCAAGTAAAAACCCTATCTGGTTTGCTAACAAAGTAGCAGTCACTGAAGGCAGAGAAAATGGTACAAAATCAGTAGAAACTTTAAGAGTAATAGATTCTCGTTCTACTCTTAGAGATACTTGGGGTGTGCTATGGCCTATGAGTGAGTTTTATGCTTTTAGTGATCAAAGAAAAAACAACAAAAACCAAAATGAAGCTTTCTTAAGTGTATTTGATGGTGACCCATTTAAAAAAGCACCTTCTAAAAATACTGATAAAAATATAAAAAATAATATCAAGAGTGATGATGCTTTTTCAGTAGCTAGTAACTTAGTAAACTTACTGTTTGAAAATATTTCAACTCTACACTTTAACAAAAAAGCTGGAACATTTGTAGATAGTTATGATGGAAAACAAGGAGCAAGAGTTACAACTTTTGATGCCGCTTACTCTTTAGAAGCTTTAAGAATTTTTCAAAGAGCTATAGATGCACTGCCAGTTGGATATGGTTCAGGTGAGGGAGCTGCCTCTCTTAAAACTGCACAAGGTAAAAAAGCTATAAAGCTTATAAAGAAACAAGCAGATTTTCTTATAGCTAAGCTTAAGTGCAGAGATGGACTTTATTTTGATGGTTATATGCTAAACAAAGGTGTAGTAAAAACCAAATCAGTTGGTACTCAATTTGCAGTAGTTAGAGGTCTTACATCAGCTTACCTAGCAACTAATAACAAAAAATACAGAAATGAAGCAAGAGCTCTTATGGTATCTATTGAGAAAAAAATGTACGATAAAGATATTGGTACTTATGTAGATAATTCGCAAGAATATACCTCTTATGATATTGGTGCTGTTAGTGGTGGTTTAAGAGATGCTATGCAACATCTTAAAAATAGCGGTAGTGAAAAAGAGCCATCATTAGAACTTAAAAATCTTACTGATAGATTTACAAGATGGTTCCAGCTTGTTGTAAATGGAAACTCTACAACACAAGGTGCTCAACTTTCTGAATGGTTGCTTGATACTGGTGAGTATGTAGAAACAGCAAACAAAAGAAATAATGTTGAGAAAAGACTTCTATTACTCTATCAAACATTGAAGATGTTGAAATATGACTCCTACTACCCTATCAAGCATTGAAGCTATTGAGATATGACTCCTACTACCCTATCAAACATTGAAGATGTTGCAAT
>JAERRX010000160.1 GCA_016735225.1 Sulfurimonas sp. | reverse complement strand
ATCCCATAAGGTTGCCCACCAAATTGTCCAAACTCTGCTGTGTAGCCTGTCTGGTAAAGAGTAGATTTTGTGATGTCAGATGCATCTTCAAAATCATCAATAAGCTCATCTTTTTTTGCATTTAGTATCTCTAGTTTAATATTTTCACGAAAGTTTGTTTTATCAACTAAAGATTTTAAAGACCTCCATGAAGATTCCATCTTTTGAAACTTATCATCATGTATGATAGCATCCATCTGTGAGCTTAATTTTGAGTCTATATCTGCAATCATATTATCAACTATTGCACTTGATACTTTTTCACCTTGCATTTGAGGTTTTAAAAGTTCATCTATAAAAGCTTGAACACCCTGTTTTGTTATAGAGTAACCCTCATCATTTGGCTGCATCTTAGTTTTTTGTACTATCTCATCTATAAGAGACAATGACTCAGTTTCACTACTTTTACCCTCTGTGCTTTGTTGTTCTTGTGTGTTCATACTTTACTCTTCCTCATCTAGCTTAAGCTCTTTCATGAGTGTATCACGAGTAGCATCATCTTTAACTAGAGTTTGTATCAGTTTTCTAAACTCTGGAACATTTCCTAGAGGACCCTTAAGTGCTGTTAAAGCATCTCTCAAATCCAATAATTTTTTAAGCTCTGGAACATTTTTAGCTATAGTATCAGGCTCAAAATCTCTCATATTTTTAAAGTTAAGCTTAGTAGATAGGTTGGTTCTTTCTTCACCCTCTTTAAGATCACTTAGATGATTTGGAACACTTATTTCAACACTTAAACCTTGACCTTCCATCACATCGCTAAAAGTATCTTTATCTATATTTATAGCTTTTCTTTCTTCTAGTTCTTTATCATCATCTCTTCCGATAAAGTCACCCATAACTAACATTTTTAGAGGAAGCTCAACCTCATCTTTTTGATCGCCAGTATCAGGTTTATATACTATGTTTACTCGCTCTTTTGGAGCTACTGAACTATCTTTTCCCATATCGCTTCCTTTGTGTTTTATTTGATATAATTAATTGTATCCCAATCATAAGAATCTTTAGTAAACAAGGCAGGTATTCAACTAAGAACTATCATTATAGCTTGACTTGGTGTCAAGCATACTCCAGGTGCATTCATGCTAGTTCCATTTTGTCCTGTTTGACTTGTTAGTTTTACCCCCGGCACACCCTCTAAAAAGAGAGTTTCACTTCCCATTGTATAGCTTGTTGGTCCCATTATCATACCAGATGCTACTCCCATATTTACCCCAGCTTCATCTCCGTTGCTTAGTGGGATCTCACTCATGAGGTTTAGAGATGGTGTTCCATCTACTAAGATACTCATAGCAGTAGTTGGAGGCAGAGCTGTTGAAGTCATAGATATGTTTGGGTATGGCATAGGAATCGGACCTGTTGGTGTTGGGGTTAGGCAAACATCTGGTAGGGCTAGGTTTTGGGCATTGTTCATAGTAAGTTGAAACATCTTATCTCCTTAACCCATATTTATTTGTTGAGCATCTATCTTTACTTGACCCTCGGCTATAGTGATCTGCTCTTTAACATTGTATATATCACTATCTAGGACAATCTTTCTACTTGAGGCACATTGCAGTTCTAAATGTTCCTCAACTTGCTGGACTACACTCTTGTTTTTTAGGTGTAGATGCTCTATGATGGCTTGATATGATGAAACTACACTTGTAAAGATGTCGGACTTAAGTACAACTATTTTACTCAACAAGCTTAGCTCTGAAATAACTACACTTGCTTTTGTGGCAAAGCTGTTTATATTTTCTTTTGCTTGTATTGTTATATCATTATCACTTGATAAGTTTATATTTCCATCTTTAGAAAGGATAGTTATACTATCTGCGATGATTTCAACTCCACTGCTATCTTTACGGACTAAAATATCAGTGATAAAGATACTGTCATGATCTTTAAAAAGTAAAACGGTATCACCTAGACAAGGCTCAACTAAACAGCTAAAAGCTTTTTTGACCTCATACGAGTTTGCATTATTTATACATATAAAACCATCGCTTAGAACTTGGGTGACACTTGCTTTGAAGTTATCAGAAGAGATTGTAAATGAGTTGTATTTAGACATGACTTTTTTCCTTAAATATAGATTGTGGTATAGCCCAGTTTTCTGCTTCTTCTAAGAGAGGGTCATTGTATTTTATGCCAATTGTTGAGGCTTTTTTTAGGCTAGTATCATTTAGTAGCGTTTTATGCATGCTAGCATTTGCTAGGTTAGTGTTTGCAAAGTAAACACTATTTAAATTTGCATAGTTAAAGTTGATATAGTTTGCCTTAGCATCTGAAAAATTTGCCTCATTAGCTTCCACACAAACAAAATATGTTTGACTTAGGTCTGCATTGCTAAAGTTTGTAAGTTCTAGCTTTGCTTGTTCAAAGTTACTTTGATAAAGATGGGCATTGCTAAAGTCAGCAAGCTTAAGATTTGCTTGCATAAATATAGCATGATGAGCTTTTATATTTTTAAAGTTACAAGACTCTAAGTTTGTATTTATAAAATTACTTTGAGTTAAGTTTGCATTTTCAAAGTTAGAGTTGCTTAGGTCGGAGTTGTTAAACTGCACCATATTTAGTTTCATATTTGAAAAATCTTGTTCACTAAGAGAGCAGTCCATCAAAACAGATTTTAAAAGATCTGTTTTTATAAACTTTGTTTCACTCATATCTGTTTTGAAAAAAGTGCTTGAGAGTAGATGGCAGTTTATGAACTTGGACTTTTTTATTTGACTTTGTGCAAAAGTATTTTTATCGCAACAAGTTTGCTCAAAATTTACTTCATCTAAGATAGACTCAAAAAAAGTAGATTTCTCTAAGTTTGTTTTTTTAAAGTCACTTCCACTAAAGTCCATGTGGTCAAAAGTGCATTTAGACATGTTTGCATCTTTAAATGAGCATCTACTAAGAGTCATCTTTTGGAAAAATAGCCCCTCAATATCAACATACTCAAATAAACAAGCCTCAAAACTACACTCTTTAAAACCTGTTTTTACAATCTTAGAAGAAGATAGATCAACATCTATAAACTTAACATCTTCAAAACGAACACCAGTTAAGTCCATATTGCTTAGATCTAAACCTTGTAAAGTGGTTTTTTCTATTGTGTTGTCAGTTTTTATATTTTCTAGTAGCTCATCTTTAGTCATCATCTTTTCCTATTAGATCTACTCTACCCTCAAGGTTACTTCTTTTTAGGTTTGCACCCTTAAAGTTTACCTCAAATACTTTCATCTTATAGACCTCAGCACTATAAAGATTTGCATAAGAAAAATCACACATTTTTAACTCCATTCGCCTCAAAGAGCCACTTATTAAGTTTATACCAGCAAAGGTACTTTGCTCAAACGAGGCATACTCAAACCTTGACTTTTTCGCCTCAACAGCTCTAAAGTCACACTTTGAGAGTTGCGACTTTTTGATCAAGGAGTTGCTAAATTGAGATTTTTGAAAATCACATCCATCTAAAATAGCTTTATTTATAGTACTTTTTTCCATATTTGAGCCGATAAACTTACAGTCACTAAAGCTACTCTCTAAAAGTATGCGCAGATTGTAAAGTTGGCTATGAGAGAAGTCACTTGATGTTACTTTTGTTTTACTAAATAGCATCGCCTTAGCATCAAGGGAGGTAAACTCACACTCATCTATACTCGACTCATTAAAAAGCACTTTATCCATCATAGAACCACAAAAACTAGTTTTTGTTATACTTGTCTTTAAAAATATTGTATTTGGAAGTTCACACTCTTCAAACATAGTGTTTAGTAGGTTACACTCTTTAAACGATACACCATCTAGTTTTGCATCCTTGCATCTAACATCTTTAAAAATTACCTTGTCAAAAATAGCCATATTTGCTAGCATCTCATCTAAAATAGTTCCATCTAAGATAGACTCTTTAAAAAGTGTCATATTAGCATCTACTCCAACAAGTTTAGCATCACTAAAGTCAGTTTTTGTGCAAATGGTCTGTTTGAGATTTGCACCACTTAAGTTTGTAGCTTTTAGATTTGTCTCTTTTAGATTTGCTTGACTTAGGTCTATGCTACTCAAGTCCAAACCTGAAAGATCAAGATTTGAAAGGTTTTTACCTGCTAATGATTTGCCATCATCATGAAGCTTTATGACATCTTCTCTTGTTAAGCTATCGGCATGTGGGTTTTTTGGGTCTATGCCTGCTTTTATCATCATCTCTTTTGCCCACTTAGGTATAGGGTCTTGTGCTTTTTCCTTAGCTACTGCTAGCTTCTCCATCCCCTCTTTGTACATAATTTCACTCTTTGTAACAAGCTCTAGCATCTCTTTTTTAGCTTCTTTTAGCTCGATTATCTTATCTTTTATATCTATATTTGGCTTTGCATTTTGTTTTTCTAAGGCAGCTATGGCTTTGTCAAAATCAGCTCTTGTCTTGTCTATCAGTGAAACCCCTTGAGATGGTATATCATCTGTCATACTTATTGGTTCAAGACCTTTTTTGGCTAATATCTCATTGACCTTGAGCAAATCAGCATCTATATCGTCTTGCATCTCTTTTTTAGACTTTTGAGCCTCTGCTTTTAAATCAGCTTTTAGTTTGTCTGTAAATTTTGAAGATTTTTCACGAATGGCTTTTGCAGAAATATCTCTCTTTATTGGCAGGGTGTCTGATATGCCTTGGGGCAAGTTTTTTATCATCTCTTGTCTTATATCGATACTATTTTGATCTAGTTCAAAGAGGCTTTCATACTCTAAGCAGTCAAACTTTTTAGCATTTGGAAGTTTTTCAATCACTCCATCTTCTTGAAGATAAAAAACTACAGAGGCTTTTTCAAGTGCATCTTTTGCACTATCCCCTATGGTTGAAATATCATCACAACACAAAGTATTGCAAATATCAAATACCTCTTGATCACAAAGATGAGCTTGCATATCATCATCTTTAAAATAAAAAAGAGGAAAATTCTCGTTACCCTCACTTAAAAATAACTCAATCTCCTGTGAACCTAGTATAAGTTTGTCTTGTATTTTTAAGTACTTTAAACTTGACTCTTCAAACCTAGAAAAAACTAAACCCTTAGGTAGAACTATATCTTCATCACTATCAAGAAGCCACTCCTTTGGTTTTATAGTTTTTTCTTCTTTGTTATAGCCTATCCAAGATCGACTAAGAGTTCTTTTTGCTAGTCCTAGATGCCTTAAGTCATGTAAAACTTTAGGCTCTTTAGGAACTGTTTTTACACACTCGCTTAAAAAGTCAAAAGCATAATCATTCCAAACCTTCACCTTAGGCTTTAAAAAGTCCATCTCCATATCAGATTTTAGATCATCTGGAATTTTTGGATTTAGTTTAAGTTCTTCCACTTTTGCTAAATCCTCGAGCTTTATATTGTCGGCATCTTTTTTAAGCTCATCGGCTTTACTTATAGCATCTAAGAGTTTTTCTTTTGAAGATAGTAGCTCAATCTTTGCTCTATCTAGTGAGGAGGTGTCTATTTTCACTAGATGCCCAAACTCTTTTTTCATGCCTTGAAGCTTTACCTTGGCTTTATCTATTCTCTGCAAGGCACTTGCTATCTTTGTATTTGTTTGTTCTGCTTTTTGGGCTGAAGTTTGTCTTAAAGAGGGTTTTTTGCCTTGTGATCTCTCTATACTTTCTTTTAGAGTGCGAGGTATATCAAAAACCTCTTTGTTTGCTTCTGCTATCTTTGCATCCATCTCTTCAAAGGGGGTCTCATCAAACTCCACACTTCTATCTAGCTCTTTTTTTTGTAGTTCATAATATTGTTCGAGAGTTTTTGACTCTTCATCTTCAAAAATTGGCTTTATGTTTAGATATTTTATATCACTATATATCTCATCACTTATCTTTAAAGTAGTTCGAAATATAACTATACCTCTTTGTATCTCAGGAAAAAGCCAAAGAGTATCTCTATGAAGTTCAAGCTCTTTAAACTCATCTTCTTTATCTTTATGAGTTTTAGTCACAAAGCATCTAAAAGAGGCTTGTGGAATATGAGAGAGTATTTGGGTCTTTTCTTTGTTCATATTTGTTAGCTCTATGCTCTCGCCACCCTTAAAAAAACCATCGATTTGTTGGTCTTTTGGGGCTGTGTTGAAAAAGCTATAGTCCATATCCCTTGCAAAACCTGGCCACTGTTCTCTTTTCCACTGCTCATCAAAAGTACCTAGCTTTTTCATATTTTCTTTGGAGTTTATATCAAGAGGCATAAACCCAGCAGGTTTTATATGCTCATCCTTATCTGTTGTTAGTTGTTTTGGGTCTTGTATGTTTGGAAGTAAATCATCTCTTTGAGTGGCATGAAGTAGGTCTAT
>JAERRX010000054.1 GCA_016735225.1 Sulfurimonas sp. | reverse complement strand
ACCCAGATGCCAATCTGATGTATGTAATATTTTCATTTATTAAATCTCCTAAAATTCCATTTCACTACCATACCATATCTTAGCCTCATACTCCCCTCCCCTACTTTTGAACTAAGGCTTTGATTGACTTAATTATACCAATATTAACTCTATGAATATGCTGTTTTATAGCCTCACCGCTCATAGTAGCATCTTGTTTTTCTATCCATTGTTTTGGTGAATACTCGGATATTTTATCAAATATTTTCAACAATAGCTCTTCATCTAGGGGTTTTTTTTCTACACCTATTCTACCATTTGCATCTGCTTTGGCAAATACAAGTTGAGACTCAAATAGTTCTCTGTCTTTTTTATATGTTTCAAAAAACGATGCTATCGTTTTTGCTTTCATCTTGTCAAGGTTGTAAATTTTAATATGATTTTTGATTAAAAATAGCATCTTTTTTTGCAACTTAGCTGGTAGCTCAATATCTATAAGTGGCTCTACAAATTTTGGATTTTCATGACCGCCTGCATTTTTACCATCAGTTTTTTTATAGAACATAGGTTTTGCTATATCGTGAAAGATAGCAGTTGCTTTTAGAAGTTGTGAAGCAGTTGATAGCTCTTTTAGCACCATTATAGTATGAACAAACACACTCTTTTCTTGATGATAGATACTATTTTCACTACATTTTGTAAGCTTGTAAATATGAGGAAATAAAACATCTAAGACATCAAGTTCTAAAAGTGTCTCAAAAAATAGCTCACTATGTTCTAGCTTTAAAACTTTTTGAATCTCTTTATATACTCTATCGGGCTGTAAGGATTTTAACTCATCTCTCATCTGCTTTACAAACTCTTTAGTTTGGGATGCTATTGAAAATGTAGGAAATTTTGCTTGAAAACGAGCAAGTCTAAGAACTCTTAGAGGATCCTCTTTAAATGCATCAGAAGTATGTCTTAATAACTTGTTCTCAATATCTTCTTTGCCCTTGTATGGGTCTATGTATGAGTTATTTTCAGTGTCGTAAGCAATAGAATTGATAGTCAAATCTCTTCTTTTTAAGTCCTCTTCAATAGTCACATCTGTAGTTTTGGCACTAAATCCATTGTAGCCTTTAGTGATCTTTCTCTCAACTCTAGCAAGTGCAATTTCACAAGCATTGGCATCTAAAAACACTGGAAAATCTTTGCCTACCTGCTCTAAATGTTTAAAGTCATCAGGGCTATAACCAACCGCTACCAAATCAATATCATTAGATTTTATACCTAATAATCTATCCCTAACACAACCACCAACTTGATATATTTTTTTATTTATCATAAAATTCTAGCTGCTTTAGTATAAAATTATCTGTAAAAGATATATCTACTTCTTGTGGTAATGATGAGTTTTCTAGTTTATCATTTACAACATCAAGTAACAAATCAATCTTTTCCATAACACTTAGTAAAGATTCATCTCCCTTTTTAATAGAATAGATATAATCTTTCTCTTGCAGTGGAAATTTTATAAAATTTGTATCTAGTAGCTCTTGGACTTCACTTATTATTCTATAAGCATGGCTTAATGATTTCCAGTCCACACCATCAACAGATGCCTTTGTTCTGTTGCCAAATTGCTTTTGCATATCTATGAGTTTTGAAGATAAATAATCTATACCAATAGCTCCTATAAACTTCTTTCCAAGTACCTCAAGATATGGAATATCATAAGATAGTTTTGCTGACTTTGGTGCTGGTGCAGTTGTAAACTTTATATATCTAAACTTTTTATCTTTAAGTAGTATTTTTAAGTCTTCAAAGTAGAGTTCAAGTTTTTTATCATCTTTAGAAAAACTTTTTAAGTACTCATTTAGTTCTACTAGTTCATTATATCTCTGTCCTCTAATATTGTATCTTTTAGATTGACCAACACAATAACCTACAAATGAATGAAGATTTTTACTATAAAACTTAGAATAATTTTCTTTGAGATAGTCAGTAAAATTATCATCGGCAATAATAGTAGTTGAGCTATCAAAAATACTAAACAACATATCAATAGCCCCCGTCTCACCCTTTTTCAAAAGCCTAGTAAATGTAAAAATAGAGTCTAAATGCAAGTCAATATCATCTTTTGTGTTTTTTTCATTTTTATTGTTGCTATTGCTTGTATAATATGGCATATCTTTTTTTAACAAAACATCAACTTTACGAGGCACAAATATACCTTTGTAGTCAGTATCTGAATTTTCATCATCTGTACCATAGAGTATAGAACCTATTTTACTAAGATAGACAACAGTACAATTACTTTCTTGCTCAAAATCTTTTATTATTTTTTCAATCATTTTGTATAATAACATAAGTTTCATTTAAATTTTGCTAAAATTATTTTCTACTCCCTTAGCTTTATCATGATAAGGATTAGGTATAATGAAACTAAATAGTATATAATCACTTAGTAGTAAACAAGTAGTAAAGAAGCATAAAATAAAAAGGAAAATAGTAATTATGGATAAAAAAATAAAAATATATGCAGAAATATTAGAAGATGAAGCACTAAAGCAGTTTAATGATGCGATGGAGTTGGAGTGTAATGTTCAAGGTGCATTGATGCCAGATGCTCACACGGGATATACTTTACCTATTGGGGCTGTTATAAAGTCAAAGGGTAAAATTTTCCCCTCTTATGTGGGTTACGATATAGGCTGTGGTATGTGTGGTGTTAAGCTTGATATCTACAAAAAAGATTTAGATTTAGAAAGGTTAAAACAGTTTATTTTAGAGACAATTCCGCTGGGGTCTAGTAGGCATCATAAAGCACAAGATTGTGAAATAGATAGTTTAGATAGAGTAAGTAGTTTTACGAAAAATAAATTTGAACAGATGGGTAGATTTCAGATAGGCACTTTGGGTGGTGGTAACCATTTTATAGAGCTAGGTACTGCAAAGGATGAAAAAGTATGGATAATTATACATTCTGGGTCAAGAGGATTTGGTCATAAAATAGCAGAATATTATATGAAGTTAGCCGTAACAAAGAGTATAGATAGGAGTATATTTTCCAAAGAGTTTGAAGATAAAAATCAAGATTTTAAAAAGTACAACCCAAATGGATTTGAAAAATCTAAAATAAAATATATAGATAGGTCTATAGAGAAATATCTCAAAAATAGCCTTGAGGGTCACTATGCTCTTGATATAAACTCACAAGATGGGCAGGATTATATTTCAGATATGAATTGTGCTTTGGAGTTTGCACTTGCAAACAGAAAGGCTATGATAGAGAAGATAGTATCTCATTTAGAAAACCCAAAAGAGCTTATGTTTATAAACACAAATCATAACCATGCAGAGATGCTAGAAGATGACTTTGTGATACATAGAAAAGGTGCAACCCATGCCAACCTTGGGTATTATGGAGTGATACCAGGAAATATGAAAGATGGTAGTTTTGTTGTGATTGGTAAAGGTTGTAAGGAGTCTTTAAACTCAAGCTCTCACGGTGCGGGTAGGGTATTGTCAAGAAAGCAAGCGAAACTAAAGCTTGATTTAGATGAGTTTCATGAAAGTATGAGAGAGATAGTAACAAATCATAGTGATGACACTTTAGATGAGTCAGAAAAGGCATACAAAAATATTTTTGAGGTTATGGAGCTACAAAAAGATTTGCTTGAAGTTGTTGATCATGTTAAGCCTTTTTTAAATATCAAGGGATAAAATATAAAATTGAAGATATTTAAAAAAACTTTTTTGCATATAAGTTTACTAATGGTTTTGCACTAAATCCATGTAAAATAATGCTTAGGACTATGGTTAATGTTATTACTGCAAAGACAATATTGTCTATTACTTCTATCTTGTGAGCTACTGTCATTACATACAAAATAGATGCTATGCCTCGTGGACCAAACCAGCCTATAAAAAGTTTACTACTTAGTGGGAGCTTTGAGCCTACAAGACAAAGTGCAACAGGCATCATTCTAAATACAGTTAGGCTCAATATAGAGTATGTTAGTATCTTCATATCCCAGAGTGCTATTGTTGAGGGTATAAATGTAAGACCAAATACTAAAAAACTTACAAGTATAAGAATCTCTCCTTCGCTCTCTAAAAATCTTTCAGCATTAGTATCTACAAGTCTTGAAAAGTTTCCAAAAAAAGCACCACTGACAAATGTTGCTATAAAGCCATTACCACCCAAATATTCAGCTATATAAAAAGTAAGTATAGCTAAAGAAACTGGAGAAAGGTTTTTGTAAGTCTCTTTTATCCAGCCTCTATCAATAGAGATTGTTAAGCTTTTAGCACCAACTACACCAGCGACAGCACCTAAAATAAAACCTAAAAAAATCTGCTCAACAAGGTATCTGACCCAGCTAGTATCACCCCCAAGCTCTTGATGCTTACTTACGAGTAAAATCACAGTTATCAAAAGAGGAAATACGATGCCATCATTTAAACCACTCTCAATATTTATGCTTGAACGAATCCTCTGAGGAACAAGTTTGTCTGTTATGACAGCCTTGCCTAAAGCAGCATCTGTAGGTGCTAAGATCAAAGCCATAAGCAAGATCAAAAGAAACGGCTCATTTGGGAAAAAAAGTGATGCTGTGTATGTTGAAAAGACTATAGTTAAGGGAAGTCCTATAAATAAAAGTCTTGCAGATATATTTAACTCTGTTTTAAATTGTTTTAAGTTTAATTGTGATGAATCAGTAAATAGGACTATGATTAAAGCTATTTCGGCAATGGTTTTAATGATCTTAGAATTTAAAGGAATCTCTACTAGATCAAGACCTAAAGGTGAAAGTAATATGCCAAAAAATAAAAAAACCATTGGTCCTGAGATATAAAATTTCTCTAGTTTTTCTGAAAAAAAACCATAAACCAATACTATAAGAGCAACAATAAAAATTATTAGCTCATTATTCACGATTCGTTGGCTCTTTTATTTTCTAGCTTCATATCTATCATTTGCAATTTGTTGTCAAGAGGATAATGCTTTCTAGCTTGTTTTACCTCGTCTATAGCTTTTTGCAAATCAAAGTTTTTATCATCCAGTTTAAATTTTGAAAACTTGTCTTGCAGGGTTTTTAAGGGTTTTACATCTTCTGTCTTTATATTTTTTAACTCTTTATCTAGGTTACCATTCTCTTTTGAAATATAGAAAGAGCCCATTACTACAAAAGTTATAAAGATTGTAAGTATAAACATTGCCTGCATGTTACTTAACCTCTATTATAACTTCTGCTATCTCTATTGTATCACCGCTAATTATTTTAGCTCTTTTTCTTAACTCAACTTCAGAGTTTCTCTTAACATAGCCATCTGCTATGAGCATCTTAGCATGAGCACCACTATCCACCAAGTCTAAAACTTTTAAAAGTTTAAACAACTCTATATAATCTTGTTTTAATTCAAATTTCATAATCTACCTTTATTGTGAAATGATAGCAAAATTTAATTTATAATATCTCTAAGCCTCTTTGTCTAAAATAGAAAAGCCTGCTTCATGCATAGCTTTATCTACCATTTCAATAGTAGCTTGCATAGTTTTTTGTGAAATTTCTGGAAGTTTACCTCCCCACATCTCTTCTGCTTGTTTAAATCCTAAAAGCATCCCTTCACGACCAGCTCTAAACCTATCCTCATCTCCACCTGCTCCATTTATAACAAAGTCTGCTATTCGCTGTGATGTTTGCTTTATACCAAACAAGCCATCTTCACTAACAAGCTCGGAAGCTTCATCTTGAGATAGCTCAGCTATTGGCTTTCCTTCATAACCTACATCGCTTAAAAAACTTTGAAACTCTTTATATTGTGATGCAAAGTCATCTTTTTTTCCAGCTATTGCACTTTGTATCACTGTTGAGCTCAGCATCATTTCATGTGATTGTTGGTTTATCTTTTCTTTTATCTCTGATGCTTCTTCTTTAGAAATCTTTTCTGTAAAGTTACTCTTTATTGCACCTGATGCTTGGTTTGTACTAATACTTGGCATATTTGTATTGATATTCATGGAATTTCCTTTAACTATAGTTTCAATATATATCGACAATTATTAAATTTACTAAAAATTTAAAATTTATGTTTAGTTTTTTAAATTTTTATGCTACAATACTCTTGATGAAAAGATGAGGCTCGAGTTCATCTTTAGTGTGTAATTTTGTAATTTGCTCAATTGTGACCCTAAAGACTCTCCAATTTTTGACTCCACTTACCTCAAAAGGGAAGTGATATTTTAACATAAGAGGTATTGCAATGGCAGAATTAATCGACGGTTCAGTTAAATGGTTTAATGAAGAAAAAGGTTATGGATTTATCCAACAAGATAATGGCGGAAAAGATGTATTTGTACATTTTCGTCAAGTAAACCACACAGGTGGTGGACGTGTTTCTCTTGCTGAAGGGCAAAAAGTAACATTTGAAGTTGGCGAAGGTCAAAAAGGTCCTCAAGCTGAGAATGTAACTCCGCTTTAATCTATACTTAAACCCCTATCTTAGGGGTTTACACCACTTCTAAAAACTCAAAAAGACAACATTAAGACAACAGTTTCCAAACAACACTTCCTATTCACAACACAATATAGTTTCAATTTATCAATAAATTATTTAAATTTTCATAAAAATCACTTCTTGGCATTATCTGCAATATAATGATTGGGATATCATTGTCTTGATAACCGACTATTGATACTTCTGCATCACTTATTTGTTCTTTTAAAGTAGGGCTACAACTCTTTGTTTAATCTCTTCTAAATCTAATTTAGCCATACTGTAAATCCTTTTTATTGACTACAGATGACTTTAAGTTGATTGAATCAAAAAAAGCTAATGAGACAAAAGTTGAAAAAGTTGTTTAATATATCCATTGTAAAACCCTAGATTTACTACCATAATATGTAACCAGCAAAGACTTTTTAGCTCTAGTTGCCGCAACAAAGACTATAGACTTTTCTCTTAGTAGTCTCTCATCTTCTATCTGCTTTTCATTAGATCTTTCTGATACTTCTAGTGGTACTATACCAGCATTCATGCTAGCTATGATTACATGGTCAAAGTCTAAACCTTTTACTCTGTGCATCGTTGCTAGTCTGATGCCATTGTTGGATATATTATCTTTAGTATTGCGAGATATTTTTACAGTAGATATATTTTTATCTGTAAAATATTCACTATAGGCATCTATGATTTTCTGTGTTCTAGCTACTATACAGATTCTACTATTTTCATCTTCTTGCTTTAGAGACTTTATATATTTATCAATATACCCTATCTCTTCTTCATAACTATCAAAGCTTTTAACTATAGGTTCTGGACCATGATAGAGTGATTTGTAGTCACTATCGCTATCTACTCCATCATCCATATCGTCTATCTGCTCTCCCCTAAGTAGTCCTACAGCCCACTTTCTTATCTCATCAGTAGTTCTATAGTTAAGTTTTAGTTTTTTACTTCTTCCTATAATTTTAATGCCACATTGAGCTAATACAACTTTATGTCCATATATTCTTTGATGAGCATCTCCTGCTATAAATATATCATTTTTAGATTCTGGCACCATATCTCTGATCAGTCTAAATGCTTCTGCATTGAAATCTTGTGCTTCATCTAAAACTACATGAGAGTATAAACTATCATCAGAACTTTGTTTGAGTAAAACCCTTGCATCTCGCATCGCATCACTAGGCTCTTTATAGTTTTTATTTGACAGCAATAGCTTATACTCTTCAAATACTTCCCATATTAGTTTTCTTTGAGTACGGCTTAGTCTTGTTCCTCTTCCTGCACGAGAGACTTTGATGTAGTCATCGAGTGTATTAACAGAGTTTGACTGTACTACTCTTTCCCACTCCTCTTTAAAGAAGCTATCTTCAACTTCGAGGTTTGCAGGTTTAGTTGTTAAAGCACTTTCCCATAGTTTATCTGTTTTACGACTATATACTATTTCATTTTTATAGCCATGTTTAGTTAAAAACTCATAAACCCATTGATCTAGGTTTTTTACTTCTATTTTAGAGAGTGTCTCTTCATCACAAATCTTTTTTAAATTTTCATGTATGTCAATTGCAAGATTTTTAGTGTAAGTAGTAAAGAGAATTTTTTTATTATCAAAAAGAGATAACTGCAAAGCTAAATGTTTTGCTCTATGCATAGCAACTACTGTTTTACCTGTACCAGCACCACCTAGAACTCTTAGAGGACCATTGTATTCTTTTTCTACTAGCTTTCTTTGAGTTGGATGTAAAAATACTCTCCATTTCTCTAAGGGAGCATTTAGCATATTTATTAGTTCCGTATCGTCCTCTTGGACAACATAAAAAGTTCTTTTTGAACTGTTGTTCTCTAAAGCTGTAGTAAAATCATCATCTTCAACAGTAGTATTGTCTTCATACAGATAATTATATACACTCTCATAGCTATCCCCAGCCAACAAGTAAAATAGTGCTTCATAAACCTCTTGTGCCATATATGCTCTCATAGAATCAAGCTCTGCTTCATCATCAATTGCTTTTATATATTCTAAAAGCTCATCATTAACTCCAAGTTTCAACAACTCTTTATCTTTAAAGCGACTAAAGAAAGAGGGGTTATCTTGTTTAGGAGAAATTGCTATAGATTCTATACTGTGTTCAGTCTGGATGATCTCTAAGCTACCTGTTTGGGTATTTACACAACATCTATGCTTCTTTGCCCAATCATATGCATCATCATGATTATCCACCCAAAGTAGTATATATAGATCATTTTTCTTTGGACTCATCACTATGCATCTGTATGAACCATCTACTCGTAATGAGTACATGTTTTTTGTAACATGAAGCTTTTCATAGTTAAGTCCTGATGACTTAGGGTTACTCTTAAATTTCTCCACAAGCTTAATAGTCTTAGCCATTTGAGTCTTTGGAAGTTTTGACAGTGCTGTAAAAAAATCAGATGATATTGCTACTTTCATGAGTTAATCCTTTTTTGTAAAGTTTCTATGAGTCTCTCTTCTTCATTTATACTAAATATTGTCCAACCGTCCATCACTATATTTTCCTCTAGTGTAACTGCTATATTAAATTCATTCCAGATAAGCTCCGCCTCACAAACAACAGTATTATTATTGTCTATAAGTTCTTCTCCCACATTAGGTAGAGGTATTTCTGTATGATTTGATAGTGATCTGACAAGCTCTTTAGCTTCATCAAGAACTTCTTCATAGATAAAACTCCAGTCGTCACTAGATCTACTTTGAGATTTTATATTAAAATCAATCACATCATATAGATCTTTCTCTAAGGCTTTTGTTGTTGTGAAATAACCATAGGGTAAAAACTGTAAAAGATTATACATCCTAAGTATTCCAGCCCATGATTT
>JAERRX010000142.1 GCA_016735225.1 Sulfurimonas sp. | reverse complement strand
ATTAACTTATAGGAATTATTATGTTAAAAGATTTTGCAAAATTAAAAACATTTTTAATGGTCATCAAAGAAAAAAGTTTTTCTAAGGCATCTGCTAAGTTAGGTATCTCTCAACCAGCAGTAACCCAGCAGATAAAATTTATAGAAGACTATCTTGGAACAAGGGTAGTAGATAGAAAAAAGAATGGTATCATGCTTACTAAAGAGGGTGAAGATCTATATAGAATAGCTGTAAAACTTGAAAAGTCAATCTCAAGTAGCGAAAAAGAACTATTGAAAATTATAAATAAAGAGTTTACTTTTATTATGGGAAGCTCAAATGCCATCGGTAACTATATCTTACCTGGGCATTTAGGCGAGATAAAAGAACGCATTGACAATGAAGTATATATACAGATAGGTTCCTCAGAAGATATTATAGAACAACTTGAAGATAAAAAGATTGATCTAGCTTTGATAGAATCTCCTGTCTTTAAAGATGGCATAATTTTTAGAGAATGGGTAGAAGACGAGTTAGTTATTTTTTCAAATCAGCCAATAAAAAAACAATTAACAGCAGATGATCTGCTAGAATTTGATTGGATTTGCAGAAATGAAGAGTCTCATACTAGAAAATTAACTTCTGAAGTATTTGAAGAGATCGGTGTTCAGTGTGATAACTTTAGAGTTCTTGCAGTTTTAACATCTCCGACAGCTATAAAGGAGTCCATTTTACATGCCGATAAAACTTCTTTTAGACCTCTTGTTTCTGTAATGTCGCGCCATGTTATACAAAGTGAGCTAAAGAATGGAATGTTATTTGAGGGAAGAATAAAAAACTTCAAACTCCAAAGACATTTTTATATTGCATATCTTAAAGAGAGAAAACATGATGCCTTTGTCGATAATGTAGTAAGTTATATGCTCTCTTTAAGTAATGTTTGAAACTCTTTATTTGTTAATAAACTTAGAGTTTTCTGGGTTTGACAAAAAAGATGCCATAGAGTCTTGTATGCCTTTGGGGCTAGCTTTTACTTTGGGAACATCTTCTATCTTGTGTGTTGCTAGGTTTATAAGCAGGGGTGTTTCATCGACAATAACTTGTAAAATGCTTGTCAGAGGAACACTAACTATACTTCCAAAGTTATCGGCACCAAAGCCAGCTTCAAACACTAGGTAATCATCTTGAATATGTGCACTTTCAAAAGTATAGCCTGCTAAAAAAAATAGAGTCAAGGGTCTAAAGTCATCTGCAATATTTTTAGGTAATTTTGGTTCAAAAAAGACATCTTCTATACTACAAAGTACTCCAAAATTTTGTTCTTTGTGGAAAAAGTGAATTATAAATTCTTGTATATGCTTTTGCATTAGTTTTGAAAAATCACTATCATCTATGGTGCTGTCTAACAAATAATATCCTTTAAGTTTTTTTGTATTATATCGAAATCTATCATAGAATTAAGAAGTGCTACTTTTGTGTAAGATTTTAGATCATCAACTGCAATATTTTTTGTTTGTAATTTTCCTTCATCTAAAAGCCTCTGCCTTGTTGTTCCATTTAGAAGAGGTTTTTCTGGAGTAAACCAAATACCATCTTTGTATAGAGCGATATTTGCAATAGATGTATCACTTATTAGATTGTTTTTTACTATAACTATATCATCAGAATTTTCTTTAAGTGCAAAAAGTGCATCTAGTTTTTCTCTTGAAGCTGACTTTTGTGAATACTCTATGCACTGGCTATATATTAATTTAAGTGATTTAATATCTCTTTTTTCATAAAGAGTATAGGAAATATTAAGAATTTTTTCATTGTAAAGAAGACGACATTTATAGACACCAGAAAGAGGAGGTCTTATATGCTCCCCTAAGTTTTGAAATTTATTGATGCCAAAAGATTTTAAAACACTCTCATATCTTTTTTGATGATACTCAAGATGCAACACCTTTGCATCTATAGATTTTATGCTTTCTAAAAATATACTTTTTATTTTATTTTCCTTTTTTAATCTATAACTTTATATTTTT
>JAERRX010000156.1 GCA_016735225.1 Sulfurimonas sp. | reverse complement strand
TAGTTAAATATCTCTTTTATTTATATTAAATATTATATAGATATAATTAGCGATATAAAATAAAAGGAGACAATACAATGCTAAATAGTGAAATCACTAAAGAAAATTTAAACAAGATGGTGATAATTTTTTACACAAAGATACTCAAAGATGAGATTGTAGGACCATTTTTTATAGAAAAACTAGGCGACAACCTTAGCAATGAGAAGTGGGTGCCACATATAGAACTACTCACAAACTTTTGGGCATCTATAGCCTTGGGTGATCCAACATACAAAGGGCGACCTTTTCCTCCACATGCAGATATAGCAAATATATCAAGAGCTGCATTTACTAGATGGCTAGAACTTTTTTCTCAAACACTAGATATGGTTTATGTTCCTCAAATAGCAGAGCAATTTAAAGATAGAAGTAGTGTTATCGCAGGTAACTTCATGAGAAATTTAAATATATAGCTTGTGTTCTTAAAAATAGATATGAATCAAAATGTTTGAAGGTTATATAATAAACTATATGTTGCTTTTTATATTTTTAGAAATATATGAGCTACAGTGGCAAAAAGCCGAGAGCATTATGGGTATGTTGGCTCGCATGTATCATTACTACTCTAAAAGTATATTTTTATTTTTGATTATGCATCCTACATTTTATTTTGCCATCGGTTTTATGGTTTTGACTGACTACAACATCTATGCTGCTACTTTACTGCTTATAAAAACATTTGATATGATTACAAAGATACTACTTATAAAACAGGTTTTTATAGATAAAAACCTCTCTGATGAGCTGGCCCTAGCTCTAATGGCGCCACTAAATAAGTATGTACTATATATGGGTTTAGCTATCTATCTACCGCTTATATATTTAGCTTTAGAGAGTTTTTAGTGTTAAGTAAATCATGGTCGAGCTTGCTTCATTCTCAGATGCAAGAGGATTATTTTATAAAGCTACAAAACTTTATAAAAAAAGAGTATAAAGAACAAACAGTCTATCCAAAATATGAAGATATTTTTAGAGCTTTTAACCTAGTTGATGTTGATGATGTAAAGGTTGTCATCATCGCTCAAGACCCATACCATGGAGAACATCAAGCAAATGGTTTAGCATTTTCAGTTTGTCATGCTTGTAAAACACCACCATCTCTTAAAAACATTTTTAAAGAGTTAGTAGATGATATAGGCTGTAAATATCCAGTATCTGGAGACCTAACCCCATGGACAAAAGAGGGAGTTTTACTTATAAATACAGTTTTAACAGTACGAAAAGGAGAAGCTAACTCTCATAAAGCAAAGGGCTGGGAGATTTTTACAGACTATATTATCAAACAGTTATCTTTAAAGTATGAGCATATAGTTTTTGTATTGTGGGGTGGTGCATCTATAAAGAAAGCTTCACTTATAGATGCAAGTAAGCATCTAGTTTTAGAGTCGGTGCATCCATCTCCTCTCTCGTCATATAGGGGTTTTTTCAGTTCAAAACCATTTTCAAAAGCAAATGAATATCTGAAACTAAACTCTAAAAAAGAGATTAGTTGGTGCTTAGCCTAAACTTTGCCATAACAGGCAGGTGATCTGAGTAGCCTTTTCCCTTGTGCTTCGGAACTCTAGCCCGTGACACTTTCCATCTATAGATCTGTTTTTTATTAAAAAGATAGCTTTTATCTAGATGCTTTATGGAGTCACCTACATAAGAGATGCCATCTTTCTTAAGCAGGGATTGTGAGACTAAAATATTATCAAGAGCTTCTTTTTTGCCTCTATAGATATAGGAATATCTATCTTCTTCTTTTGCATCATACCAAAGATTATAAAAGCTATTTTTACCTTTATTTATGCTTCTAAGAACATGGTTTATGCCTGTTTTTCCATTTGTATCATTGTGCCTTCTTTTTCGTTTAAACTTTTTATACTCCTCATAGTCGGAGTTAAAGTCACCTAACAAGATGATGTTTTTATCAAAACCGAGCTTCTCTACTCTTTTTCTTAGAACTTTAGCAGATCTTATTCGCATACTTTCTGGACCTGACTTAGCTTTCCAGTGGTTTGAAAAAAGATAGAGGTCTTTACCCTCTATGTTGAGCTTTACTTCTAAAATATTTCTATATCTGTAAGATGAAGTTACTCTTAACTCTTTGGTATAAACAAAGGGAAGTTTACTTAAAAAAGCAACATGTATAGCTGTTGGTTTTTTATCTGTAATCGTATAGTACTTATAATACAAACCTTTTTTCTTTAGCATATATCGCAAATCTTTGAGAGCATCTAGTGAGTGAATCTCTTGAAGTGCTATGATGTCAGCATCTACATCTTTGATAACCTTAGCGATATTTTCTAGCTTTATCTTGTAGTTTTTTTTATTCCAAAGAGATTTACCAAAGGGCTTGTACTCTTTATATTTATAGCCAGCTTTGTTTAGGTCAAACAAATTTTCTACATTGTAAGTTGCAACTTTAATCATTTTATCTCCAAATAAAGAACTTATAAACACAAGAAATATAAAAATAAATTTCACTATGCAATGCCATTTAATCTTAAAAGATTTTGTGGGTTTGGCTCTCGCCCCATTAACTCTTTAAAGTATATATCCATACTTTTTGCTCCGCCACCATTTAGTATGATCTCAAGATATTTTTTTGCTGTTTTTGAGTGAAATATACCCTCATCAACAACACTAAAAAAAGCATCTGCACTTAAAACTTCTGCCCACTTGTAGCTATAATATCCAGCTGAGTAACCACCAGCAAATATATGAGCGAAACCATTTTGAAACTTATTGTAAGATGGTGTTTCTATAAGAGCGGTTTCTTTTCTTATACTGTCTAAAAGGTCTTGAACCTCATCTCCTTTATAAACTTTTGTATGAAGCTTAAAGTCAAAAATCGAAAACTCAACTTGCCTTAACATACTAGATGCCGATAGAAAGTTTTTACTCTTAACTAGCTTGTTTATCATCTCATCAGATATAACTTTACCACTTTCATAGTGTGAAGCAAAAAGTTTTAAAACACTTGGCTCATAGGCAAAGTTTTCTAAAAATTGAGAAGGAAACTCAACTGCATCCCACTCAACGCCATTGACTCCACTTACCTCATTTTCATCTACACTACTAAGTATATGATGAATAGCATGCCCCATCTCATGAAAAAGAGTAACAACATCATCATGTCTAAGAAGAGATGCAGAAGTAGAAGTTGATGGAGGAAAATTACAAACAACAAAGGCAGATGCTAGCTGTTCTTTAGTGTTTTCATCCAAGCAGTGTGATTGCCAGTTGTGCATCCATGCCCCGCCTCTTTTACTCTTTCTAGCTTCTAAGTCGAGGTAGAGTCTTGCTCTAAGTTTGTCATCTACATAGAGGTCATAAGAGCTAGCTTTCTCATCCCAAAGCTTCTCTTGCACCTTTTCAAACCTCATACCAAAAAGATTGTTTAAAAACTCAAACATTCCTAAAACAACTCTATTTTGCTCAAAGTAGGGGCGATATATCTCCTCATCTATATCATACTTCTCTTTTTTTAGAAGCTCACTATAGTAAGCACTATCAAAACTTTGTAGTTTTGTTTCAGACATTTTTTGAAGCTCTTTAAGCTCATCTTTTGCTTGTGACTTTGAGCTTTTTACTAAGGTTTGTAAAAAGTCCAAAACATTTTTCTCACTTGTTGCCATTTTACTTTTTATAGAGTATTGTGCATAGTTTTCAAATCCTAAAAGTTTACTCATCTCATCTTTTAAAGATAGAAGTTCATCTATTATCTGTGCATTTTGAGGAGCTCTTGTGACATAAGCTTTATATAGTGACTCTCTTATTTTTGCATTTTTCCCATAGGTCATATAGGCGATATATGAGGGCATCTGGAGTGTAAACCTATACTTAACCTTAGAGTCTTCTTCATATCTAGCACTCTGTATATCACTTTTTGCTAAACCCTCAACATCTGCTTCATCTTCTATGATATACTCATACTCATTTGTAGCATCTAAGAGATTTTGTGAAAAATTGTTTGAGAGTTCACTTAGTCTTATGTTTATCTCTTGTAGTCTTTGCTTTACTTTTGCATCTAGATGTGCACCGCTTAATTCAAAGTTTAGTATATTTAACTCTAAAACTCTTTTTTGCTCAAAATTTAGAGCTTTTTCCTCGTTTTTTTGTATCTCTTTGTAGGCATTGTAAATATCTATATTTTGAGATAGTTTTGTAGAGTACTCTGTTATTATTGGTAAAGAGTCTGCATATATCTTCTGTGTTTCATCTGAATTATTTACAGCATTTAGATGCGAGAGAGGAGTAAAAAATTGCTCTAGTTTTTCCTCTAGCATCTCTATAGGTTTTACTAACGAAACATAAGTTTTACTTTTTTGTTTTAAAAGTTTTTCTATTTTTTCATCGTTTGTTTTTATATTTTTCTCTAACTCTTCTATGAAGTTATCCAGCTTTATATCGAAGTCTAAAAATTCTTTATCACTCATCATTCATCTTCCTTGTCTCGTTTTAATTTTATGCCATTATACTTATTTATTAGTATATCATCGTACTCATCAGATAAGCTTAATAGATGTTGAAAAGCTATCTTACCCTCTTGAAGTGTTAAAGAGGAGTCAACTATAAGATAGGAAAGATATATATTGTTCTCATTTATAGAAAACTGCAAGTAAGAGAGTTTCTCATTTTCACTTAAAAGATAGTCATATATTTCATTTATCTTGTTTTTAGGTATTTGACACAGCTTTGAGTCCCCGATGATTATGCCATTTTCATAGTAGTTTATCTCTACTCTAGCACTTCCGCTCTCGACCCTCCAAGATGCTTGTGAGCGTCTTGCTAGAGTAACATTTATATCCAAAGAAGAGAGTATCTCCTCAACAAGTTTTGTAGCACCAGATGGTTTATACCCTTTTCTTCTAAGTTTTGCAACTTCAAGTTTTGTCCCACATTCAAAACAGTAGTCGTTTTTGATCTCTTTTTCTTTTATGAGGTTTTTACAAGAGGGGCATTTTATGATATTTATCTCTTTGATCTGTTTAAAATTCTCTATTGTTTCTTCAACATAAAAGTATGGGAGAGCAAAGCCTAGGTTGTTTGCATTTTGGACTATAAAAGTGTTTACTCCTATGACCTTGGCATCTATATTTAAAAGTGGTCCACCACTGTTTCCAGGGTTGATAGCAGCATCTATTTGAATATATTCTAAATCATCTTGAAGCCTAGATGCTTTTGAGATGATCCCCTCTGTTGCTGTGTAGTTTAGCCCATAAGGATGTCCAATAGCGATAGTAGTATCACCATCTTTAACAGATGAGGAAGATAGGCTCAGAGGGTTAGAAGTTGGTTTAAAATCAAACTGTATAAAAGCTAAATCATAGTCGCTATCATCATAGACAACTTGAGCAATAGACCTTTTTATGAGCTTTGAGCTTATGACAACTTCTTTTAAGCCACTTACTACATGTGAATTTGTAATGATCAAGTCATCTATGATAAAACCTGTTCCAGAGCCATGAGGAGTCATTATTTGGATGATACTATCTACACATAAGTCTAGTATATCTTGAGTATTCATTTTATATCTCCTCGAAATCAAGATGTTTTAGTTGAAGTAGATAGCTGTTGCAAAGTTCGTTCATAGAAGAAAAGTTTAGCTTAGAACCAAAGGTTTTTAAGGACTTAAACTTAGTTTTATTGGCTAATATCGGCTCATCTATTCTAGCAAAAATAGCTTTTTTACTAAAGGTATTTTTTTTTTCATCATAAAGGGATGTGCAGTCTAAGGCTTTAAAATAAGTTGGATTTTGAATCTCTACTAGTGTATGAATAAGTGATTTTACTATAGGGTTTAAGCCATAATTGTACAATAAATAAAAAGGAATATATGAGTAGATAGTAGGTATTATCTGTTTATAGCGGTTGTTTTTATACCATCTTATTTTTACAAATGATTCACTAATAAAATTGCTTATCTCTTCTTGAGAGTTTTTTTCTAGGGGGTCGAAAGTGTATTTAGCACTATAAAAATTACTTCTAAACTCTTCAAAAGATAGCTTATCTAATTTTTGAATATATCTATAAAGTTTATCATTCTTTGCTTCTGGCGAGATGCTCTCATCATTAAAGTATTGTTGAATTTTTTTACTAATCTTTTGATATATTTCACATTTAGGACTAAGAAGATAATCAACTTTAAAAAGAAAGCTTAGATATAAAAATGATTTCATTCCAGTATTGTCATTTGTTGGAAGAGTCAATATCTTCATCTCAAGCTCTTCTATCCATAGATGCAAGAAGTCGTACTTGATTTTTAGCTCATCTTGAGAGGGTTTACCTAGATGCTTCATATCTTCTAAGCTAATATCGGGAAATTCACTCTTTATATACTCCTTATCAAGATCGGCAGTTAAAGATATCTCTCTTAGTGGGAAAAATATTTTTTGAGGAGATGCTGTTATATTGTCTTGAGAAAGTTTTAGTTTTATAAACTCTTTATCGCTAAAGTAAGAGGAGTAAGTAAGTTGATAGTTTCTTTGTAATATATACCTCTTTAAAGCTACTTGAGCATCTGCTGTTTTGATCATAATCACTTCAGCATAAAGTTCTTCATTTGTAACAAAGCCTTTTACTCTAGCACCTCCTTGAAATATCTCAAATTCTAACTTATCATCTTTTAGTTTTGTACTTATGTTGTGATTTGAGTTTTCATCTGAAAAATTTTCCAATGATTTAAAAAAATATTCATAAGCTTTTAAAATCTGCCTTTTTTCAAAAGCTTCAGATGATTTGTCAAAAAGTTCTTCCTCTTTAGGGGAGATGCTAGCATTTATTCCTCTTCCAAATGAGTGTCTTAGATGAGTTGTTTTGCTGTGAAAAAAGTTTAACCATCTCATATTTTAAGAGTTCATCCATATAAGAAGAGTAATGTTTATAAGTGTCATTATGATAAAACTTGTCTTATAAAAAGCCAATGGAGAACGTTCCATAATTGTTGTATTTTTAGAAAAAAATGATTTTACTTTTTTTGGGTTGTTTAGCTCAAATGACATCTCTGAGTAGTGAGCATATCGCAGTTCTTTGTCTAGTGCGATAGAGCGAAGTATCACACTATCTAGCCAGTTTGGAATATTGTTGTTGTAAAAACTGGGCTTTTTAGCCTCTTTAAATGTTGGAGTTTGAAAAGGCTCTATCTCTCCATAAGGGTATTTGCCTGTTAAAGATAGATAGATGCTTACTCCTATGGAAAAAATTTCACTAGATTCGTTTATGGCAGCATTTTTAAATCTTTCTGGAGATAAAAAGCTTGGAGTTCCAGCTTTTGAACTGTCTGAAAATATTTCAGTAATACTTCCATAGTCGATGATTTTAAACTCTAAGCTTTCATTTTCATCTTTAGATATCATGATATTTGGCGGTTTTATATCTCCATGAACTAGGTCAAATTTTAGTAAAAATTGTGACATTTTTAAAAGAGTATCTGCCAAAGCGATGCCATCATCAATAGTAATCTTTCTTATATCTAAGTAGTTGTCAAGATCTTCTCCTGAAAAAAGTTGCATAACATAGTAGCGATAAGTTCTGTTTTTTGGTATAACTGCCTTTGGAAAAAAGTCCGCTTTTAACCTTTTTGCATTCCAAGCTTCTTTGACAAAAATATCTAACATTGCCTCATCATCTATCGCCTCTTTTGGTGCAAACTTTATGACATATTGTTTTGTTTTTTTGCTACATAACCAAGTTCTATCATTTTGAATGAGTGACTTTTCTAGTTTATACTCATCAATAACTTGACCTTTTTTTAAACTACTGGGTATAGTAATATTTTGGTTTTTTAAAAGCTGTAAGTCATCTGTCTTGTCTATGTTTATAACAACGGCGGTGGTGTCATCTGGTAGGTTGTCATCAAGAAGCTTAGATGCTTTTTTGACTAAAGATGAAGCTCCTCTACTTATAGTAGCCTCTATCTCATCATGTTGTAAAACATTATAAAGCCCATCGCTACAAAGCAAGACTTTATCACCATCTTGAATAATATTTTCAAAGTAAAAAGGTTCTACCTCTTTGTCTATACCTATGGCTTGAGTGAGAACATTTTCATAACCCTTTTCATCCATCGCATGGTCTAGTGAGAGTTGGCTTAGTTTATGGTCTCGATGAAGGTAAACTCTCGAGTCACCGACATTAGCACCATAGAGTTTATCGCCTTGAATAACCACTATACATAGAGTTGTAACTAACTCACTGCTCTCATAGTTTAGCATAGACTCTTGATATAAGATAGCATTTATGGAACTTATAAAAGTTTTAAAACTCTTTTCTATACTCCAAAGTTTAGGACGAATTTTAAAATTATTCATAAGGTATGTAGTAGTTCTTAGTGCTGCTGCTGCCCCCTCAGTCGCACTACCAACTCCATCACAAACGATAGCTATACTTAAGTCACCTATCTTTTTTACATCGTAAAAATCATCACCTTTAATCTCTCTTCTTTTTGCAAGTGAAAACCCAGTCGTTTTGTTGTTTATAGATGCCATTTGTACCTCATTTGATTGTATAAAATATTTTATCGAATTTTATACTATTTTTATACTATAATAGCTTATAAGGTTGCATAAATATGAAACAAGAGATAGATTTACTCATAAAACCAGAGTTTGTGGATGCTTACAAAGATGGATATCCACTTTTAACAAGAGAATCTATAGCAAATATAGATAAGCTAGGTAAACAAGGTCAAATACTTAACTTAGTAGATAGCAAAAAAAAGTTTATCGCAAAAGCATACTATGGCATACAAAACAAGGGCTATGGCTGGGTATTGTCTTTAGATAAAGATGAAAAGATAGATAGCTCTTTTTTTGAAAGAAAAATCGTAGATGCTATAAAATACAGAGAAGACTTTTACTCCGATAGCTACACAACAGCCTTTAGAGTTTTCAATACACAAGGCGATGGGATAGGTGGTTTGAGTATTGACTATTTTGATGGATATTATCTCATCACATGGTATTCAGAGGGCATCTATGTGTTTAAAGAAGAGATCTTAAAAGCTTTAAAGTCAGCAGTAAAATACAAGGGCATCTATCAAAAAAAGAGATTTGATGTGAAGGGGAGCTTTTTAGAAGATGGGGAGGATTTTATATCTGGCTCAACTGCCCCCTGCCCTCTCATAGTAAAAGAAAATGGTGTAAACTTTGCTATCTATTTGGATGATGGGGCAATGGTTGGTGTTTTTTTAGACCAAAGAGAGGTAAGAAAAACTTTGCGAGATAAGTACTCAAAAGGAAAAACTACTCTAAATACTTTTTCATATACAGGAGCTTTTTCAGTTTTTGCATCTATGGGTGGAGCTAGTAAAACAACAAGTGTTGACCTAGCAAAAAGAAGCCTAGCTAAAACAAAAGAACAATTTAGCATAAACAAGATAGATGCATCTACTCAAGATATTATAGTTGAAGATGTTTTTCACTACTTTAAGTATGCTGTGCGAAAAAAGTTGTCTTTTGATATAGTTGTGCTAGATCCGCCAAGTTTTGCAAGAAGTAAAAAGCATACCTTTTCAGCATCTAAAGACTATGTAAACCTTTTAAAAGAGGCTATAAAGATAAGCTCTAAAAATGGACTCATAGTAGCATCTACTAACTCGGCAAATTTTTCTATGATGACTTTTAGGGGTTTTATAGATAGAGCTTTTAAAGAGTTAAAAATAGGGTTTAAAGTGCAAGAGAGTTTCTCTCTTGCAAAAGACTTTAGAGTTGATCCAAAGTTTAAGGAGGATAATTACTTAAAGGTAGTTTTTATAAAAAAACTTACTTGATTTCTAGTAGTTCAACATCAAAAACAAGTGTAGCATCTGGACCAATACTCGGTGGAGCACCTCTTTTTCCATAAGCAAGTTCAGATGGAATAACTAGATGCCACTTACTTCCAACTTTCATTTTTACTAAAGCTTCGCTCCAGCCTTTTATAACAGCATCTACGGGGAAAATCACTGCTTCGCCTCTCTCATAAGAGCTATCAAAAACCTCACCATTTATAAGAGTTCCGCTATAGTGAGCAAGTACTGTATCGCCTAGCTTTGGAGAGTTTCCTTTGCCCTCTTTGATGATATTGTACTGGAGTCCACTTTCAAGAGTTATGACACCATCTTTTTTCTTGTTTTTTTCAAGATATGCCTTGCCTTCTTTTATGTTCTGAGTTGAGAACTTTTCTAGCATCTGTGCCTCTTTTTTTTGCTTTGTTTTAGCATAAAGCTCCATAGCTTTACTCATATCTTCATTGCTAAGTCTTTGCTTAGTACCTGAAAAAACATCTTGTATTGCTAGCTTCATAGCATCTAAGTCAAGATCATCTTTAGACATGAGAAGCTGTTTACCAAGTTGAGAACCAATAACATAAGCCACTTTTTGTTCTTGAGTTTTTAGTGCAGTTACATCTTCTTTTTTAAGCTCTTTTTTCTCATCAAAACAAGCAGTCAAAAGTAATGCCGAGGAGATCGTGAGTGTAAGTATAGTTTTTTTCATCTATAGCCTTTTATATTTTTTGTAATTATAGTAGTTGATAATAAATGTTATTTAAACGAAACAGAATTTAAAAGAGTATAAGAGTGCTTTTTATGAAATGGGCTAGGTCTTAAGAAAAAGATTTTACGAAGCTTGCAAGACTAAAGATTGAAATATCATAAATTTTTGTTACTTAGGTAACAGTTTGTTACTTAGGTAACAGAATGTAAACCTTAAATCATATATACTTCTAATCGTTAGATAAAATATAAACAGGAGTTACATAATGTTAGATAAAATGAAAAAAGAGATATCTCAAGATATTAAAAAAGCATACAGTGCTGGTAAAGTAGATGCCGATAAGCTTAAAGCAATAGTCGAAGATGCTGTTTCAAAAGCAATAAAAAATGCAGGTAGTGGAGTTACGGATGTAAGCGAAATTTCAAAAGAGGCAGTTTCATCTGCTGTAAGTGAATTAGAGATTGCAAAAGATGCTACAAAAGAGCATATAGAAGCGGCTGTATCTGGGGCTATTGATGGTATCAGTGAGATCTCTAAAGAAAGCATCAACAATATCGACATAGAGCTACTAAAAACAAAGTATAAACTTCAAGAGCAAAGAGATGCTTTAGCAATTAAGCTAAAAGATGGCTTGAGTGGTGCAAAAGAGGCAGCATCTTCTTTTTCTGATGATATTAAGGGTAATATAGAAGATTCTGTTACTCATACTAAACTTAAAAGTGCTGAGATTTTAGGCTTGATGAAAGAAACAATAAACCAAAGTGTCAAGTCTGTTATCGAAGAGGGTAGCGATGTTGAGCAAAAAGTTACACAGATAACAAAAGAAGCTACTCAAAATGCACTAATCAATGGTAGATTGAGTTTAGAAAAAGCTAAAGAGGTAGCAGAAGCAGTAATTACTGAAGCTATTACGGCCGCTCAAGAGGCTGGTAAAAATGTAGAAGATATAACTAAGGGTGCTATAAAAGGGACTGAAGAAGGTCTTGTGCAAGCTGTTGAAAAAACAAAAGCTAAACTTTTAGATGCTAAGCAAAGCACTAAAGATTTTATAGAAGAAGATGTTAAAGAAACCATAGAAGATTTAGAAGCTGTAGAAGATGCTTTTTTAGATATACTTAACTCATTGGCTACAAAAACTACCGAAGCTTCAAAAGCTGTGCTTGAATCAAGTATAAAAGAGATAAAAGATACTACATCTGACCTAAAAGAGATGGCAACAGGAACGGCAGAAATTGCAGTCGAATGTCTAAAAGAAAGAGGCTCAGAGTTTGCTTCTAGTGCAAAAGAAAAAGCCTTAGAAGCTTCTGAGACACTCAAAGAAGAGATAAAAGATCTCTCTGAAAAAATGTTAAACATAACAAAAGGTGCATTTAACGGTATGGTAGATGGAGCTAAAAAAGCGATGAATAAAGATGGAGAAAAGTAAAATGAAAAAAGTAATATCGAGAGTATTGATCGCAGGAAGTGTAGCTGGCTTATTTGTTACCTCTGCACTTTTAGCAAGTTCTACAGAGTCTCAAACAATCGACAAAAAAGCTAAAGCGATAGTCAAAGATGCTCAAGTCAAAGCAGATCTATTGGTCCAAGATGCTAAGTCAAAAGCTGAAGCGATCATCTACAAAGCCAAGATAGATGCAAAAGAGCTAAAACAAAAATCAATCAAAAGTGCAGAAGAGACTACAAAAGAGACTAAAAATTTAGCAAATGAAGCACTACAAAAAGCTAAAGAAAAAAGTGATACATTAGTAGAAAAAACTAAGTCACAAACACAGTTAGTTAAGCAAGGTATAGATGATAAATATATCTATACAAAAGAGGCTACTAACAAGTTTTATAACAAAAGTAAAGGTAAAATCAACGATACTTTAATACTAGGTGCTATAAACTATGCATTTCTTATGAGTTCAAACATACACTCAATGAAGATAGATGTAAGTGTTAAAAATGGTGCTGTAGAACTTTTTGGTAAAGTAAAAAGCAATTATGAAGCACAAGAAGCTATGCAAATAGCGATATCTACTAAAGGTGTGTATGCTGTTAGATCATTTTTTGTGATTGAAAATTAAGATAAATACTTAAAGATGCAGTCTTAGGCCGCATCTTTATACTTAGCAAAATTTAGCATAAAGCCCCTAGTTTCAACCATGGGGATATAAGCATTTTGAAATTGATAGAGATTTGAATGCAAGTATAAAGATAAAAAGAGTTGGGACATCAACTCTAGCAGGAGAAGTTCATAGGTTCTTTTTTAAACACCACTTATAGTTTGAGTGTCTATACTTGCATTAACTACAATTAAGTCTATCTTTTTTAAACTTAATTAACAATTAATATATTTCTGAGAATTTTGCAAATTTAAAGCCTTTTTAAGTAGTTGGTTTTTATATTTATTTGGAT
>JAERRX010000081.1 GCA_016735225.1 Sulfurimonas sp. | reverse complement strand
AAAAAAAGATGAGCTTATTGATGATTTTGAAGATGCATCTGACATCACAAAATCTACTCTTTACCAGACAGGCTACACAGCAGAGTTTGGACAATTTGGTGGGCAACCTTATGGGATGATGTTAGGCAATTATGACTTTAGTAGTGGAGCAGAAGATATAGCTTTAATGCAAAGCCTTTCTAGTGTTGCGACTATGATGCATGCACCTTTCATAGGAGCAGCAAGTCCAAAGATGTTTGGTGTTGATAACTTTTCAGAGTTACCAAAACTAAAAGATTTAAAATCTATCTTTGAGATGCCTCAATATACAAAATGGCGTTCATTTAGAGAGTCAGAAGACTCTCGCAATATGGGCTTAACAGTATCAAGGTTTTTGCTTCGCACCCCCTATGGTGAGGATAGTAAAAAAGTAAAAAGTTTTAGATATGAAGAGGATGTAAGTGGCTCAAATGATGACTTTGTATGGGGTAACTCAGCATTTGCATTTGGTGCAAATATAACTAAAAGTTTTGCATCTTATAGATGGTCATCAAACATCATAGGACCACAAGGTGGCGGTGCTGTTGAAGACTTGCCTATATATAACTATGAGTCTATGGGTGCACTTCAAACTAAGATCCCTACAGAGATTTTGATCTCTGAGAGAAGAGAGCTAGAGCTTGCGGATGAGGGCTTTATAGCTCTTACTATGAGAAAAGGTAGCGATAATGCAGCCTTCTTTTCTGCAAACTCAGTTCAAAAACCAAAAGTATTTGCGGATACTCCAGAGGGTAAACAAGCGGAGCTAAACTATAAACTCGGAACTCAACTTCCATATACATTTATAGTTTCAAGATTGGCTCACTATATTAAAGTGATACAAAGAGAAAATATCGGTACTTGGAAATCAAGAGGAGAGCTAGAAGATGAACTTAACAACTGGATTCGTCAATATGTCTCAAATCAAGACAACCCATCTGCTGGTGTTAGAAGTAGAAGACCACTACACAAAGCACAGATAGTTGTAAGTGATGTTGAGGGTGATCCAGGTTGGTATAAAGTGGGACTAAAAGTAGTACCTCACTTTAAGTATATGGGTTCATCATTTGAGTTATCACTTGTTGGTAAACTAGAAAAAGAATAAAACAAACATAAAAAAGGATATAAAATGGCAATGACAAGTTACTTAACATTAGAGGGTACAAATCAGGGTAAGATAGAGGGTGATGTTGCTCAAAAAGGTCGTGAAAAAACTATCTTAGTTTATGGGATTGAGCATAATATAGAGATTCCTCGTGATACTCATACGGGACTTCCAACAGGACAAAGAGTTCACCTTCCTTTTAGTATCACCAAACATTTAGATCAAGCTTCGCCAAAACTTATGCAAGCTGTTACATCTGGTGAGCAGATGAAAACATTTGAGCTAAAATATTTTCGTATCAACACAAAGGGTCAAGAGGAGCATTACTATACTGTAAAACTTGAAGAAGCTATAGTTGTAACGACTAGACAGTATAAACCACTTACATTTCTTGAAGAAAACAAACCATATCACGATATGGAAGTTATCTCATTTTCTTATGGAAAGATCACAGTTACTTATGAGCCAGATGGTGTAGAAGCTGAAGATGATTGGAAACAACCAAAGTCATCTTAATTTTCAGGGGTCTTCCCTGAAATAACAATATAGGTTGGTATATGTTTAAAGAACGACTACTTGAAAGAGTTGCAAATATGGACACAGATGGCTCTTATCGTCCAGATGCACTAAGTGCAGATATCGAACTCCAGTCTATACTAAAATATATACAAAACATACTATCAACAAAGCAAGGTAGTGCAGTCATCTCCTATGACTTTGGTATTCCAGATATAACAAACTTTCATGATAAATCTTATGGAGAATATACAAGAGAGATGGAAAATAGCCTCATCAATACTATTTTAAAGTTTGAGCCAAGGCTAGAGAATGTCAAAGTGATATATGATAAAAAAGATGAAAAAACAACGATGATGCATTTTAAGATAGAAGCACAGTTGAAAAATTATAAAAATATAGATGTAGTCTTTCAAACAACTATAAATCCAGATGGTAAAGTAGTAGTCAATGAAGAGTAAATCATTTGAAGAACATTTTCAAAATGAACTAAGAAATGTTAGAAGTTTAGCTAAAGAGTTTTCAAAAGAGCATCCAGCAGCGGCACCTTTACTTAGTGCAAGTAGTTCAGACCCAGATGTAGAGCGACTTTTAGAGGGTGTTTCTTTTTTAACCGCCTTACTAAATCAAAAACTAGATGATGAATCTCCAGAGATTGTTCATGGTCTTATGAATATCTTGTTTCCACATTATTTACGACCAATTCCTGCTTTTTCTATCTTAGAGTTTAGTCCAAAAGTTGTTTTGCGGAGTAAACTTAAAGTTCCTAAAGGTACTTTGATAAACTCTAAGTATGTTGATGATGTGCAGTGCAGTTTTAGTGTAACCTCAGATCTTAGTATCTACCCTATCGAGCTAAAACAATCCATTTACAACCTTAAAGAAAATGATAAAACCTCCTTAAGCTTAGAGATATTTTCCCAAAATGTAGATATATCTTCATTGGATATAGATGAGCTTAGTTTTTATCTAGGTGACAGCTATGCTAATGCTTCAAATATTTTTATGCTCTTAGAGTCTTGTCTTGAGAATATATATTTAGAAATAGATAATGCTACTAATATTATTTTAAAAAAAGATGCTCTTAAATGTGAGGGTTTTAACAGCCAAAACTCAATTTTTAACTATCCAAACAATAGTTTTACTGGATATAGAATCTTGCAAGAATATTTTGTTCTTCCTGAAAAGTTTTTTTTCTTTAAGCTTAAAGGCTTAGAGGAATTAAAAAAACTTAAAAATCTCACTAAGTTTAAGATAGTGTTTAATTTTAAAAAGTCCTTGGTAAACCTCAGCTCTATACCTAAAAACAGTATAAAACTTTTTTGCACTCCTCTTAGTAATATATTTGAGAGCGAAGCTGAGCCTGTAATCTTGACACATAAAAAAGAGCTTATACATGTGCGACCACTATTGAGATATACCGACAGCTATAAAGTGTATGATATAAAAAGTGTTACAGGATATGTTCAAGGAGAGCTTGAGGAGAAGAAATATAGTGCATTTGAATCTTTTGAGAAAAAAGATGATAGTAAAAATATCTATCAAGTATATAGGAAAACCTCTATTGCTAATGCACAAGAAGAGATATATATAGGCTTGCACTATGCGGATGAACTGCCAACAAAAAAAGAAGTTTTGTCCATAAAAATAAGCTGTACAAATGCTTTAGCTTCTGAGCGTTTACAGTTAGGAGAGATATGCGAGAGTACAGATAGCTCTCCAGAACTTACTACTTTTAAAAATATCACACCTTGTACAGTTCAGATAGATGCCCCCATAGATGAGCAAAGCTTATGGCAATTTATCTCTCACTTAAGTGTAAACCTACTGACACTAGCAGATATGAAAACTTTTAAAGAGATGCTACAACTTTATATATTTTCAAACAATAGAGACAAAGTAAAGGTTGCTAAAAATCAAAAAAAAATAGATGCTATAGTCGGCTTTGAGATAGAACCTATAGATAAGGTAAGTAGAGGCTACCTGCTAAAAGGGCATAAAGTAAAGATGCAAGTAAGACAGGACCACTTTGCATCTATAGGAGATATGTATCTTTTTTGTAGTGTGATTCTTAATTTTTTAAGTTCTTATACCGCTTTAAATACATTTGTAGAGCTTGAAGTAGAGGAAAAAGTAACAGGAGAAAGTCTATCATGGGCAGCAGTTTTGGGCAACAAAAAATTGATTTAAAAAAACAACTTTTTGAGCAAGCTAGCAAGTTTACATATATACAAGCTATGCGGTTACTAGAGCTAGATGCTAAAAGCAAAGATGACTCAAAAAAGAAAAAAATTCGTGTTCACCCTAGACTTTCTCTTGATTTTCCCAAGAGCGATATTACAGATATAAAAGAAGTTGATGATTTTATAAAGCTTACGGTAACTTTTATGGGGCTTTATGGAGAGTCTTCGCCACTTCCAACTTTTTATACCGAGTCACTACTAGATGAAGAGTTAAACGACAAGTCCGCTATGAGAGAGTTTATCGATATTTTTAATATGCCTATATATAAAGCTTATTTTGAAATATGGAAAAAAAATAGACTAGGTATCAGGATAGATGAGTTTAAAGACTCTAAGGCACTAGACTTTTTACATCTGTTTTCTGGTATGCCAAAAGGAGAGCTAAGAGATAAGTATAGTGACAAATACTCTCTACTAAGATATGCGGGTTTAAATATGCACTATCCTCGTTCAGCAGAAGCTCTAAGAGTGTTGATTTGCGATATAATTAGGCATGATGATGTAGAGATAGTTCAGTGTATTGAGCAGATGGCAGATATACCTAAAACTCAGTTATGCTCACTCGGTGTGAACAACTCTACTCTTGATGATGACTTGCATCTAGGAAGTAAAATAAAAGATCGTATGGGTAAGTTTCGTATATTAGTTAAAGAGCTTAGTATGAAAAACTTTAACCAACTATTGCCACATACACAAAAGTTTAAAGAGCTAAGAAATATGATAGGACTTTATATAACACAGTCATTGGACTGGGAGATGGTTCTTATCTTAAAAGATGCACACTCTCAGCCTCTCTTGCTTGGTGATAATGAGTCAAGACTTGGTTTAAATAGTTGGCTAGGAGATGAAAAAAAAGATAAAGCACCACGAACATTAGTTTTAAATAAACATCAATACAAGGACTTAAAATGGTAACAAATAATATAAAATCTCTTCTATTACATCTAAATGAGATGATGACAAGCATCTTGCATAGCGGTGTTGGATATTGTGTCGATAGAACTCACTATGAGATAACAACAGAGCATCTACTTTTTAAACTACTAGAGGAAAAAGAGAGTGATTTTATCATCATACTAGAACACTTTGGTGTTAGCACAGAGGAGTTTAAACACTCAATAAATGCTGATTTAGAAGACTTAAATAGTGGCAATAGTAACAAACCAGTATTTTCTCCACTACTTCTTGAGCTTATTCAAGATGCTTGGGTAAAAAGCTCTATAGATATACAAGAAAACAAGATTCGTTCCGCTACATTTCTTTTAGCACTTTTGAGTAGAAAAAACTATTATGTCAATGGTCGCTACTTAGATCTACTTAAAAAGATAAACAAAGAAACACTTGAAAATAACTTTTTTGATATCTTAAAAGATTCTTCTGAGCAAGTTGAAGCTAGTATGAATAGTGCTTTATCATCAGGCGACAGTACCAGTACTTCTGAGGGTGGTTTTTTACAAAAATATTGCCTAGATATAACCGCTAATGCTAAAGAGGGCAAGATAGACCCAGTGTTTGGTAGAGAAAAAGAGATACGACAGATGGTTGATATACTCGCAAGAAGACGAAAAAACAATCCTATCTGTGTTGGAGAACCTGGAGTTGGTAAAACAGCAGTTATAGAGGGTTTAGCGCTCAAAATTGCTCTAGGAGATGTACCATCGCTACTTAAAAATGTAAAACTTTTAAGTCTTGATATGGCTCTACTAGAAGCTGGAGCAAGTGTTAAGGGTGAGTATGAAAATAGACTAAAGGGAGTGATAAATGAGGTTAAATCTTCTGAAATTCCTGTCATACTATTTATAGATGAAGCTCATACTCTCATCGGATCAGATGGTGGTTCAGATGATGCGGCAAATATTTTAAAACCAGCCTTAGCTCGTGGTGAGCTTCGCACCATAGCTGCCACAACATGGAGTGAGTACAAGAAGTATTTTGAAAAAGACCCAGCAATGGCTAGACGCTTTCAGCTCGTAAAACTCAATGAACCAAGTGTTGATATGGCTACACTCATACTTAGAGGACTAAAAAGTTTTTATGAAGATGCTCATGGTGTTACGGTTAGAGATGATGCTATAGAAGCAGCGGTTAAAATTTCAGATAAATATATAACAGGTCGTTTTTTACCAGATAAAGCCATAGACCTTCTTGATACTGCTTGTGCTAGGATAAAGATCAACCTATCTTCAAAACCAGCAAAGCTAGAAGATAAAGAAAAAGAGTTAGAAGCTCTGCATCGTGAAAAAGATGCACTAAGTAGAGATATAGATAACAATATAAAAGTAGATAAGGAAAAACTAGATAAAAATTCTAGCACCATAGATGCGGTACAAAAAGAGATAGTTATCTTAAAAGAGCAGTTTGAAGCACAAAAAACAACAGCAGAAGAGCTACTTGCTAAAAGAGCAGAAATTTTAGTTGTTGAAGATGAAAAAGAGAAGGAAACATTAAAAACACAACTATCTAAAATCGAGAAAAAACTAGATAAACTAAAAGAAGAAAATAGTTTTATCGAGGTTGAGGTAAACCCAGACACAGTTGCACAGGTTGTTTCAGACTGGACAGGTATTCCTCTTGGCAAGATGCTTAGAGATGAAGCTAAGATGATGCTAGAGCTTGAGACAAGACTCAAAACAAATATCAAGGGTCAAGATCATGTTCATGATGAGATAGCCGAGATCATTCGTTCAGCAAAAAGTGGCATAACTGACCCAGATCAACCAAATGGTATATTTTTGCTTGTTGGTCCTAGTGGAGTTGGTAAAACAGAAACAGGGCTTACTCTAGCAGAACAAATATTTGGTAGTAGAAAACAAGTTGTTACTGTCAATATGAGTGAGTTTCAAGAAAGCCATACAGTGAGTAGGCTCATAGGCTCACCTCCAGGTTATGTAGGATATGGAGAGGGTGGAATGCTTACAGAGGCTGTAAGAAAAAACCCATACTCTGTAGTTATATTAGATGAGGTTGAAAAGGCTCATATAAATATTATGGAGCTTTTTTATCAAGTGTTTGATAAGGGGGTTTTAAGTGATGGCGAGGGCAAGGAGATTAGTTTTAAAAATACTATCATCATCTTAACAAGTAACCTAGCCACAGATATTATAGAAAACTATTGTGCGACTAACAAAGAGATAGATATAGAGCAAATCGAGTCAAAAATTCGCCCTGCATTAACTCAGCACTTTAAACCTGCTCTCCTAGGTCGTATGACAGTTATCCCATTTTTAAGTCTAAATGATGAAGCTATGAAAGCTATAACAGTTCTTAAACTTGCCAAACTGCAAAAAAGACTTCTAGCTAACAATAAAATGCTACTAGAGTATGATAAAAAAGTAGTAGAGCAGATAGTTTCTCGTTGCACAGAAGTTCAAAGTGGAGCTAGAAACATAGAACACATCATAAACACAAAAGTTCTTCCAACTCTTTCAAAAGAGATCTTATCAAAAATGGGTAACGATAAGATGCCTACCTCTGTTTATATAGGTGTAGATAAAGATGGCAGTTTTGTGATTGACTTTAAAGAGTAGCTATATATTAAAAGACAAGGTAGTATATTTTTACTACTATTGCCTTGTCATATCCTCCGTTTCATTGTTTGTTTTATATGTTACTTGAATATGCTAATGATTTAATATAGTTTTCCATAAAATCCCAATCTGGACTACCATTACTATCTTGTGGTAATTTAATATCTGTTGTTTTTATTCTAAGTTGAGCAAATTTTCTACCATAACCATATCT
>JAERRX010000148.1 GCA_016735225.1 Sulfurimonas sp. | reverse complement strand
ACAGCAATAGAAGATGCAAATAAAATCGGAAGCACATATCTAACACATGATGGAAAGATAGAGTTTAGAGAGGTAAACTCAACAAGTACACAAGCTACACTATCTCTTTATGACTCAAATAGTAATGATTTCACTTCAGATGCATCTGTGGAAACTTTCAACTCTAACAACTCTTTAACTATTCGTGATCCTAAAACAGATTTCTTCAAAGAACTAGACGAGATGATAACAGCAGTAGAAAACTATAAAACCTACCCAGATACTTCTAGCGGTAGCCTAAGAAACATAGGTATTGAAAACTCTATTGCTATGGTTATTGATATGCAAGATCACATCACTAGAACACACTCGATGGTGGGAGCTCAGTCAAACTCTCTCACAGCTTCTATTGAGAGAACGGAACTTTTAGAGTTAAGCACAATGACCCTTCGTTCTCAAGTTATCGATACAGACTTAGCAGAAGCATCGCTTTCACTAACAACGCTAACTATGAACTTTGAAGCTATGCTTTCAACAGTTGGTAAAGTAGCAAAGCTTAGTTTAGTTAACTATTTGTAGGATTTTTAGATATACTTCAATTTATTAAATTTTATCTCTATTTTTAAAGGCAAGTTAATTTGAAAGAAACTCTATTTATCGCTACATTTGGGATCTTAATCTACTTAAGTTTTGCTACTGCATTTGGAGGGAGTGGACTCATAGGAATCTACGGTGCTACTTTTTCTACATACAATCATCAATATTTTGGATATATATCTTACCTATATATACCTCTGTTTTTGATACCTCTATATTATCTGTATAAAAAAAGTTCTTTTGGTGTAAGAAAATTTGAACTAACTATCGCTTCTTTTTTGTTGCTTTTTTCCTTTCTTTTAGCTCAGTCTATGCTCATTGAAAATGAGTTTAGAGGAAAGATAGGTGCAAATTTTAGTGACTTTTTATCTCCATATATAGGTCTTTTTGGGCTTTGGATCTTGTGCTTTGTCACTCTATCTATCTCTATTCTTTTGTTTACAAACAAAAGTATGAAAGAGCTAGTTCTAGTTTTAAAAGAAAATTTCAAAAAAGAAAAGATAGTTGAGAATTTTGAAGAGGATTTAGCTTTAAATAATGAGTATGATAAGCCATCTTATCTAAGGCAAGATAAGCATAAAGAGGTTGAATATATAGAAGTTGAGAAAACTCATGTAGTTGAAAAGAAAAAAGAAGAAAAAGAAGAAACACAAGAAACACAAGACAATAAAAAAGAAAAAGAAAAAGAAGATGTGCAAGATGAAAGTGCTGAAGATAAAAAAACAACTACTATTGTAGATATTGCCTTAAAAGTAAAAGAGCAAAAAAATGCTTTGGTCGTAAATGAACTAGAAGAAAATACTAAACTTTTAGAAAACATAGATAAAGGTAGGGTAGAAAAGCCTAAAAACTTTACACTTCCATCTGTAGAGTTTTTACAAAAAGCAGACAACACTAAGCACAACATAGATGAGAGTGAGCTTGATGATAAGATAAGATATTTGATAGAAAAACTAGCTCATTTTAAAATAGATGGTGATGTAGTTCGGACTTATGCAGGTCCTGTTGTTTCTACTTTTGAGTTTAAGCCAGCAGCAAATGTAAAGGTAAGTAAAATACTAAACTTACAAGATGATTTAGCTATGGCTTTATCTGCTGAGACTATTCGTATTCAAGCGCCTATACCTGGTAAAGATGTTGTAGGTATTGAGATCCCTAACGATAGTGTTGATACTATATACTTAAGAGAACTACTTGATTCTAAACTTTTTAAAGACTCATCATCTCCTCTTACTATCGCCCTTGGCAAAGATATAGTAGGAAAACCATTTATAACAGACCTTAAAAAACTTCCTCATCTTCTCATAGCAGGAACAACAGGGAGTGGAAAAAGTGTCGGTATAAATGCGATGATACTCTCACTTCTTTATAAAAACTCTCCAGACCAGCTTAGACTTTTGATGATCGACCCTAAGATGCTAGAGTTTTCTATATATAATGATATTCCGCATCTACTAACCCCTGTCATCACAAAACCAAAACAAGCTATAATAGCCCTTAGCAATATGGTAAGCGAGATGGAAAGACGCTATGAGCTGATGGCAGAAACTAGAACTAAAAATATTGAAAACTATAATGAAAAAGTGAAAAAAGAGGGAGGGGAGACATTTCCTTATATAGTTGTTGTTATCGATGAGTTGGCTGACTTGATGATGACAAGTGGAAAAGAGGTAGAACACTCTATAGCAAGACTTGCACAGATGGCAAGAGCATCTGGCATCCACTTAGTAGTGGCTACTCAAAGACCATCGGTTGATGTTGTAACAGGACTTATAAAAGCAAACCTACCATCAAGGATATCATACAGAGTAGGGCAGAAAATCGACTCTAAAATCATACTAGACCAGATGGGTGCTGAGTCTTTACTAGGGCGAGGAGATATGTTGTTTACTCCTCCGGGCTCAACTGGACTTGTGCGACTTCATGCTCCATGGAGTACAGAAGATGAGATAGAAAAGATAGTAGAGTTTATAAAGTCTCAAAGAGAACCATGTTATGATAAAAGTTTTTTGGTTGAAGAGAACTTAGATGCAAGTGAATCAAAAAAAGAGTCTTATGAAGAACTCGACTCATTATATGAAGAGGCAAAAAATGTAATACTTACAGATAGAAAAACATCTATCTCATATCTTCAAAGAAAGCTACAAATAGGCTATAACCGTTCAGCTAGGATCATAGAGCAGTTGGAAAATGAAGGAGTTTTGTCATCAAGTAATGCTAAGGGTGTGAGAGAGATTTTATAAATCAATAGATATTTCATAATATTATATTTTAATGTTACTATTCTTAACAAATCATACATAATAGATACTATAAGTAACGCTAATTATACTTAGAATTTTTTTTTGGATATAATGCCCTTATAAATTTATAAGATAAGGATTATCATGGCGTTTATTCAAGACTATAAAGCACATACGGCACAAAGAGGTGCAGAGGGTGTTCCTCCATTGGCTTTAACTGCTGAGCAAACAGCAGAACTTGTAGAGTTATTAAAAACTTCTCCAATTACAGAGCAAGATTATTTAATGGATATATTTGAAAATAAAATTCCTGCTGGTGTAGATGATGCTGCTTATGTAAAAGCTGCATTTTTAAATGATGTAGTTCAGGGTAAAGTTTCCTGTGATGCGATCACACCTGAAAAAGCATGTGAGATTTTAGGTCTTATGCTAGGCGGGTTCAATGTAACTCCTCTTGTTGAAGCTCTTAAGATAGATGGTTTAGTTGCAAACACTGCAGCAGAACAACTTAAAAATACAATTCTTGTTTATGATGTATTTAATGATGTAAAAGCTCTAATGGACACAGGAAATGCTAAAGCTAAAGAAGTTATAGAGTCTTGGGCAAATGGCGAGTGGTTTACAAACAAACCTGCGATGTCAAAAGAGATCACTGTAACAGTATATAAAATTCCTGGCGAAACAAATACTGATGATCTTTCTCCAGCATCTGAAGCATTTACTAGAGCGGATATCCCTGTTCATGCAAAAGCATTTTTAGTAAACAGAATGGAAGATCCACTAGAAACTATGGAAAAACTAAAAGAAAAAGGTCACCCGCTAGCTTATGTTGGTGATGTAGTTGGTACTGGTTCATCAAGAAAGTCAGGTATAAACTCTGTTCAATGGTATATGGGTAATGATATTAAAGGTATTCCTAACAAAAGAACAGGTGGTATCGTTATCGGTGATATTATTGCTCCTATCTTTTTTAACACTGCAGAAGACTCTGGATGTATTCCTATTCAAGCACCAACAGATAAGTTAAATACAGGTGATGTTATCACTGTTAAACCATTTGATGGCACTATAGAAAAAGATGGTGAAGTAGTTTCTACTTATGAGATATCTCCAAACACTCTTCCAGATGAGATGAGAGCTGGTGGTCGTATCCCACTTATCATAGGTAAGGGTTTAACTGCAAAAGCTAGAGAGGCGTTGGGTCTAAAAGCTGGTGATCTTTTTATGACTCCTGCTCAACCTACTGACAATGGAAAAGGTTACTCTTTAGCACAAAAAATGGTTGGTCGTGCTTGTGGTGTTGAGGGTATCAAGCCAAATGTTTATTGTGAGCCTATCGCAACAACTGTTGGTTCTCAAGATACAACAGGTCCTATGACTAGAGATGAGATAAAAGAGTTAGCTGCACTATCTTTTGGTGCTGATATGACTATGCAATCTTTTTGTCATACTGCGGCTTATCCAAAACCAGCAGATATAAACCTTCAACATACTCTTCCAAAATTTTGGACAGAGAGAAAAGGTTTTATCCTTCGTCCAGGTGATGGAGTAATTCACTCTTGGTTAAATAGACTTTGCCTTCCAGATACAGTAGGTACAGGTGGAGATAGCCATACTCGTTTCCCTATCGGTATCTCTTTTCCCGCTGGTTCAGGTCTTGTAGCATTTGCTGGTGTAACTGGTATGATGCCATTAACTATGCCAGAGTCTGTACTTGTACGATTTAAGGGTAGTTTACAAGCAGGTATAACTCTTCGTGATATGGTAAATGCTATTCCTTATCAAGCTATAAAAGATGGTTTACTTACTGTTGCTAAAGCTGGTAAGAAAAATATTTTTGCTGGTCGTGTTTTAGAGATAGAAGGTCTTCCAAACTTAAAAGTAGAACAAGCTTTTGAGCTTTCAGATGCTTCAGCAGAGCGTTCAGCAGCAGCATGTGCTGTTAGTCTTGATAAAGAACCTATCATAGAGTATTTAGAGTCAAATATCGTTCTTATCGAAGAGTTGATAGCTCAAGGTTATGAAGACTCAGCTACTCTTCAAAGAAGAGCCGACAAGATGAAAGCATGGATAGCTAAACCAGATCTTTTAAAAGCAGATGCAGATGCACAATATGCAGCAATCATCGAGATAGATATGGACAAAATAACTGAACCTATCTTAGCTTGTCCTAATGATCCAGATGATGTTAAAACATTGAGTGAGATTCATGCAGCTGGTATGCAAACTAAAATCGATGAAGTTTTTGTTGGCTCATGTATGACAAATATCGGACTTTTCCGTGCAGCTGGCGAGATCTTAAAAGGCGAGGGTGCTGTAGCTAACAAACTTTGGATATGTCCTCCAACTAAGATGGATGAGAAAACTCTTCAAGAAGAGGGTTATTACTCTATATTTGGTATGGCTGGAGCTAGAACCGAGATACCGGGTTGTTCTTTATGTATGGGTAACCAAGCTTCAGTTGCTGTAAATGCTTTCGTGTTTTCAACATCGACAAGAAACTTTGACAACAGACTAGGTAAAGGAAGTCAAGTTTATCTAGGTTCTGCTGAACTAGCTGCTGTTGTAGCTTTAAAAGGTGCTTTACCTACATCTAAAGAGTACTTAGAAACAGTTGCAGGTAAGATCAAACCAGAAATGACTGATGAGATCTACAAATACCTTAACTTCAACAAAGTAGGTAAAGAAGAACTATCAGCAATGATAAAATAAACTATCTGCTCCAAACTCCTAAAAACCCCGAATAAATTCGGGGTTTACTTTAGCAAAAAGATAAAGCCACTTAGGCTATAAGCGATACTTTTAATAGCAATAGCTACAACAGTAGTGCTTTTCTTTTCTTTAGAAAAACTTTCTCAATCCTAAAGAGATAGAAAAACTCTCTAGTCTCTTATGACATCAAACTCTAAAGGGTATTTTGGAATATATATCTTTTTGTCTATCTTTTTGTTCTGCTCTTGAGAGCTAAAAACTATCTTTACATTATTTTCAAACTCATCAATATATGAAATCGACTCTATAGTATCGCTCTTTGTAGTGATGCTAAATTTTGATTTTCTATAGTTTGCCTCATAGGTATTTTTATCTATCTTTTTTGCATTTTTTAGCATCTCGAAAAAGTCAAAATCTGACTCTATATTTCTAATGATGACTTGTTCTATCTCTGGCTCTACTATTACTACTCTATAGCTATTTATATAAACATCTTTTTTTATAGGTTTGTTGTACCTCCAAAGAGCATTTTGAGGTTTAGATGCTATTATATTACCTTCATAAACTAAAGCTTTATTTTTGTCATCTCTTATAGTTTGTGTAAAACTTGCCTTAAATGAGTTAATTGTATCTAGTGCATCTAGTATATCAGTAGATGCAAAACTTAGTGTTGAAGAGAGAAGTAGGGTTAAAATATATTTCATAAATTTCCTTGTTTTAGAGATTATATCAAATTTATGCAAATAATAATCAATAATATGCTAAAATAAGAGCAATTTTAACTAATAAGGTATGCCAATGCTACAAGCATTAATGGGTAAAATTTTTGGTACTTCAAATGACCGAGAATTAAAAAAATATTTCAAGAAAATCAAGAAAATCAATGCACTAGAGACTCAATACGAAGCATTAAGCGATGATGAATTGAAAAAGGTATTTAACGAAATAAGACAGAGTGTCAAAAGTAAAGAGAAAACTCTAAATGATGTTCTTGAAGACTCCTTTGCTATCACTAGAGAGGCAAGTAAAAGAGTTCTCAATATGCGACATTTTGATGTTCAGCTTATTGGTGGAATAGTCCTGCATGAGGGTAGAATAGCAGAGATGAAAACAGGTGAGGGCAAAACACTTGTTGCAACCCTAGCTATAGTTTTAAATGCACTTAGTGGCAAGGGAGTTCACCTAGTAACAGTCAATGACTACCTAGCATCTAGAGATGCTATGGAGATGGGTGTCTTATATAACTTTTTAGGTTTTAGTGTTGGTGCAGTTCTTGAGAGTAACTCTACCCCAGAAGAAAAAATAAAAGCTTACAATTGCGATATTACCTATGGAACAAACAATGAGTTTGGTTTTGACTACTTAAGAGACAACATGAGCTACTCAGCCGATGAGATGGCTCAAAGAAACCATAGCTTTGTTATAGTTGATGAAGTTGATAGCATCTTGATAGATGAAGCTAGAACACCACTTATCATATCAGGACCAACAAACAGAGCGATGCAAGACTACTCAGATGCAAATACAATAGCATTGAAACTAACTAAAGATGATCATTTTAGTGTTGATGAAAAAGATAAAGTTGTTCTTATCACAGAAGATGGTATAAGTAAAGCAGAGGAACTTTTTGGTGTTGAAAATCTATACAGTATTGAAAACTCCTCCCTTCCTCATGCTCTTGACCAAGCACTTAAAGCAAACTACTTGTTTGAAAAAGATGTTGATTATGTAGTAAATAGCGGAGAGGTAGTTATAGTTGATGAGTTTACAGGGAGACTTAGCGAGGGTCGTCGTTTTTCTGAGGGACTGCATCAAGCACTTGAAGCAAAAGAAAAAGTAGAGATAAAAGAAGAAACACAAACTCTAGCCGATATCACATTTCAAAACTACTTTAGAATGTATGATAAATTAGCAGGAATGACTGGTACAGCAGAAACAGAGGCAACAGAGTTTGCTCAAATATATTCACTTGATGTTGTTTCTATACCTACAAATATACCTATCACAAGAGCAGATTTAAATGACTTGATATACAAAACAGAAGATGAAAAATTCAGTGCGGTTATAGATACCATCAAAAAACTTTCAAAAAATGGTCAGCCTATTTTGATAGGTACTGCATCTATTGAAAAGTCAGAACTTTTACATGAGGTTCTTAAAAAAGAGAAGATTGCTCATACTGTTTTAAATGCTAAAAACCATGAACAAGAGGGTGAGATAATCAAATCAGCTGGAGCTAAAGGTGCGGTTACTATCGCTACAAATATGGCTGGTCGTGGTGTTGATATAAAAGTTAGCGATGAAGTTAAAGAGCTAGGCGGTTTATATATAGTTGGTACAGAGCGACATGAAAATCGCCGTATCGATAACCAGCTTCGTGGTCGTAGTGGGCGTCAAGGTGATGCGGGAACAACACAGTTTTATCTATCTCTTGAAGACAGTCTGCTGCGTATTTTTGGAAGTGATAAGATAAAGTCCATCATGGAGAGACTAGGCGTTGAAGATGGAGAATATATAGAGTCTAAAATGGTTACTCGTTCTGTTGAAAAGGCTCAGAAAAAAGTTGAAAATATGCACTATGAGGGAAGAAAACAGGTTGTAGAGTATGATGATGTTGCAAATGAGCAGAGAAAAATTGTTTATAAATTTAGAAACCAACTTTTAGATTCGGACTTTGACATCACTACAAAGATTGATGAAATTCGAGTTGAATATATTGATAATGTTTTAAACAATTGTGACATTTTTGATGGCGGAGCAAAAGAGGATTTTAACCTTAAAAAGATGCTAGAACTTGCAAAAGAAGAGATAAATCTTGACCTAGTTATAGATGAATATAGTTCTTTAGACTTCCAAGAGCTACAAGAAAAGCTAAACTTAACAGTTAAAAAATCTTACGATGACAAGATGAGTGTTTTAGAAAAAGATATTGAGCATGAAATAGCAAGGGAGTTGTATCTCAAAGAGCTAGACAATGCATGGAGAGAGCATCTATACTCCATGGACAATATGAAAACAGGTATTAGACTTCGTGCTTACAATCAAAAAGACCCTCTAGTTGAGTATAAAAAAGAGAGTTACAATCTTTTTACAGAGCTTATAAAAGATATTAAATACAACACTATCAAAACTCTTCAGATTATTGAGTTTAGAATGGACTCACCAGAAGAAGAAGCGGCACAAGTAGCACAAGAGTTGGAGCTACAAAGAAAACTAGATGAATCCGTAAGAGAGTTAAATCATAAGATAGAAAATGAAGCTATATCAAATGTCAAAAAAGTTTCCAGAAATGAGCCTTGTCCCTGTGGAAGTGGTAAAAAATATAAACAATGCTGTGGAAAAAGTGGACCTAAAAAAGGTGTTTTTGCTTCTTGAGTAAGTCAATAGTTCCATATCTTGTTAAGCGTTTTTTACGATTTGACAAAGATCAACCATTTATATTTTTATCGGCTCTTCTCGCATTTTTAGGCATCACTCTTGGGGTTATGGTTCTTTTAATAGCCATGGCTCTTATGAATGGGTTTGACAAAGAGTTTAAGAAAAAACTAACTATTATGAACTATCCATTAACAATTATTCCAAAATTTTATGGTGCAGTTGATGAAACTCTTTTGATTGACTTGCAAGTAAAATTTCCAGAGTTAAAGTTTAGTCCCTATGTCCAATCAGCGGTAATGTCAAGAAGTGGAACAAAACTTGAGGGTGGTTATATCTTTGGAGTAAACTTTAAAGATGAAGCTAAGGTCAATAGCATCTTAGCAAAAGCCATGAAAGAGAGTGGGTATTCAAAGTTTGATGTACTTGTTGGCAAAAGTTTAAAAGATGAGTTTAACCTTCTAATAGATGATAGACTGATGTATATTTTTACCAATGTAGAACCCGGTGGTCTATCTATCACTCCCAAAATAAAACGATTTAAAGTTAAGGGTGTGTTTGACTCTGGGCTAAGTGCTTATGATAAGGCATACAGCTATACTACTTTAGCATCTATGCAGGCGATGCTACATCTTCCATCAAACCAATACGATGGTATTCATATATTCTCAAACACTCCTCATAAAGATATTTTAAAGATCAAAGAGGCTCTACCGTTTAATGTTAGCATAAAGGGATGGTGGGAAGATAATGTAAACTTTTTTGCAGCCTTAGAGTTAGAAAAAACCTCTCTTTTTATAGTTTTAATGCTTATAGTACTTATAGCATCTATAAACATTATCTCCTCTATGCTCATGACAGTGATGAATAGACGTAGCGAAATCGCTCTTCTTTTATCACTAGGAGCTACTCCAAACGAGATAAAAAAAGTGTTTTTATATCTTGGTATAGCTATCGGCATAGCAGGAATATTATCAGGAATTGTTTTTGGTATGAGTGGTTTGTGGATTTTAAGTAACTTTGATATTGTCTCCTTGCCAAAAGATGTTTACCCCACAACTACACTGCCTTTAGACTTAAGCATGAAAGATTTTTTTCTTATAGTATTTGGAGCATTTATTATAGTTATTGCTTCATCATTTTATCCAGCAAAAAAAGCAAGCGAGGTTGATATTTTAACTGTTTTAAGAAATGAGTAGTATTTATTATCTATAAATTTAAAGTCTATTTATCATCCTCTTTATCACTACCAAATAGATGAAAGGGAAGGGTAATCACTCTTTTTATGATGTTAAATGGGGCTACAATAATATCTTTAGCAACAAGACTTTTAACATCTGGATCGCTCAATTTTCCGCTAATATTCATAGATGTTGATACCGTATCTCCATCTAAAAGTATAAATCCTACTAGGGGAATTTTTGAAAAACCACTCCCCAAATCTGACTTCAAGTTTAAGTTTAAATCAACTGTATCTAGTTTAAAGTTCGCACTACCTTCGCCTACAATATCCATCTCTTTAGAGTTAAGATAGATATTCTCAACATTTATCGTATTGTTTTCATAGTTAAACTTCATATATGCATCTTCTACTTCTAAACCCATCTTGCTATAACCTGGGAGTGAAAATGTAACAAGAGATGGTATAGTGTTTATAAATGCAAGCATATTATTTAATATTTTATAGTCCATTATGGTTGTGTCTTTTACATGCAAAAGACCAGCAAACTTTTCTGTTGAACCTGATATGGAAAAGGATAGTACTCCATCTTTAAGCTTTGATAGGGCAAATAGATTTTCCATAAACTTATCATTAAAATTTTCTCCAAATAGATAAAATTTCTTATCTTTTAGTTCAAAAACTGCACTTGCTTTTTCATATTTTAGCTTTGCATTTATAGCATTGTTGAAGTATTGAAACTCCATATCATCAGAAATCGCATGTCTATCTTTAGAGATATAAATATATGAATTTTTAGCATTGAAAAAAATATCTTTTCCCTGCTTAGTATCATCTTTTATATCAGTTTTTAAATTGTTAGAATATCTAAAAACTTCATTTATATTTATTCCTATGTCTTTTGCTTTTATCTCAATGTTTTTACTTATATTGACATCTATAACATTGTTTATTTTAAAGTATATATCCTTTGTTTTCTTCTCTATCTCTCCTTTTATTTTATACTCTTTTATTGGTTCGTTATCTAAAACAAGAACTTCATAAGGGTAAATTATTGAGGAGGTAAATTGAATATTTTTTTTATTTTTATCTTTACCAATAGAAAATATGCCATTGCTAATGTTATAGTCTTGTAAAAGTTTGGAGTTTTTGGCTAGGTTAGCGATAGAGTTACAACTAAGTTTCCAACTCTCTTCTTTTAAAGTGAACGACATATAAAATTTTTCTGAGCTAATTTTAGTTTTAGTTTTATTTGAGCTAATGTTTAGTCGAATATCTTTCTTAGAATTAAAAATATCTCCAAAATCTTTATTTTTAAATTTAAGATCTTTTAGGATAATATTTCCTTTTTCTTCTGCAAAAGAGAAAGTAGTGTTTATCTGTGTGCTAGCTAAGTTATCTATGTTTAGTGAAGTGTCGATAATATTGAAATTTTTATCATCTATCTCAATTTTAGAATCTTTTATAATATATCTTAAACCGTTTGCACTAAATGTTATATCTTCTTTTGTTTTTATCTTTAGTTTTTTATCATATATTATTTTTAGTGAGGCACTTGGCTGTTGCATCTTTATATCAGAATATTCTAATGATAACAAATCAACATCAAGCTTGGCTACAACAGGTTTAAGTGAAAAAGTACCATATACAAAAGCAGTAGTAAGTGCATCTACTTCTACAAAAGTTGTAGGTATTTTGGCTGTGAGTTTATCTAAGTTGAAAGGTATTTTCATATTGTCTAGCTCAACTGTTTTACCTTTATATCTCCACTTTGATCTAGCAACATCTATAATATCATGATTGTTTGAAATTGTATATGATATTTTTAGTGGTTTTTTACTTTTTTGAAACTTTAAACCTAAATCTTTAAAGTTCACATCCAAAACATCAAGTTTTATTTTCCCCTCTTTTTTATGGGCATCAAAGTTGATATCAACATTTGCATCTAGCATATCTTTATATTTTGAATGCATCTTTTTTATAACTACATCATAATTATTTAAAAATACATGTGC
>JAERRX010000014.1 GCA_016735225.1 Sulfurimonas sp. | reverse complement strand
AGTATATAATTATCTAAATTATAGAAATATTGTATTTAATATACCAATATTTATATCTAGTGAAATAAATTTATTATAGCACAAAGGCGATAGATTGAACTTAAAAACGACTCTTGAACATGACAATATAAAACTTCCAGATGATTTTTTTTATAATATCCAAAAGTATAAAGAACATCTTTTTAAGTGGAATAAGATTCATAACCTAACAGGTGCTAAAGATGAGCAAACCATAGATGCTTTTATATATGATGCTGTTTTTCCACTTAGCTTTTTAAAAGAAACTAAAAACCTCTTAGATATAGGAACGGGTGCAGGCTTTCCTGGAATGATACTTGCGATGGCTCTTCCACAAACAGAGGTAACTTTAGTAGAGCCCTTAAAAAAAAGAGCTAGTTTTTTGCAGTTTATTAAAGCTGATTTGGGGCTTAAAAATGTTAGAGTTTTAAAGATGAGAGTTCAAGATATGCAAAGTGAGATCTTTTCTCTAGTGACTTCAAGAGCAGTAACCGATACAAAAATGTTACTTAACTTGAGTAAAAACTTTAGAGATGAGGACTCTAAACTTCTTTTTTATAAGGGAGAGAGAGTTTATGATGAGCTTGATGAGCATATAAAACATAAAATCATTAAAACTAAAAATAGGCACTATTTACTAATCGGAGAAGATCAATGTTAAAATATTTACTTGTTGTTGGAGTTATCGTTTTTGTCTACTTTATCTTTATAAAGAAAAAGCCTGAGGTAAGAAAAAAGGAGACTCAAACTAAAGAAGAGATACCTAGTAGCGAGATGGTTGAGTGTGCCGAGTGTGGCATCTATTGTGAACTAGAAGATACTATCTTAAGCAAAAATAGATACTATTGCTCAAAAGAGTGTGTGAAGAGATCTTAATGTTAATTTTTGGACATAGATTTATACAAAGCGACTCTTTTTATCATGTAGCAAATATAGATGCTATCTCAAAAACTCCTCCAAACTCAACTATATACCTAGACTTTAGCGAGGACAACTTAGAAACAATAGACCATGCAATAAAAAACGAGGTCAATTTAGCCCTAGGAGTTAGCGATATAACCCAACTTATATATGCTTCCTCCCTAGATGCTTCTTTTATATTAGTTTCTAAAGAGTTGGTAAAAACTGCTCAAAATATTGCAAACAACTATCTTTTTGATGCAAAGATATTGGTTCACATAAAAGATGAAAATGAGATAGAAGAGTTAGCTATCATAGGTGTAGATGGTGTTATATTTTCAGATGCCATACTCAAGATAAACTCTTGATATGTTACGACTTCTACTCATAGCATCTGCCCTGATTGTATTTAGCGGATGCTCCTCAAGAACTCTAAGACAACACTCGTCACACTCAACTCATATAAAAACTTCACACTACAAGGCTAAACCAAAATATAAGCCTAAAATACAAAACTGGATAACAGATGCTCTTTACGATCAATATAAAATATGGTACAAAACTCCATACAAATATGGTGGTGTTAGCAAATATGGACTAGACTGCTCCTCTTTAGCACAGATAGTTTACAGAGATGCTTTTGGTATAAGACTTCCAAGAACTACAAAATATCAAGTAAAAAAAGGCTATCTCATAAGTAAAAACTCTACCAAAGAGGGTGATTTGGTTTTTTTCAAAACTGGCTACGACTCAAGACATGTAGGTATCATCATAGAAAACGATAAGTTTATGCACACCTCACAGAAAAACGGAGTCAGCATCTCTAGTTTAAGAAACCCATACTGGAGGAGTAAGTATTGGCAAAGTCGAAGGATACTGCCCTAAAAATGTAGTAAAAAAGTCTAATAGTTTGGGTCTTTTTATTTATTGAAATACAAAATTGGTGCTAATATCAATTTTTTTTACCACAAATTTGATATAATCTTAACACAACCTTGATTTCAATCAAGGAAAATGAAAACAATCTCACAACTGAAGTGATGATTCCAAAGAGATAATGCATAAAAAAGGAAAAAAATGAAGCTACCAAAACTACCAATAGGGATACAGACTTTTAGAGATATTAGAGATAAAAAAGAAAATTATTTATATATAGATAAAACAGATATTGCTTTTAAACTCTTAGACAGTGGCAAATATATATTTCTATCAAGACCACGAAGATTTGGAAAATCTTTGTTTATGGATACTATTCAAGAGATATTTCAAGGAAACAAAGAACTATTTGAGGGTTTAGCTATCTATGATAAGTGGGATTGGGAAGTTAAATATCCTGTAATAAAAATCGTGTTTGGGAAAGTTACAAGTGTTCAAGAATTATACAATGCTTTAAAAGTGATA
>JAERRX010000010.1 GCA_016735225.1 Sulfurimonas sp. | reverse complement strand
GCTTGTAAGTGGCTTTGCAATCACTTATAAAAATGAAGACTTTAAACACAAATCAAAAAATAAGAGTGATGAGACATTTGAGCTTAAAAAAGTAGCCTATCTGTGGGTAAGTCTCTTCTTTATGCAGATAAGTTTTGGGGCATTTTACAACTTTTTTACCATCTATGAGCTAGATAGGGGCATAAGTTTAGAGATGATTAGCTATCTTTGGGCATTTGGTGTGATTTGTGAGATACTGTTTTTCTACTTTCAAGCTCCTCTTTTAAAACTAAATCTTCTCAAAATACTGAAGTTTTCAGTATTTGTAACGATGATAAGATGGCTTCTGCTCTTCATCTTTCCTCACTCCTTAACGATGCTATTTGTCGCACAATCTCTTCATGCCGTCTCTTTTGCACTACATCACACAGTAGCCATAAGCCTACTCTATGGTGTCTATGAGAACAGAAAACTTGCAGCACAGTTTTACTACGGATTCTCTTTTGGTCTTGGTGGTTTTGTAGGAGCTTTGTTGGCTGGGTATTTTTATGGGGATTATCTCTATCTTTATGCTTTTTTTATGGCACTTCTCTCTTTTGTTGCACTCTTTAAGATAAAACCTACTTTGCTAAAACAAAATCTCTAAAATATGAGACCACTGCACAGTACAGTGGTCTCTCTTACTCAATTGCTCTACTTTTTATGAAAAGTCCACTACCTTTTAGACCAAATTTTTCTATCTAAATTCAAATGTTTTACTATATCTGCCGTAAGTCCAAGGACTTCAAAATAGAATTCTACTTCATCGAAACTGGTTACATTTTTATATATTTTTGGTTCAAAAAGTCTCTGCTTAAATCCAATAGCGATGTAGATGCTGGAGTCAACAAAACTGATGGAGATATTTTTTCCTGCGAGTTTTTTATAGGTTAGTATTGAATCCATCAACGAGTGAGAGAGTATATATCTAGCTTCAATCTGATCATCAGAATAGACAACAAACTCTTTTTCAAACTCTGGATTGTCCATCTTTATAAGTTCGCCACGAGAACTAAAAGATTGGAAAAAATGGGAGAGTGAGCCTAAGAATTTTTCACTATTGTCAGGAAGAACTACCGTTTTTCCTCTAAAATTTTTATTAAAATCTGCTATAAAGAAGAGACCGCTAAAGATAGTTTTTAGATACTCTTTTCCATTGACTCTTTTTTTTCTCACTTTTGTGTTAAGCTCTGAAAAACGAATATCAACACCATCAACTTTTCCAACGACCAAATCATCGCCACTGTATTTGCTTACTTTTTCAGGAAATAGAGAACTCTGCATGTACTCATGCTCGTCTATAAAGCCATATTTTTTATACACCAAAGAGTCGCCGATAAACTCGACAAGCTTCTCTATGACTTGGTCTTTAAACAAAGAGGTATATCCACTCACTCTTATCTTGTATATAAATGCAAATATCCCAAAAGGTAACACACACAGTATAATAAGCTCAAGAGTAATAGGCATAAATTGATAAATAGAGTAAAAAACTAAACTTGAGAAGAGAAACAGACCTAAAGCTATTTTCTTCAAAGAGCTATATATCTTTACCCTTTTCTGCTCAAGATGCTCTAAATCAGGATAAATACTCTCATAGAAAAAATCTTGGAGTTGGGATAATGTTTTCATTTTTTATCAAAAAGTTCTCTGATATTTGGGTTTTTTCTTTCGCTCTTCTGTGTAGAAAAAACTTGCTTTCTGTGATAACTCATATAGTTTGCCAATATATTGGTCGGAAACATCTCAATAGCATTGTTATAGTCTGTTACACTCTGATTGTAAGCACGACGACCCGCAGAGAGTTGCTCCTCTACCTCACTAAGTGAATGCTGTAGGTTTAGTATGTTTTCATTGGCTTTTAGCTCTGGATAATCCTCGACAGCAACCATAACAGAACTAAGAAGTGAACTTAACTTTTTATCAATTCCAACCATAGCATCACTGCTAACATCTGGCTTCATCGCTTGTGAGCGGAGTGATGTTATCTCTTTGAGAGTAGATTTTTCGTGCTTCATAGCCTCTTGAACAGTTGCTACTAAAGATGGAATCAAATCAAATCTTTTTTTCAAAAGTGTATCTACACTAGCAAATATATTTTCAACTTGATTTTTCTTTGATATTAGAAAGTTATATAAAAATGCTACAACTATAGCTATAACAATAAGTGCGATTAGTAAGGATTGCATGATTTACTCCATAAAAATTCTCTACATGTAAAGATTGCATATAGAGAATTTGTTGTTATGTTACGAATTTTTTGAGTTTTTTGTAGATCTTTTTCTTTTTGTAGCATCGAGTTCTCTTTTTCTCACACGAACTCCTATAGGAGTAACTTCAAGCAACTCATCATTCTCTATCCACTCAAGAGCAAGTTCTAGTGTCATTTTGCGAGGTGGAACAAGCTTGATAGCTTCATCTGCTCCACTACTTCTGACATTGCTTAGCTGCTTTCCTTTGATTGGGTTTACATCTAGGTCATTTGGACGAGCATGCTCTCCTAAAATCATACCAACATAAACTTTTGTTTGAGGTTCTACAAAAAGTGTTCCTCTTTCTTGTAGATTAAATAGTGAGTAACCAAGAGCTGTTCCTTTTTCCATAGAGATCAATGCTCCATTTTTACGATGCTCAACACCGCCACTATGAGGGCGGAAATCCAAAAATGAGTGATTCATAACACCCTCGCCTTTTGTGTCAGTCAAAAACTGTCCACGAAAACCGATAAGTCCACGAGCAGGGATTTCAAACTCTATCCTA
>JAERRX010000025.1 GCA_016735225.1 Sulfurimonas sp. | reverse complement strand
CACGAAACACCTTACTCACATAGCCTTAACAGGAAATAAGAACTTAGTGTTATATTTAGGCTGAAGTAGGGTATCTCCCATAATCCCACCACCTGCTACGTAAGAGTTATAGCAGATATTTTTACTGATGGTTTAAAATATGTCATTTTGTCATAGAATGGGTGGGATTCTTGCCGTTAGGCTTCATATAACTATTTACTCTACACCATTCTATCAACTTCAACCTTAAATAACAATATTAACAATCAAAAAAAATGCACCTCTAAAATGAGAAATATCGCTAAATTTACTAAATTATATGTCAAAATTACATACTTTTATTGTCATTATTTGGGCATTAGTGAGGTGTTATTTGTGGATATTTCATTAAAAGTGCATAAGTTAGCTTCAAATTATAAGGGGAATTATGAAAGTTGCACCCCAGTGATTGAATATCCACTTTTCATGTACACGATAGAGGTGAAGATAGTATTAAATACCTAGAGTTTATAAGAAAAGAGCTAAAAACAAGAAATTCTTCACAATACACTATCAACCTAGAAACAAAAAGAAAGAATTTTATTAAACTTATTGATTCTAAAAAGGAACAATAGGTCGTCACCTCTTTTTAGAAGGCTTAGATGTGCTTTTAACAGTTTAGCACCTTGAAAACTTTAAAATTCTGAACAATATATTTAAGCAGATTCAGACCTATGCGGGGGTTGGTGATAGGGTTTGAGCTTTGCGAAGTTTACAACAATATGGTTTAGTTTGCTTAGTATTATAGTAAGATAATTAATCTGCTTTACTTTTTACTCTTGAAGTCTTTTTATATCTGCTCCAACTGCTCCTAGCTTTTTTTCAAGTGCATCATAGCCACGATCAAGATGATAGATGCGGTGCACATTTGTCATACCATCTGCTACTAAGCCAGCTAAGACAAGGGCACTAGATGCTCTTAGGTCTGTTGCCATAACATCTGTTCCACTAAGCGGAGTTTCGCCTTTTATGGTTGCTACACTTCCATTTAGAGAGATATCTGCTCCCATTCTTTGAAGTTCACTAACATGCATAAATCTATTTTCAAATAGTTTTTCTTCTATGATAGATGTTCCCTCTGCTTGAGTTGCTAGTGCTAAAAACTGTGCTTGCATATCTGTCGGGAAAGCGGGGTATTCTTGAGTTGTTATCTTTACAGGTTTTATGATTTTAGATGGGTGAATGGTGATAGTGTCCTCTGTGATGCTAAAACTGCTCCCCATCTCTTCTAGTTTTGATAAAACTGCTCCTAGATGCCCTGCATCTACATTTGTTAAAGTTAGTTCATCTTTGCTTATCGCCCCAGCACAAAGGTATGTTCCTGCTTCTATGCGGTCTGCAATTACTGAAAACTCATCAATATCGAGTAGTTTAGAGTCAGTTCCGTGTATAGTTAAAACAGCGGTTCCTATGCCCTCTATCTTAACCCCACTACTGTTTAAAACCTCGCAAAGTTGAACTACTTCTGGCTCTCTTGCTGCATTTGTAAGAGTTGTGATACCCTTTGCTAAAGATGCTGCCATTACTATATTTGCTGTTCCTGTGACTGTTATCTTGTCAAAAATTATGTCGCATCCTTTTAGACCATTTGGAGCAGTTGCTTCTATATATCCAGACTTTATATATATGGTGGCACCCATCTGTTCTAGTGCTTTTAGATGCAAGTCAACGGGTCTTTGACCTATTGCACATCCACCTGGAAGAGAGACTTCGCAGTGACCAAACCTTGTTAGTATTGGTCCTAAAACTAATATAGATGCTCTCATAGTCTTAACAATATCGTATTTTGCTTTAGTTTGTGCAAGGGAAGAGGTATCTACTATGACTCTATCATCATGAAAACTACACTCTGCACCAAGGTTTGAGAGAAGTTTAAGTAGAGTTTTTATGTCCGCAACATTGGGTAAGTTTTTTATATGAACACTGTTTTTAGCAAGAATTGTCATCGCTATTAAAGGGAGAGAGGCATTTTTTGCACCAGATATTTTAATATCTCCTTTTAAAGATTTGACTTTTTTTATCTGTAAATAATCCATATAACTCTCTTGTGTTGATCTTTTGTAGTGTCATTATAGCTAAAAGAAAGCTTTTTTGATATACTTCTGTTGTATATGTAGTTCAAAACAGGAGGGAAATACTATGAGTTCGGCACTAGAAAGATTGAAAAATATAACAAATAAGATCTCCTCTTATGAGACAACAAGACAAGAAAATATGAAAATTTTAAAAAATTTATATAAAGAGATAGAGCTAGATAAAAAGCTAGATAACTTTTCAGATCTGTTTAACTTTAAAGCTATAAACCTTTCTGGTGCTTCTCTTTTAGGTGACAATTTAGGTGAGATAAAACAAGGAAAATATCTGCAAATATTAGCTATAAGCTATGATAAAAATGCAAGTAAAAAAAGCACAAATGTATCTTTGGGTTACTTTGGTAAAGCTCAAAATGTTAAGCTGTCTTTAAAAAATAAAATTGTTGAGTTTATCATAAGGTATAGATTTGAGAAGAGTTTTATGTCGCTAGAAAACTACTACACAATGTTGGATAATTTTAAAAAAGATGAGTAAATTTTACTTTTATATATGGCTTAGATGGGCAAGCCGTGTAAGTTTGTGTAGTATCATGCTGGCATCTGTACTTTCTCTTTGCATAAGTTCATACATATATCTAAGTCAGGGTATGAGAACTTTCAATATGGAAGTTTTTTTAGCACTTAAAAATGTTTTTATATTTTGGTTTCCAATATCTTGGAGTTTAGCACTTCTTATAGCTCTTTTTAGGTCTTTAAAATATCTCTTTAACACTAAAATATCAGGCTATGAGTTTAAACTTTACTCTTGTGATATGAAAGATACTATTGAAGATGTTGGCTATGGGGATCTGCTTAGTGTTTGGAGAAGGTGGCTGATGCTTATGGTGTGGCTTGTTGGCTCCTTGATGATAGTAGCCTTAGCATTTACACATATCTTTAGCTCACTTGATAGCTTGTTTTCATGGTTTAGCATCTACTGGCTATATGGTTTTATCTTAGCTAGTGGATATTTTTCTTTTATATTGATGTCGCAAAGATGCAAAAGAGTAAGGATAGTAAAATGTTGATATTTATAGATGTTCAAACAACTGGTTTAGAGAGTAGTGACAAGGTGTGTTCTTTGGGAGTTGTTAGTTGTGAGAATAAAGAGGTATTAACTTTTTATGACTTAGTAGATGAGGGAAAAAAAGTCCCCTCGATAGCATCTAGTATCAACCACATAACAAGAGATATGCTTAAAAATAAGCCTAGCTTAACTCAGAGTAAAGCTTATAAATTTCTTCTTGAGAACAACAAAGAGTCCAACACAATCATAGGTCACAATGTTAAGTTTGAGCTATCGATGCTTGAGCGAACAGGTTTTAGTTTTTTAGGAGAAGTTATAGATACTCTAAGGGTTACAAAGCATCTAATACCAGAATGTGAAATATTTTCATTGCAGTTTTTACGATATGAGCTAGACCTATATAAAAAAGAGGGTAAAAAACTCATAGCGAACCATGCCCTAGACAATGCTCTAATGGTGAAAAACCTATATGAGTATCTCAAAGATATGGATGCTAAAAGTGACTTTATTAAACTAAGTTTTAAAAAAGTTTTATTACAAAAGTTTGAGTTTGGAAAATATAGCGGTCAATATATAGAGGAGATTTCCATGAGTGATAGAGCTTACTTGGAGTGGATGCTAAGTAATATTGTAGATTTAGATGATGATTTAAGATATAGTATTGAGTATAATTTAGGGAGTATTTTATGAGAGTAGCAGTTGAGTGTAGGTCACCATTATTGCAAAAGTCACTAGAGCTGTTTTTAAGCTCTCATCTTTGTTCTATGAAGCAGTGTGAGATAGTTGTTAGGGACTTTATAGTTGTAGATGATGAGAAAAGCTTCTATATTGCAAAGGATGGTGATGCAGATCTGATAAAGCCTTTTTCAAAGTCTGCTCTTATCTTAGCACTTGAAGCAAGATATGAAGATATTGCTTTAAAGTTACTAAAAGAAGAAGAACCTCTATCTCAAGAGGATCCTAACTTTCATATACTAGAAAAAAGAATAGCCCTTATTACTAAAGAGTATCAGCAAAATATCATTCAGGCAGTAAAAGCATTTTATGAAAAATAAACCAATAACAAAAAAAATAGTTTCGGGAAAATATAAAAATACTATCTTAAAACTTCCATCAAAACTAACAACCCGCTCTTCAAAGTCTATTGTTTTAGAATCTTTTTTTAATACTATTCAGTTTGACATAGTAGATGCCACATTTGTAGAAGTTTTTTCAGGCAGTGGTTCTGTTGGTCTTGAAGCACTTAGCCGAGGAGCAAAAAATATAATCTTTATGGAAAAAGATAGAGATGCCCTAAAGGTTTTAAAAGAAAATATCTCAAAAACAGATGCATCTGCTTGTCAAGTATTTAGCGGAGATAGTTTTAGCAATATAAAAGCTGTCATATCTAGCCTAAAGAAGAAAAATCAACAAGCATACTTTTATATAGACCCACCTTTTAGTATAAGAGAGGGGATGGAAGATATTTATGAAAAAATGATTTTACTTATAAAAAGCATAGAAAAAGAAAATACTAAGCTTATTGTCATAGAACACATGACAGGTTTAGATATACCTCAAAAGATATCTTTCTTTACAAAAACAAAGTCAAAAAAGTTTGGAAATACAACTTTAAGCTACTTTAATACAAATATGGAATAAGAGTTGCTATATGTTGATTAGTTAAAGGATCAACCATGAAAACAATTATTTTACTACTACTTGCAATAACAAGTTCTTTTGCTACAAAGATAACCGATGTTGCCAATATTGTCGGAGTTCGTGAAAATCAAATCATAGGCTACTCTTTAGTAGTTGGTCTTAAAAAAACTGGAGATGGAACTACATCTAAGTTTACACTTCAATCGATTTCAAATATGTTAAAAGCTATGAATATAGATATGAACCCTATAGATATAAAGTCAAAAAATGTTGCCGCTGTTGTAGTTACTGCAAATCTTGGTGCATTTTCCAGACAGGGCGATAAGTTTGATATAACAGTTTCATCTATCGGAGATGCAAAGTCGTTGGAGGGTGGAACTCTTTTAATGACTCCTTTAAAAGGGGTAGATGGAAAGATATATGCACTCGCACAGGGTTCTGTAAGTATAGGTGGGAAAAATACAAGGGGAGCAGGAAGTGAATCGCATCCAACATCTGGCATAGTTTTTGAAGGTGGCTTTGTTGAAAGAGAGATAAATATAGACCTATATCATCAAGAGTATGTGACTTTATCACTAAAAGAGAACAACTTTAGAAATTGTGTGGCTATACAAAAAGCTATTAACAACACTTACAATACACAAGTTGCCGTTGCTATGGACCCTAGAACTATTAAACTTAAAAGACCCCAAAACAGAAGTATGATAGAGTTTTTAGCAGAGATACAAGATATTGAGATGCTATATACTCCAAAAAGCAGAATTATTATAAATGAAAGAACAGGAACAATTATAGCTGGTGTAGATATAGAGGTTAAGCCAATAGTTTTAACTCACGGAGAAATAACTATAAAAATACTCTCCAATGATACTGTTGCTCAGCCTGCAGGCTCATTGGTTGTTGATCAAGACCTAGTTATAGGCTTAAATGAAAATGAGATCTATACTAAAACAGGAACAACAACTGTCGCAAATATAGTTCGTTCTCTTCAAAAGCTGGGGGCTACTCCTAAAGATATTATATCTATATTGGAAGCTATGAAAAGTGCTGGTAGTATAGCAGCAGAATTAAAAGTTATATAAGGAGTATATGATGTATGGTTCAAACTCTATCAATATGCAAGCAAAGTTGATGACACAAAACTCTGCGATACCAAAAATAGATGCAAAAGTAGATGATAAAAAGCTAAAAGAACAAACAGATGCATTTGAGTCCATAATCATCAAAATGCTTATGGATAACTCAATGAAAGATGAGAAAAATCTTTTCTCAGAACAAAATGACCCAGGTGATAAAATATATAAGTCTATGTATAGAGATGAGCTGTCTAAAGTTAGTGCTGGGAGGTTTGGATTTTCCGAGATGCTGTATGATTTTTTATCCAGAAAAAATTGAAGTTTTTTATCTATGTGTCGATATAGTCCTATATTATAAGGTCTATATGGACACAAGAAGGATTGATAATGATTTCGCAACTAAATAGTTTAGCGGTTAGTGGTGCTTATACTAGTAACTTTGGGGATTCCAAAGAAACTAACAAAGCATCAACAAATATTTCAAAACAAGGTGATACAAGCAAGGTAGAGAGAATTAAAGATGCTCTCGAATCGGGTGAGTATAAAATCAACCTAGAAACTCTTTCACAAAAGATTGCCGAAGAGTTACTTTAGGTTTTAAAGTATAAAGTAGAGGTTTAATATGTTGTCACACCACTTAGAAGGAGCCCTAAAAGATTTACGGGACTTGATCAAAATTACAGAGTCTGATATAGAGGACATAAAAGCATCTAAAAACAATCCTCAATTTGACAGATTGCCAATAAAAGAGGAAAAACTTAAAAGTTTTGAAGCTAAAAAAGCGATGATTGACCATGAGATATCATCTTTGATGACACAAAATCCCGATGCAGATTTAGAAACACTTCTCAACAAAGAGCAACATCTCTTACTAGATGACTTAAAAGTAGAACTAAACAACCTAAGAGACTCCAATAAACATTATGCAAGATTAGTTTTAGTTGTAAGTAATTTATACAACAATTTTTTAGAAAAAATAGTACCTACCGAGATGCAAGGCTACCAAAAAGTAGCCTCTAAAGGCTCATCTATCTTGGAAGTAAGAGTCTAGCATGTCTTCCATTTTCAATGCACTTAATGTCGGCTACTCTGGTTTAAATGTAGCTCAAAATGGCATAAGTACAACAGGTCACAATATTGCCAATGCCGAAACAGAGGGCTACACAAGACAAAGAGTAGTGGCATCGGCAGCAACTCCTTTAAGCTTGGCTCCTGGAAATGTTGGAAATGGTGCCACTATCATGGATATCAAAAGAGTTTTTGATAACTTTGTATTTGATAAGTTTACCGCCGTTTCTTCAGATAAAGAGTATAGTGATTTTGAAAAAAAAACATTGGAAGAACTTTCAACATATTTTCCAGAGATAGATGGAGTAGGTGTAAAAGCAGATTTGGCAGAGTACTATAACATGTGGGAAGCCCTTGCAGACAACCCAGAAAATGACTCTGTTAAACTAGCTCTAGCAACTCAAACAAACACTCTAACAAAACATATATCAGCTACACAAAACCAAGTCAAAGGCTTACAGTCAAGACTCAACGATCAACTAGAAGTTAATATAAATGAGGTGAACTCTGTAGCAAAAGAACTATCTCAACTAAACAAGTCTATAGACCATGCAGAAGCTGGAAAAAACTTTAGTGCTAATGACTTAAGAGATAAAAGAAATGTTTTAGAAAGAACTTTATCAAGGCTTATAGGTGCTGTTAGTAGTTCGGGAAGAGTAGAGTCAAATATGCAAATAGATAGCTCTTCAAATACTAAAACAGGAAGCTACACAGTTCATGTTAATGGTTTCAATATTGTAGATGGCGGTTCATATCACCCTATTCATTTAGAAAACAAAGACAACAAAGAAGGCTTTTATGAGATCTCCTTTGAGAGACAAGATGGAACACTAATACCGATGGCAGAGAAAATAAATGGCGGTGTAGTAGGCTCTATCTTAGCACTTAGAGGTGCCTCTTTAGACAGTGCAAGTGGGATGCCAAGCGATGGGATTATCCAAAATGTAGTATCTCAGCTAGATGCTTTTACGGCAGCTATGATAGAATCAACAAACAATGTTTATGCAAATAGTTCAACAGACAAGATGACATCAAATGTTTTAAGTATGGATCCAGATGATTCTGTAGTAAGCTCATCATATAATATTCACGAAGGTTCATTTAACCTAGTGGTATATGACATAGATGGAAATATAGCGGCAAAAAGAAGCATAGAGATCGATGAAGGAACTACTATGCGAGGGTCAGCTGGAACAAACTCAATTCAAGCTAAAATGAAAGCAGAGATCGATGATAATGAAGATGGAAATGCCAACAATGATGTTGATGATTATGTCGATTTTCATTGGGCTACTTATGCAGGTGGAGAGAATGCACTAGAGTTTTCACTAGATGCTATGAAACAATCAAAAGGTTATACATTTGCACTAGAAGACAATCTAAAGAGTGACTTTTACTCATCTGGAACTAATTTTGCAGGTGCTCTTGGAATGAACAGATACCTAGATGGCAATGATGCTCAAAGTATGAGCTTAACTTCTGAGCTTAAACATGATCCATCTCTTATAGCTTCTGGTGTTACACCCTTAGCAGGTGACAACATATTAGCATTAAATATGGTTCAACATCAATATGAAAGATTTGATTTTGTTATTGGAGATGGAAAGACACACAATGAAACATCTTATTCAATGTTTGATATTATTGCTACTGATGTAGGAACTAAAACAAATGCAGCAGTACTGAGAAATGAAACAGTTTCTACTCAATACAATGCAATAGAGTTAGAGTACTCTTCTGTTTCAAAAGTTAGTATAGATGAAGAGATGACAAACCTCATAAAATACCAAACTTCTTATGGAGCAGCCGCAAAGGTCATAACTACTATAGACCAGATGATGCAAACTCTTTTAGGGATAAAAACATAAAAAAATTACCAAAACTAAGCATAACAATATTGATAAGTATTTTCATTTTTTCATTTTTTGGCTCTTTTTTTTATAGTGTAGATGCCTATAACTTAGATAGTAGCTCCATCTTGTTGGCTCCATCTTTGGAACATCTACTAGGAACAGATAGACTTGGTAGAGATATGGTTGCCAGACTTATTCAAGGCGGGCAGGTCTCTTTGCTTATCGGAGTGGGAAGTGCTTTTGTTTCTTCTTTTGTTGGTCTTATATTGGGTTCTATTGCAGGTTACTTTAAAGGCAGGATCGATAAGGTTTTTGTTATAGTGGTCGATCTCTTCTTAACATTTCCCACATTTTTCCTACTTTTAGCACTTGCTAGTTATATCAATGCCTCAATATGGGTCTTGATAATTATCATCTCCATAACAGGCTGGATGACCACTGCAAGACTGATCCGTTCAGAGAGTTTTAAAGTCACATCTGAGCCATATATAAAAATATTAAATATCGCAAAAGTTTCTAAGATAAAGATACTATTTAAGTACTATGCTCCTATATTGGCTCCTATATATTTTGTAAGCTTTACCTTTGGGGTTGGCGGTGCAATACTTGCTGAGTCAGGACTAAGCTTTTTAGGACTAGGCATAGTTGCCCCACAAATGAGCTGGGGAACTATACTAAGTGGAGGAAAAGAAGTTATACAGATAGCTTGGTGGCTTAGCTTTTTCCCTGGTTTGATGATATTTCTAGTTACTTTTTCATTGATAAATATTTCAAATTATCTTCAACAAATCACAAATCAAAAAGAGATACAAAACTAAAAAAGGAGTGTGTAGATGCAAGAGAGAGATATAGGTTATTTTTTTATAGTATTTGCAAGTATTATCATCGTTTTAGCAGGTATAAAAAGTGCATCTGCTATAGTTGTACCATTTTTACTCTCTTTATTTATAGCTATCATACTCTCCCCATTATATGCCTATATCAACAAAAAAGGTTTGCCTAGCATCATATCATTGGTTATTGTAATTGGTTTATTTTTAACAGTTTTAATTTCTGTAGCTAGCTTAGTAGGAAATTCTGCTCAAGAATTTACCTCTAATATAGGTTTTTATGAAGAAAAATTACTTACAATGTTTCATAAATTTGTAGAAATTACAACAAAGTATGGCATCCAAATTCCAGAAGCTAAAATATCTAGTGCTATCAATACAAGACAGGTAATGGAGTTTTCCACTACAGTTGTTCAAAGCATAGGCTCCATATTTACAAATAGTTTTATAATACTTCTTAGTGTAGTTTTTATGCTTTTAGAATCTCAAAATTTTGTAACAAAGATATTTTCAGTCACAAAAAACACCTCAGTCATAAGAAATATAAAAGAGATCACCAACAAGATAAAAAGCTATATGTTTTTAAAGGCTCTTATATCGTTCATAACAGGTTTGATCATCTGGGTATCCCTTTCTATAATAGGCACTGACTATGCTTTTCTTTGGGCTGTCTTAGCTTTTATGCTCAACTTTATACCAAATATAGGCTCTATAATAGCCGCTGTTCCAGCTGTTTTACTCACTCTAGTTCAGTTAGGCTATATTAGTGCTATCGTAGTAAGTTCATTATATGTTGCTATAAATATCATAGTAGGTTCTATAGTTGAGCCTAAGATCATGGGCAGAGGACTCGGACTTTCTACTTTGGTTGTTTTCTTATCCTTGCTTTTTTGGGGTTGGTTGCTTGGCATAGTAGGTATGCTACTCTCTATACCACTAACTATAATGATAAAAATTATTTTAGATGAAAGCGAAAACACAAGATGGATGGCAGTGCTTTTAGGAAGTGGAGAGAAGCAATAGAAAAAGAGGTAACGAAACCATAAGCTTCATAAAAACCATACTAATAAAAAAGAGTTTGAGAATTTTACGAAGTTCTCATAATAAATAGCGAAAAAAATACCCCCAATTTTTATAAATAAAACTATTCTTAATATATTTTTCTAATTACTTGACATAAGTCAAAGCTTTTAATAGCAATAAAATGTTATCATTATACCGTTAATGGACACTTTAACAAAATTTATTAGATAGGAGAAAATATGTCACTTTCTAGAAGAGAATTTCTTAAAAGTTCAGCGGCGGCATCTGCTGCAGCGGCTGTTGGTATGAGTGTACCAACCCAGTTGCAAGCACAAGCTAGTCAAGCTGAGGGTGGCTGGAGATGGGACAAGGCAGCTTGTCGTTTCTGTGGTACGGGCTGTGGTATCATGATGGCTACAAAAAATGGTAAAATTGTTGCTGTCAAAGGAGACCCAGCGGCTCCAGTAAATAGAGGTCTAAACTGTATTAAGGGTTATTTTAATGCTAAGATTATGTATGGTGCGGACAGACTTACAAAACCTTTACTAAGAGTAGATGCTAATGGTAAATTTGACAAAAAAGGTCAATTTGCTGAAGTATCTTGGAAAAGAGCTTTTGATATAATGGAAGAAAAAGCTAAAGCAGCTTTTAACGAGAAGGGTCCTGAGGGTGTAGCGGTATTTGCATCTGGACAATACACTGTTATGGAGGGTTATGCAGCACAAAAGATGATGAAGGGTGGGTTTCGCTCAAATGCTATCGATCCTAATGCTCGTCACTGTATGGCATCTGCTGTTGTTGGCTTCTATCAAACATTTGGTATTGATGAGCCATCTGGCTGTTATGATGATATAGAACTTACTGATACTGTTGTATCTTGGGGTTCAAACATGGCAGAGATGCACCCTATACTTTGGTCTCGTGTAACTGATAGAAAGTTATCAGACCCAGATAGAGTAAAAATCATCAATATGTCAACTTATACTCATAGAACTTCAGACCTTGCTGATACTGAGATTATTTTCTCGCCTCAAACTGATACTGCTATATGGAACTATATAGCTAGAGAGATAGTGTTTAATCACTCCGAGTCAATAGACTGGGACTTTGTCAATAAACATATAGTTTTTGCAGCAGCTGCTCCAAATATCGGCTATGGTATGAGAAAGTCCAATGAAAAGTCCATCAAAGAGGGTAAATATACACCTGCAGAGATGGAGATAATTTCAAAAGAGATGAGTACGGTAGTTTCTCAAAAAGAAGCTCCAGCACTTGAGCCTTATGGATATAAAGCTGGCGACACGATGGTACATAACCAACCCGGTCTTAAGCACTGGCTTATAGAGTTTGAAGAGTATAAAAAGTCTTTAGAACCATATACACTTGACTATGTGGCTAAAATCTCAAAAGGTGACCCTGATGAGTCTATAGATAGTTTTAAAGCAAAACTTCAAGAATTAGCTGCTCTTTATATAGAAAAAGAAAGAAAAGTAGTATCTTTTTGGACTATGGGAATGAACCAACATACTCGTGGTACTTGGACAAATACTCTTGCTTACAATGTTCACTTTCTTCTAAACAAACAAGCTAAACCTGGCGATGGGGCATTTAGCCTTACTGGTCAGCCTTCTGCTTGTGGTACTGCTCGTGAAGTTGGTACATTTACTCATAGACTTCCTGCGGATATGATGGTTAAAAACCCTGAACATCGTGCAATTGTTGAAAAACGATGGCAAATACCTACTGGAACTATTAATGGTCAAATGGGACAACATATCATGCGTATTCACCGTGATATCGAAGATGGTCATGTTAAGTTTGCATGGGTAAATGTTTGTAACCCTTACCAAGATTCTGCTTCTGCATCTCACTGGATTAAAGCAGCTCGTGATATGGATAACTTTATAGTAACTTCTGATGGATACCCTGGTATCTCTGCTAAAGTTTCTGACCTTATTCTTCCATCTGCTATGATCTATGAAAAATGGGGTGCTTATGGTAATGCTGAGCGTCGTACACAACATTGGAGACAACAAGTTCTTCCTGTAGGCGACTCTATGAGTGATACTTGGCAATGGGTAGAGTTTTCAAAACGCTTCACTGTTAAAGATCTTTGGATGAAAGATGTTAAGGTTGCTTGGGGCAAAAAGACTCTTAAGGGTATCAGTGCAGATGCAGTTAAAAGAGCTGGATACACTCCTGATACAACTATGTATGAGATCCTATTTGCAAATGATAGAGCTAAAACATACAAAATAGATGAAAAAGACCCTATCCAAGCTGGATATGACAACTCTGAGTGTTCTGGTGACTCTCGAGGAGTTCTAGGTTCTGATGGTAAAGAGTTTAAAGGTTATGGTTTCTTTATACATAAGTATCTTTTTGAAGAGTATGCTTCATTTACTCGTGGTCACGGTCATGACCTTGCACCATTTGATGTTTATCACAAAGTTCGTGGTCTTAAATGGCCAGTTGTCAATGGTAAAGAGACCCCATGGAGATTTAATACCAAATACGACCCTTATGCAGTAAAAGCAGCTAAAGAAGAGGGACATCCTGAGTGGACTCATGCATTTTACGGTGGATTTTTGAAAAAACGTCCTCAAGGTGACTTAAATGGAATCAAAAAAGATCTAAAACTTAGCTATGCCGATAAACCAGGTAAACATTACCTCAAAAACAAAGCTAAAATCTTTGCTCGTCCATATATGGATCCTCCAGAGATGCCAGATGAAAATTATGATACTTGGTTATGTACGGGTCGTGTTTTAGAACATTGGCATTCAGGAACTATGACTATGCGAGTACCTGAACTATATCGTGCAGTTCCAGAAGCTTTATGTTATATGCATCCTCAAGATGCTGAGAAGTTTGGTGTAAAACAAGGTCAATTATGCTGGGTTGAGTCTCGCCGTGGCAAAGTTAAAGCTAGAGTTGAAACTAGAGGTAGAAACAAAACTCCAAAAGGTCTTGTTTTTGTGCCATGGTTTGATGAAAAGGTATTTATTAACAAAGTTTGTCTTGATGCAACTTGTCCATTGTCAAAACAAACAGATTATAAAAAATGTGCTGTAAAAATTTACAAAGCATAGTAAACTAGATTAAGTTAAGGAAATATTCGTTTTGAGCGAAAACAGACCTAAAACACAAAAAAAAGAACCATTGAGTGATAGAAGAAAGTTTATCTTAGATATGGCTCGCGGTGTAGGAATTGCATCTATTGGTGGGTTTATTTGGAGTGCTTTTATTGATGAAGCTACGGCTTCTGGGCTACTCCTAAGACCACCTGGGGCTTTAAAAGAAAAAGAGTTTCTAAAAACATGTATCAAGTGTGGACTATGTGTTGAAGCTTGTCCCTATGATACACTATTGCTCGCTAAACCAGGGGACAATAAGCCTTTAGGAACTCCTTATTTTATTCCTAGAGAGACTCCCTGTTATATGTGTCCAGATATTCCTTGTGTGCCTATTTGTCCAACAGGCGCACTTGATAAATCAAGCCTTGTAGTAGATAACAAACTCGATATAAACAAAGCTGACATGGGTCTAGCTGTGATAGATGATGAGCATTGTATAGCTTTTTGGGGTATTCAATGTGATGCATGCTATAGAGCTTGTCCTTTGCTAGGTGAAGCGATAACGGTTGTTTATGAAAAAAATGAAAGAACGGGTAAACATGCTTTTATGAAACCACTTGTTCATGCCAATATCTGCACTGGATGTGGTTTGTGTGAAAATGCTTGTGTGACAGAAAAAGCATCTATATTTGTACTTCCAAGAGAAGTTGCATTGGGTAGAGCAGGAAACTACTATATTAAAGGTTGGGATGCCGAGGATGAAAAGCGTTTAGAAAATGCTTCTGCTATCAAAACAACAACTAAGATAAGTAAAAAAAGTGCTTTAGACTCTTTAAATGATGTAGGAGATTTATACTAATGGCAAGGCTATGGAATAATTACCGATACCTTATTTTAAGACGAATAACTCAGATAGGTTTACTGGTCTTGTATTTTGGAGCAAATCATTGGGGTTGGACTATCCTTATGGGAAATCTAAGCTCATCAATCTTTTTAGATCTTGTTCCTTTAAGTGATCCTTATGCTGCCTTGCAGATGCTAGTAGCTGGTGCTTTTTTAGCTACCGATCTACTTATAGGTGTTGCAATTATTACTATATTTTATCTACTTATTGGCGGTCGTGCCTTTTGTAGTTGGGTTTGTCCTATAAATATAATAACAGATGCAGCAGGATATACAAGAAAGTTATTTGATATTGATCGTAACCAAAAAAAACAACCAGCATCTCGAAATATGAGATATTGGGTTTTAGTCTTAAGCTTGATCATATCAGCAGTGATGGGTATCACCGCTTTTGAATTTATTAGTCCTATCTCTATGGTTCATAGAGGTATAATATTTGGTTTAGGATTTGGGTGGGCTGCTATGCTCGTTATATTTCTTTTTGACCTATTTATTCTTAAAAATGGCTGGTGTGGTCATATCTGTCCGCTTGGTGGTTTTTATGCACTTTTAGGTAGATTTAGTCTAATTAAAGTAGAGCATAAAGTAGAAAATTGTACTGCTTGTATGAAATGTGTAACTGTTTGTCCAGAGAAGCAAGTTTTACACATGATAGATAAGCAAAGTATGCCAGTACTCTCAGGAGAGTGTACAAACTGTGCTAGATGTATTGAAGTTTGTGATGATGAAGCTTTAAACTTTTCAATCAGAAAACTAGCAAAAACAAAAAAATGGGAGAGTAAAAATGAAAACAATAGTTAAGATAACACTTAGTTTATTTACAGTATCGCTTCTTTTTGTTGGCTGTGGTAACGATGCCACACCAGTGACAAAAGAGAGTGTAAAACCAACTATAAGTGAAGAGTCTTTAGGTTTAAGAAAGACAAATATCTACACAGAAGCACCAGAAACAACAGGTGATGTTACAAACTATAGCAAAAACTATACAGGAAGTGGAAAAACCATCAAAAGAGCATTTCAAGATGCTCCACCGATGATTCCTCATGATACAGATGGTATGTTGCCGATCAAAATAAAAGACAACCAATGTCTTAATTGTCACATGCCAGAGCTTGCAAGTTCGATGGAAATGGGTGCTACACCGATCCCAGTTTCACACTTTACAAACTTTAGGCCAACACATAACTATGATGGCAAAATGTTTACTAAAAGTGTTGATAATATGAAAAATGAGATCTCTATAAAGGAAACAACTCATCTTCAAGGAGCAAGATTTAACTGTACTCAGTGCCATGCCCCACAATCTCAAGGTAAGTTAGCAGTTGAAAATGATTTTGAAGCCGCTTATACGAGTCCTGATGGTGCTGAAAAATCAAGATGGAGCGGAACATCTCTAAGCGATTCTTTAGATACTATTAAGGGTGATGCAGGTAAAGTTACCGCAGAAGATATCGAAAATAAAGATTCTGTATATCGTAATATGGAACACTAATGCAAAGAAGAGAGCTTTTTAGCTCTCTTGCTTCCAAACTAAAGGGTCAAAACCTTAACAAGAAGTCTCAAGAGAGTTTTATACGACCACCTTACTTTCATGACAAATCTCTTTTTCAGAGTGAGTGTAGCAAATGTGAAGCAAAATGTGCCACTATTTGTGAAGAAGAAATTATAAAAATTGCAAAGGACAAAACACCATATTTAGACTTTTGCAGTAGTGGCTGTACTTTTTGTGATGAGTGTGCAAATGCATGTGAATTTGGAGTGCTAAACTTAGAAGACAAAAAAAATATAGATGCTATAGTAGTGATAAATAAAAGTGAATGCTTAAGCTGGAATGCTATCATGTGTTTTTCGTGTAAAGACCCATGTTTGGAAAATGCTATAAATTTTCAAGCGATGTTTATGCCTAAAATAGACCCCCAAAAATGCACAGCATGTGGCTTTTGTCTAAGCAGATGCCCAGCAACATCAATAGACTTTAAGGAGAAAAAATGAGTAGAATAATTTTACTTAGTATGTTTATAAGCTCACTGCTTATGGGTGAAATAAAAATGCCCCTAAAACAATATATTGCTAGCGGAGCAGTAACAGATATGCTAGTAAGTGGTTCTAGTATTTATAGTGCAACAGATGCAGGGGTAGTTGATATTTTCGATATTAAAAATAAAAAGATTATCAAACAAATCAAACTCCCACAAATAGAGGACTTTATGGGAGATAGAGTTGAGTCTAAGATATATTCAGTTGATGTTTTAGGCAAACAAACACTTATCTTGTCTCAAGCAAAACAAGGCTTTAGAAGGGTTCATATATATAAAGATGATAAACTTGAGTGCATCATCCCATACAGTAAAAACTTAACCATCGCTAAAGCTAAGTTTATAGATAAAGACAATATTCTCTTAGGAATGCTAGGCAGTGAACTTCTTTCATACAACATAAAAACTAAAAAACAAAACTGGCTAGAACAGGTTTCAGGAGCTAAGTTTTCTGACTTTGCTATAGATGAAGCCAAGAGTGAAGTGGTTGTTGCAGATGAAAGTGGAAGTTTAAAAATACACTCCATCAAAGATGGTTCATTGTTAAAGTTGCTAGAGGGGCAAAACCTAGACAATGTCTTTCAAGTTGCTTATAAAAACGGCATCATAGCAACAGCAGGACAAGATAGAAGAGTTGTGATTTATGCTTATAAATTTAACTCCGCTTACTATAAATCTTCAAAATTTTTGATCTATAGTGTAGGCTTGTCTCCAAGTGGAAAACTTGCAGCTTACTCAAGTGATGAGGAAAATAATATTACAGTTTTTAACACTATTACAAAGTCTGTGCTGGGTAGATTTGGTGGAAACAAGATGACTATTACTAAAATATTATTTTTAGATGAAAATAATATCTTAGTTTCAAGTGATGATAAAATCATCAATTTATATAAGATAAAATAAACTTAAATTAAGAAGGATTAGCAGATGAATATATCAAGCATAGTAGTTCAAACACTACCAAAATTTTTAGATGAAGTTGTAAAAAACTTAAAAGAGTGTGAAGTGTGTGACTATCATATGCACGATGAAAAAGGTCGTGTTATCATCACCATAGAGGGTTCTGGGGTTGAAGAGGAGCTAAAAAAGCTACGAGTTGTAGAGGCTATACCTCATGTTATCACGGCGGATATGCAGATGGCATATAGTGAAGATGAGCTAAACGAACACATGGAAGTTTTAAAAAATGCTGATGTTGTGCCTAAGATGCTAAACGATGAAGACCTAGACCCAAAAGATATAGTATACAATGGCGACTTGAAGAAAAAAGATTTAGAAGGTTTTGCTAGACGCTTTGATGCAACTGGTAAAAATTAAGTATGAGTTTAGTATTTACATCTGTGATTAAGATAGATGATAACAATAGATGGTTTATAGAACTAAGTGACACATCAGATGGCAGAGTTGAGATCTGTAAAAATATGCAAGAATACAAAGAGAAGTTTGAAAAACTAGGTGAAGACTATGGTGGAAATGTTGATGAAGTAAGATGGAGTCAAGATGAAAATGTTCCCGCATACCATATAGATGAGATAAGGCAAGAGATGGCAAAACTACAAGTAGAAGTAGAGCAAAAACAAGGAAGACCACTAATGGAGGATACTAAATAATGCAAGCAAAACCGATAGTTACAGATACTTACCTAGACCTCATAGAGATAGAGGCTCATCTAAAAGATGTAGATTATATCATCATGGCATCAGATGCACCGAGTCATTTTAAAGATACTCCTATCCATTTTAGTATATTTTTAAATACAGATGAAAAAATTCCTAAAGAGATTCAAGATGCTATCTTAGATAAATTTTTAACACAAGAGGGCATAGGCAAGCCTGCCGAACTCATGAGTCAGCCCATGCCAGTTGGCTTTGGAAAAAGTGCTCAAGATACACCGATGCCACTACTCTTAGTAAGACCACAAGACCAACAAAGTATTCCCTATCAAGTTATGTTTGTTATGGACTTTTTAGCGGATTCTGATAATTTCTTTGAAGCTAAAAATGAAAAACTTACAGGTTGGACATATAGCTACAACTAGTGTAAAACCTCTACTTCATCAAAGAAGCTGATAAACTAAAGTCTCTCAATATCTTCTAAACTTTTAAGTACTTAAAAAGATATTGCAGACATTTCAGAAGCTACTTCTTCAAACTTTCTCACTCTAAATACATAAATAGTAGTGTTTTAATGATTATAACAAAACTTTCACATAAAAACCTATTTAAATTGTATTTAAGCTTCTATTTTATTTTTTATACTTTACAGTATTTATGAAATCAGTAATCTTTTTGCTATAATCAGTACTATTTCTATCAAGGTTAAATATAATGAGACAATTGGACAAAGAAGAGATAAAAAAATTAGGCATATTTAATGACAAGCTTATCGCACTTGAAAAAAAGATTTACAATCTCTGTCTTACCAAAAATAAAATAGTATTAAAAAAGCTTTTAGATAAAGAGATAGTTGATTATGAATTGAATGTTAATATTTTATTTTATGGAGAAACCTATATGACAGATAAATATGATAATGAACATCTTTTACTTAATTTAAAGGTTGGTATGAAGCATAGTTTGTTAAAAGATGATAGGTGGGGCATTGCAGATGATAATTGCCATAATGTATCAACCATATTTCAAAAAGATAAAGATTTGAATACTCAAAAACATTGCTATTTATTGCATTCTTTATATGATGATTACCATTTTGCTTGGGATGATATATTTAAGATTGAAGATATATATTTTGATATAATAGTACAATACGATTATGAAGCGAAAGCAAAATCTTGGTTTATATGAAAAGCTTGCTACTAAGTATTTTAAACTCAGAGCGTTACCAGCTCAAAGCATAGAAACTATTAGTCAAGATGGTACTATGGAATTTATGGCTACAATAACACACGAGATGGAAACTATACCTATTGTAAAGCATTGCTTACCTCATTTGAGGGTTTTAGAGCCTTTATGGATTAATGATATGATTGATGAGTATTTGGAAAGTTATTTAAACAGACAATCTAAT
>JAERRX010000176.1 GCA_016735225.1 Sulfurimonas sp. | reverse complement strand
AGAGGAGATTGCGAAGACTATGCAACAGCAAAATACTTCACACTTCAACAAATCGGTGTTCCAACTAGCAAGATGTATATCTCCTATGTAAAAGCTACTAAACAGAAGATAGCACATATGGTTTTAACTTACTTTGAAACAAAAAGAAGTATTCCATTGGTTTTAGATAACTATAACAAACAAATTCTTCCAGCAACACAACGACCAGATCTTATACCTATATATAGTTTTAATGGTGACTCCTTATATCTTGCAAAACGAAAAGGTTTAGGTAAAGAAGTTCCCTCAGGTGTAGCAAAAAACAAAAAATGGACAAAACTTCTACAAGATATCAAAAGGAATAAAATATGACACTTTTTAAACAAATAGCAATCGTCTTTTCTATGTTTATCATACTGATTATAGCTTCAGTTATGTATCTTAACTTCACTTCAGCAAATCAGTTTATACAAAACCAACTATATGCAACATCAGAAGATACAGCAACATCTCTAGGACTATCTTTGAGCATGAATATACCCAGTGAAGGTGAAAATCTTGCAACTATGGAGACTATCATAAATGCCATATTCGACAGAGGCTATTATGAGTCAATCATACTTACTGATATGGAAGGGCATACTCTAATAGAGAACAAAAACAGCGTTAAAGTAAAAAATATACCAGATTGGTTTATACGAGATATAGATCTGCAGATACCAACAGCAAAGAGTCAAATCTCTTCAGGGTGGATGCCTTATGGAATAATAAGTGTCAAGCTTCATGGCGGTCATGCTTATACACAACTTTGGAATATATTTGTTGAAATCTTACAGACTTTTGCAGTTTTAGTATCTACAGTCTTAGCTATACTCTACTTTCTTCTCAAATTTATACTAAAATCACTCAAAGGTGTAGAAGACCAAGCGATAGCTATAACTAATAACGACTTTATAATCCAAGAGACCATACCTTTTACAACAGAGTTTAAAAATGTTGTTAAAGGCATGAATAAAATGGTAAAAAAAGTAAAAGATATATTTGAACATGAAGCACTTATGGTGCAAAAATACAATGATTTACTATATAACGACCAAGACACTGGCATGGGAAATAGAAAATTCTTTTCACTACGACTCTCTTCACTGCTCAATCAACAAGATGCTAAGTCTGGTGGTACTATTGTGATATTTGTACTGAACAATTTTTTTGAAACCAAAAAAATAGTAGGCTATAAAATACTAAGCAATTATGTCAACAGACTCGCTGAACTATTTTATGAAACTACCAATGAAGTGGAGGAGAGAGTAGTAACTAGACTAAAAGATTCTGAGTTCTCTATGATACTTCCTGAAACCAACTACGAAAAAGCAGAAAAAATAGTAGATGATTTTCTAAAAGAAGCTGATAAAGCACTACCAGATGAACTTAGAAAAATTTCAGAGTTTTACATAAGTGGAGGTGCAACATACTTTGATGAAAAAGATAAACAAAAAGATATATTAGCTCGTGCTGATTTTGCTCTCTCAACAGCAAAGATGAAAAGTGAAACAAATGTACACTTCCATAAAATAATCAATGATGAATCATTGATGGAGTTAGGACAAGAGGAGTGGTATAGGCTCATAACAACTGCTATCAAAAAAGATGGGATTAAACTTGCACTTCAAGCTGTAAAAGATGATAACGGCAAAATCTACCACAATGAAGCATACTTGCGTATGAGTAATGAGACAGGAACTATCTATCCAGCTCGTGTTTTTATGCCAATGCTAACTGCTCTTAATCTGATAGATGAAGTAGATAAAAAAGTTATTGATGTAGCTTTGAAACTAGCTCAAAGAGGAACTAATATAGCTATCAACATAACAGCATCTTTTATAAAAAACAGTGAAAACATATACTGGCTAGAAGATATATTTAAAAAATCAACTACTTTGAATCTTAAGATTGCATTTGAGTCTAGTAACTATGCGATAGTACATAATCTAGATAATTATAATAATTTTTCTAAATTAATACAAAAATATAACTATGAGTTTGGCATAGACAACTTCAGTATCACAGATACCTCTTTGAGCTACCTGCAAGAGTTAAAACCAGCTTATATAAAAGCTAATAAATCTTTTTATATAGATATGTATGATGAGGGTAAAAATAGCTCTTATGAGTCGTTCAATATATTGACAAAATCATTAGATATCAAAGTCATAGCAACTGCTGTTGAAAATCAAGAGGAGAGTGATAGCCTAAAAGAGATACCAATTAGCTTAATGCAAGGTGCTTTTATCGAGGAGCCAACTCTGTAAAAATCTGTTCTTTTAACTCTTTTAGCTCATATATGATGTAGTAATGAACCATATCGGACTGATATAAGGATCTGTCTTTAAAAGAAGATTTAACAATCTCCATATATCTGTCCAGTCTATTTGCTATCTCTATGAGAAGCATTTCTCTTTTTTTCACAATAGAGAGACTTATCAGAAATGAAAAAAAGATATAAAGACTATAAAAATTATCTATTATCAAGATTGATATCTTTTTAGAATCATTTTCTAGCTTTATCTCTAGTTTTTCTTTTAGACTCATCAATCTTATCAAAAAATTGGCATATTCTTTTAATCTAGAATCTTTAAATCTATACCATTTCCTTGTTGCATACAACAATGTTTTGTACTCAACTGCCAATTTTTCTACTATATCATCTATGTGTAAAATCAAGCTCTTTAAAACATTTATCTCTTTTTCGCCAGTTTCTATATGCTGAACATCTGTCTGTTTATTCATATAGCTCTCTAAACTATCATCTAGTCTTTCACTACCCTCTTCAAATTCAATATCGTATAGTAACTTTAAAACATGCACTTTATGATCCATATCTGATGATTCAATCTCCTCTTTACACTCTCTGATAATATCTTCAAATACTTTTATCTTCAAAACCATATTTTCTTCTATTTTTTCATGCTCTTCTTCATCTACATGTAAAAAAAGTTCGCAAGTTTCTTCTATAGCAGCTATCTGCTCTTTTAATTTTAATAATTTCATAGTACCATTATATGAGAAGTTAAGTTAAATTTATATAAAATACTCAATATTATATAAAAGGAATTTTTTAATGCCTTCTAAAACCATAAAAGACCCTCTGCTGGAGTGTTTGATTATCTTTACTAAACTGCACAACAAACCTTATAGTGCTGAAGCACTAGTGGAAGGACTTCCTGTTTCATCAGACACCAATACTATTAAGCTTTTCTCAACAACTGGCTCAAAAGCACTTTTTTCAAGAGCTGCTAAAAGAGCTGGCTTTACCTCCTCTTTGGTTAAAAAATCTATAAAAGAGATTTCGCCTCTTGTTCTTCCTTGCATCTTGGTGCTAAAAGGAAGAAAAGCTTGTATATTGGAAAAGTTTGATGATGTAAACAATCGAGTCAAAATCATATCTCCACAGATGGATAGTGGTGAAAACTGGGTTGATATGGATGTCATAACTAACGAGTATCTTGGTTACTGTTTTTATCTTAAAAAAGAGTTTGTCTCAGAAGATAGAACAAAAGCTCATCTTATAGACCAGCAAAATTCACACTGGTTTTGGGGAACACTTAAACGCTCAGGAGATATATATAGAGATGTCATAATCGCTTCAATAGTCATAAATCTTTTTGTATTAGCAAGCCCACTTTTTACCATGAATATTTATGACAGGGTAATACCAAACAATGCAACGGAGACTCTATGGGTTTTAGCTATCGGTATCATTGTTGCATATATCATAGATATGTTTTTAAAGCTTACTAGAGCTTACTTTTTGGAGATTGCAGGAAAAAAGAGTGATATCATCATGTCCTCTTTGGTATTTGAAAAAGTTTTAGATTTGCAGATGGCAACTCGACCAAAATCGATAGGATCATTTGCCAATAACCTAAGAGAGTTTGATTCTATTCGCTCCTTTTTTACCTCTTCAACGATAGCTACTCTTGTTGATTTGCCATTTACTCTTATATTTTTAGCAGTCATATACTTTTTGGCTGGAAATATTGTTTTTATTCCTATCAGTATATCTATCATCATAGTTATCTATATGCTCTCTATCAAAGGTTCTCTTCAAGAGAGCATTGAAAGCACCTATGAAGCAAGTGCTATCAAAAACGGAATCCTCATAGAGACACTTTCTGGCATAGAGACTGTTAAAACTATGAGTGGAACTAGTTTGGCTCAATGGAATTGGGAAGAAGCGACAGGAGAGATAGCAAACAGAAGTGTAAAATCAAAACTCTTAACTAACTCCATCAACACAGTAACTGCCTTTTTTGTCCAGATAAATACAGTCAGTGTTGTTATAGTAGGTGTCTATATGATAAAAGATATGGAGCTTACCATGGGTGGTCTTATCGCATCTGTTATACTCTCATCTCGTGCTATTGCACCTATGGGTCAAGTCGTTGGATTGGCTGCTAGCTACCAACAGACAAAAACCGCCTATAAAACAATAGAAGATATTATGCAGATGCCAGTAGAGAGACCTGAGGGTAAAAAGTTCGTTAGAAGAGATAGTATCAAAGGTAATATAGAGTTTCAAGATGTCACTTTCGCATACCCAGATGCACAAAAAGGTGCTCTAAATAAAGTCTCATTCAAGATAAAAGCTGGTGAGAAAGTAGGTATCATAGGTAAAAATGGCTCAGGTAAAACAACCATAGAGAAGATGATACTTGGACTTTATCAACCAAAAGATGGTGCTATATTGGTTGACGGTATAGACATCAATCAAATTGACCCTGTTGATTTGAGAAAAAGTATAGGTTATGTTCCTCAAGATGTTTTACTATTTAATGGAACAGTAAAAGAGAACATTGTCTATAGATACCCTGCTATTGATGATATAAGTATATTGCAAGCTGCAAAACTTAGTGGAGCAGATGAGTTCATCAATGCTCACCCCTTAGGCTTTGATATGCCTGTTTATGAGAGAGGCGAAGGTATCTCAGGAGGACAAAGACAATCTATAGCGATTGCAAGAGCATTTTTGCTAGACTCTCCTATCATGATACTAGATGAGCCAACAAACTCACTTGACAACACAACTGAAGCAAAGATAAAAAAACTTTTATCTCAAAACATTAAAGATAAAACTGTCATCTTGGTAACTCACAAAAGCTCACTACTCTCACTAGTAGATAGGCTTATAGTCATGGACAATGGTAGAGTTGTGATGGACGGAGCAAAACAGAGTGTGCTAAATCAACTTCAAGGTAAAAGTGGAGGAGCAAAATGAGTCAAGAAGAAAAATCCAATACTTTAGATTATGCAAATGAAGAAGCAAAAAAACTCTCCAAAGAGTTAAAAAGAAGTAAACTTGATGTTCACGACTTAAAGTATATGTCAAGCTTAAGCGAAGCAGTTCTTCAAAAATCACCTAAAAAATCAAAATATATCTTATGGTTAGTTGCTTTTGCACTTGGTTGGCTTATATTTTGGGC
>JAERRX010000149.1 GCA_016735225.1 Sulfurimonas sp. | reverse complement strand
ACCTGTACGAATAAGCATAGGGATTTTATCATCTGCACTTGCTTTTTTAATGGCTGAAATTATTAACTTAAAAAGGTCAGGTGCTGGATCATCTGACTTGAAAACTACATGTGGAGTGTTTTGATAATCTTTATAATACTCAGAAAAATTATCCCAACCATCACCATCAATAAAATCAACAAATAACTTGCTGATGTCTATAAATACTGCTTTGTCTGCATATAACTCTTCTGCTCTAGCGATATACTCACTCTCTTCATCTGGAGCATAAGAAAACAGAACGCTGTTGCCACCATTTGCTTGTCTGCGAAGAGCATCTCTGTTGTTAAGATGAAACTCTAGGTCTTCAAACTTTTGTATATTGTCAGTTAAATAGGACATCTGCTATTCCTTTGTTTGTATGGATGGGTTCTATTTTCAATGCTACACCATTGAAGCTCATGTTGAAAAAATCTTTCTTTGCTAAGAGCTTCACTCGTTCTGCAAAACTTTCTGGAGAGACCATTGCAAGTAAGCTGTATTTGCTCTGTAAGATATCTGCACCATTTGGTTCTACTGCATTGAGCAAGTGAAGAAATACAACCAATGCTTCGTTAGAGACTTGTATATGTTTAAAGCTCTTCTTTTGCTTGCCTTCAACCAAGTCAAGCTTTTTTAGAACTGTCAAATATTTAGAAGCGATAGTGCTTATGGTCAAGTCTGTAAATTTGCCTTTTAACTCTGGTGTGCTTGAACTAAGGTCTTTTATGTAGGCAACTATATCTTCTTTTGCAAACAATACTCTTCCTGAGAAATAATTTTTTATAAATACATCACGACTGATTTCAAAAAAGAGTTTATTAGAAAAAGAGAATTGCCAAAAAAGAATAAGTTGTTGAGTTTTTAATGAGATATGATGAGAGAAAAGATCTGTTATTAGCTCTTCGTGGTCTTTGTTTTGGAAGTTTAAAAAAGCAGAATTGACCGCTGCTAAGAATCTCTTACGAGAATTTTCTGTCTTAAAATCAAACTCATTTCGTTTAATGATAGCATCTCTCATAGCTTTATCATCAACAGAATATAATTTTATAGTTTTTACTATAAGTTGATAGTCTGGAATACTACCAATAACATTTATATCTGAGTTATATCTGTTCATTTTTGCCTCTTTTTGTTTCATTCTATTAGGCTAGGTTTTAGTAGTGCTATCTTTAAAAGCAGGGAATTTAAAAGTTTACTATCCTCATCATTGTCTAAACTCTTTAAGCATTTTACACTAATGCCATAAGCTTCAAGAGCCATCTCTGGTTTCCAAGAAGAAGTTTTATAGATATCTATGGTTTTGAGTAGTTTTTCTGTGTATGCATATATCAATGTTTCATTTTTGTTTTCTAGTAGGTAGTTGCATATCTTTATGTTGTAAAAAACTTGCTCCTCTATGCTCTTACAAGAGTTCATTTTTTCGCTTAGTCCATCTATGGAGTCTATTTTTATATCATCTTTGAGCATTTTAGTTTGAGCTTTTGTTTGAATAGACTCTATCTCTTTGACCTCTAGCCATTTTTTTGTAGCTTCACTAGCAAATGGCATCGAGTCTGAAAAGCTTAGCTTTTGTATATTTGGAAGTTTTTTTATAAAGTATTGCATCTGTTGATAGACAATATTTGAAGACTCTATCTGTTCTAAATGCTCCAGCGATTTGGCTACATAATAATGCAAGTCTAGCCAAAAAAGATAGCTTGATATTCTTGATTCTGCTGAAAACAGAAGTGCTTCATAGTTCTTTTGCTCATAAAGTGAGCTTAGCATCTCTATCTCTTGAGCATCTGGAGCAGGTATCATCGTGATGTTTTTTTGTGATGATGGAAGAGAGTCTATGTCCAGCCAAGCAAATGCACGATTTGAGATAAAAAGTTCTGCTCTATAGTCTTTTTCCTCTATCATCTGCCCTAAGAGAACACCTAGTCTTTCAGTAAGGTATTTAAAATCATCCTGAGCATCTAGGTTTTTGCCCTCTATCTCTTTTACTGAAGTGTTTTCTACTACTGTTGTTTTTGTTGTTGATGGAGAAATATTTTCTTTGCTAGCTTCGCTTATTGCCTCTTTTTTCTGCACATCTAGTTTCATCTCAAGAAGTTTTAAAAGAGTGTAAAAAAGTGGTGCATCATCTAGCTTTTCATTTAAAAAGTCATCTATTTTTTTTAAGTTACTTAACAGGCTTTCTTTTTGACTCTCATCTACGACTAAGTTATCCATGTTTTCTATATCTTTAGAGACTTTTTCTATCCACCATTCTATAGCATTCACACGACCCTTGAGTCGTTTTTTTGGAGGATAAAGATTTTCCCAATAGTTTTCTAAAATATCGCTTAGTACTAAAACCCCATCATTTAAGCCATCTATGCCTCTAAGCTTATATAGAGAGTAGGATAGATAGACAGCTACTAAGAGATGCTTAGACTTTGTTTCTAAGATGTGGTAAGAGAGCTTAGAGACTCTCCCCCAGTCTATCTCGTTTGATGCAGATGGTGATATAAGCTTTGAAATCTCGCTTTGTATTAGTTCAAAATCTTCATCATATTTAATATCCTCTCCTGCTAAGTTTTTCTCATCTATGGGTTTTATGCCAAGTTGTGTGTAGTCCATTATAAGCTCCTTATTGTTTTGAGTTTGTTACATCTTTAGGCAGGTTATATGGTGTTTTATCTAAGAGCTTGAGCATATTGCCTACATCTTTGATATTATAGTTTAGTTTTATCCATTTTATATTGTACTGCGCTAGTTCTGGTGCTTTAGTATCAAAATCTTTACTAGTAAATATTTTAGTACCATCTCTAAAGTCCCTTAAAAAGTGTAAGAAACCATTGTCCCCTTTATATGTTTTGGTGATCTCAAAATCCTTAAAGCCAAAACTAAGAACAGTATCTCCACATTTTGAAGGTGACCAAAGAAAATCTTTGCTATGTTTATAGTTGTCATTTTCTAAGAGATAGTCACCCTCTGCACACCTTAGGTGAAGAGTTACATAGTTTGCTTCTAGCTTAGCCTTTTTATTTGTGTCAAAAGGGAGTGTAGTGATATTTATGTTGTATTGAGATTTGTAAACACCTAGTACTGTTATGCCACTATTTATATAGTGTAAAAATGATGGTTTTATATCTAGTTTAAAGCCTGAAACTACTTTAGCTTTATATCCATATTGGTTTAGTTGTACAAATGGTTTTAAGATCCCATCAACATATTTCCAAACAAGACCTTTTGCTTGATCAAAAAGCAACATAAGAAGGTTCATGTCACTAGATGGTGGTATGAGACCAAGAACACTATTTTCCCACTGAGTATTTAAGATGCTGTCCATATTTTTAATAGAGTAGTTTATAATATAGTTTTTAGGACCCTCCATTATTTTATAGACAAACTCTGTGTTTTCATATTTGCTGTTAGAATGTTGAAACTGCAAATAATGGTTTTGGCATTGTGAAAAAGATGGAGAGGGAGCTTTTTGCCCTGGTAGGTCATTGAAAAAAGTAGATACTAAAAGCTGGCTTTTTTTCCTATCTACCACCATTGACAGCTTTGTTAAATCTTCTATATAGTTGTTTAAAAGTAGAGCCGATTCTATATGCTTTATCTTCATATCTTCGCCTATATCTTCTTGTGCTTTTGCAACTAGCTTATCTTTTTCTTTTCCAACCTTAGCCATAATACTTTTTTTGGAATGACGGATATTTGTTGCAACATCCATTATATCACCCAGTTCTATGATTAGTTTTGCCCACTCTGGAGCATCGCTTGTTGATCTATATGCCTTCATCTCTTTTGTCATAGTTTTCATAAGCTTAAAGTATGGGTTGAAAACACCTGCCATTGAATAAAGTGTGCTATGGTTGCCAGCACTAGAGTCCAAAAACCTTTCTCCATCGCTAAAGCCAAGTGCAAAGTTTTTCCAACGATAGTAAAATCTCTCATCATACCATTTCCAAAAAAGTTTAAGATGGTCTTCTAGTTCTTTGGAGTCACCTAGCACTTTTTTAAGAATCTCTATATTTTTAACTATATTTTTTCGACCCTCTATGGTCAATGAACCTGATATGCTAGGAGCATTTTTAGCTAACTCGCTATCAATATCTTCCCAAAAATCTCCCAGAGTTACTTTAGGGGTCAATGATACTCCCTCATCTGTAAGCCAGTGTAGGTTTTTACCTTTTTTTTCTATGATATAAGCTAGTTGATTTTTAAGTATCTTTATCTGCTCATTTAAAAAGTTTTTATCACCGCCCCATTTTAAGAAAGTTATATAAGAGTTTGTAAACAAAAGAGAGAAATTTGGGTCTATCTTTTGCTCCTCCTCGCTAAAAATATCTTGACTAAGACTATAGAAGTGTTTGTCTATCTCTATATCAGCTTTGTTTTGTGAAACTTGCTCAAGAATAGAGATACTATGCATGATAAAACCTATATAACTTGCAAGTTTTTTAGTGGGTGTTTTGGTGTTAATATTTTTTATAGACCTATCTAGCTTAAAAATATATTTTTTTAGTATGTGATTGTAAAAAGTATCATGAAATAATTTTTTAAGATTTTTTTCTGCTTTTTTACTCTGTGTGAAGCTTATAGATGCTAAAAGAACATTCCTGTTTAAGATATCTATCTTGTCAATATCTAAGCGAAGCTTATCAAGAAGCATCAACTGAGCTGTTAATTCTTTATCTTTAAAGTTGCTTTCATGCTTTTGTATCTTCTCAATATTGTTAATAACTTCTAAGTTTTGCATAAATGAATAAAAATATATACCCACTACCGAACTAAATATCAATATCCAAGATACGATGGCGATAGTGTAGTTTTTTCTTTGCCACCCTAGATACTCTTTTATTGGAGTAAATATATTTCTATCATTTGGTAAGATTGTTTTAAAAAAGTCAGAAATAAAATATGCCTTGTTGCTGGGCTTTTTAGGGTTTTGAGATAGACCAAATTCTGATAAAAACCTAGAACTACTCTCTCCATCATTTAATGCACTTGAAAAGTAGATGCCTCGTAATATAGGTATCTTTTGATAAGGATTGTCTCCAAAAACTATTTTAGAAAAATCTTTTAAGGCTGGAGCAAGAAGGCTAAACTCTTGTGAAAATACCAATAGTTCTTTTATCTCTTTAGCCCCTCTTTCTATCATAAGGAGTTCTAAAGAGCCTATCTTAGACTCTACTTGAGATAAACCCTCATCAAGAACCTCATCCCAATGTTGGTTTAAAGACTCATTTATATACCCCATAGCTTGTGACTGGTACTTCTTGGGTAAACTCTCACAAAAGCTAGTAAAGCCATAAACTTTATCCATCTTAGTTACCATAACATATACTGGGAATTTTGCACCAATACTAGCCATGAGCTGGTTTATGCGTTTACGAATATTTAAAGCATCTTCTTGAATTAGGTCTTTGTCATTTTCTAAAAGTCTTTGTGCGGATACTGTAACTACTAAAGCATTTAAAGGCTCTTTTTTACGATACTTTGATAGTAATGATAGAAACCTTTCCCACTCGGCATTGTCCCTTTTATCATCTATGGGGATAGTGTATCGACCTGCTGTATCTAAGATGATAGCATCTTCAAAAAACCACCAGTCACAATTTTTAGTTCCTAGGTGCCTAGTAGCATCTTCTAGTTCTGATGGAGTAGAAGATAGTCGTGAATGTTTAATAAGCGATGTTTTACCAGCATCACTATTGCCAATCACCAAAACCCATGGAAGAGCATATATGGGGTTGTGTGCTTTACTTAGGTTTGAGTCATGTAAAATTTTTATAGACTTTGCCCATTTGGTCTCTAGGTCATCTATATATAGTTGATGCTCCTCACTATTGGCAAAGATGGAAGAACCCTCTTGAGCGATCACTCTTTTAACAAAATTTCTCTCATTGTTGCGAAGCAGGTATCTTCTAAGCAGTATAAGTGCTAAAGTGCTACCAAAGATGCCTGCCACTATCAAGGCACCTACCCATATAGACCAGCTATATATATAAGTTAAGTACCAAGCACCAAGCACTACTGCTCCAGCGAGAAAAAGAACAAGAAAGATTTTAACTAAGATCTTTAGCATATTAGCACCTTTTAAAAAATATTGTATTTGATCAGCATATCGTTTAGGTGAGCTTGTAGTAGTGAGAAAAACACCAAACCTAGCCCTGTTGATACACCCATAAGGATCCAAAGACCTCTATAAGAACTTGTAAAAGTTTTCTTTTTAGTGGGCTGCTCTTGTGCATAAGCATCTTTGAATGTAAATGCTGGAAACTCTTTGCTAAAACTATCAGATACTAATGATTTTTCATTTTGAAAAATGCTATCTATCTCATCTTCATCTTTATAGTACCTACCTCTAAATCCTAAAAATAAACAATACAAATATACCAAGCGAATATCAAAGATGTTTTCTTCTAAAGAGGAGAGTCTTTCATAGAACTCCCAACCAGCATTTGAAGTGCTAAAATATCTTTTTTGTAAAAGATATTTTCGCCACTGTTTTTTATCTTTAAAATCGCTAGATTGTATAACTTCATCTATCCATGCCACAAAGGGAAATAGTGCATCGTTAAAGTCAGACTTAACATTTTTACTATTAAATGCAACTCTTGCACTCTCTATAAGCTTGTCATAGTCTGCTATAAGTTTTTCAACACTATATATCTCTTGTGCATAGTTGTCTGCAAACTCAAGTGTATAAACCATCAATGGTGTGAAACACTCAACAATACCTGTGCGATCTTTGTGCATCTTCACCTTTTTAACACTACAAGCTCTATGTAGAGATCCTCAACTGCATCATCAAACTCTATAGATATGTTCTGTGCTTGTTGAATTCCCGACCAATGTGAGTCATCTGTTTTAAGTTCAAAATAACAACTATTTTCTCTTTGTGGTAAACCTTGTATAGGTTCATGGTGTAGCTCAAAAGGAAGTCCTTTTAGTGATCTATCTACTATCATCTCTATCTCTAAAGAGCTAGAAATTTTGGCAAATTCAGAAAAACTGCTTTGCAATTCTAGTGAGTCTAGGGGCATTTTTAAGACTAAAAAGTATCTATATCTAGCATTGAAAATAAGAACAGGACAGTCTAAACTAAACGATGTGTCATCTTTTTTAAATGGCAATACATAGTCTGGACCAATGATGATACCATCTAGTAGTTCAGATATAAGTAGTTTTATGTTGCTAAAACATTCATTGAGATTTAGGTGGTTGTACTCTTGTAAAAGATAGTTTCCATTTTCTAACCTTCCTAAAAAGTTTACTCTCGAGGAGAATGTGCTAAGAACCCCGATGAGCTGTGAAAAAAGTCCATAATATTGCCAAGGGTGGATATTTGGAGTTTTTATAAGATGCTTGAGCTGTGAGATATAGGGAACTATGGCTTGAAGTGCCATTATATACTTAAGATATTGTGGTTCTTGTGTTGAGCTATCAGATGGTAGCTTATACTCTTCTAGTTGAATAGCATGAGAGGTTAAATCTTTTTCAATATACTTTATGATCTCATAAAAATTTATATCAGCTTCTATGTTTATCAAAGGTGGTGTATAGTCACTGCTCAAAGTCACCTTATCTGCGAGTATATCTATCTTTGCGATTGGTATGACTTGATATGAGTTTAAGCTATCTAGTTCATTCTCAAAAAATATCTTTATATAGTAGTCCATAAATTGTATCTCTGCGGTTTCATCGCTATGGTAAAGGTTGTTTACATTTAGTGCATCTTTTTTACTTATAAAACGAGTATCTACCTTTTGAATATTTTCATAAGAATCAAGCTCTGTAACATTAACATCATTTGAAGAAAAAGACTTTAAGCCTACATATACTTTGATGCTATCTTCTTCTACATCTTCAAAAGAACGAGCAGTTGCAATGGTATTTTGATCTAGCTTTATACTGGTTCCATCTATAAATACAAGTTCTAAGTTTTCAAGTAAAAAGTTTTTATTTAGTAACTCTTTTTTATCGATATCTATCTTTGAAAGACCCCAAAAATACGGCTTAATACTTTCTTTAATAGCGAGGCTATCTTCTTGTGCAAATGCCTGTAGGTACTGAAAATGATGCGGTTTTAAAAAAAGACCTTGATGCCAATATATAGGTTTAATAGAGTTCATAGCTATTCCATTTGTTCAATTGATGATTTATCTAAATATAGTTTTATTGTAAGAAATTTTTGACTTGCCTCACTACTCCAAAGTTTTAAAGCATTGTATGGGGGAGTTTGGTATTGTAGTGTTGATTGGGATGCTTGCATGTCGTAGTAACCTGCTACTATCGCTACCCAAGCTGTTTTTTCTGCTCGGTCAAGCAGTAGCTCTTTAGTCTCATTAGGCGATACATAGTATTTCTCTACACTCATAACACTTTTATCATATTTTTCAGCTTTTAAAAGCTTTATGATGCCATCTTTATCTTTTTTTAGACCATCAAAACTGTCGATATCGTTTAGTTGATATACTACGAGAGGAATTGTATGGGCTTGATTGTTGTAGCTATTTAACTTTTGGCTACTAACATAGGTTATCGATATAGCCTGTTTGGCAAACTTCTCTTGTGGCGGAGTAGGGCTACTACTACAAGCAACTAAAAACATAAAAGATGCAAAGGAGATAATATATCTAAAGTAAAACATGTACCAACCTATAAAAATAACTTACAATTTAAGCTACAATAAATTTAAAAGTTGAAATCTTGTTTAAAATTAGTTACAATCTCTTGATATAAAACTAAAACTAAAAATTCAACTTATATCTAAGTATTATATCTATATTTTAAACAACGAGGCTTAAACTATAAAATAGTGTGAGTAGCTATAAACCTTTAAGTAGTCAATGAGGAAATTATGAGTAAATTTAAAAAAAATCTCGCCTATGAAGCAAGTGCAGGAAGTGGCAAGACATTTATGCTAGTTGTGCGTTATCTAAGTCTTTTGTTTAAGGGTGCATCTGCATCTAAGATACTTGCACTTACTTTTACAAACAAAGCTGCTTTTGAGATGAGTGAGAGAATAGTTTTGACCCTAGAAGAGTTACAGACTCGTGGGGAGTTGGATGTTATAGCTGAGGTTACAGGACTCTCTAAAGAGCATCTACTAAGCAGTAGAAAGAGCATCTTAGATGAGTTTTTAAATGCAAACACTAAGATCATGACCATAGATAAGTTCTTTTCTCAAATACTGCGAAAGTTTTCTCTTTATGCCTCTTTGATGCCAGACTTCTCAACTATGAACTCTCAACATGAGCTTAAGCTACTTTCTCGTTTTTTGAGTGAGGTTAGTACTGCTAGAAAAAAAACTACTCTCATAAAACTATCACTACTTTTTAAAAAAAGACTAGGAGATATATTTTCTCTTTTAGATGAGTTTTATATAAAGCAAGAGGAGCTGTCTCACTTAAAATTTAAAAAAGAGGAGTATCTTCATTTTGAGTCTATAGCCCTAGATGCTCTTGAGGGTTTGAAAAATATTGTAGATAATTGTAGTGGTGCTTCTGCTACTTTAAAAAAGGCAGTTTTAGCTGATAGCTTTGATGTGCTAAAAGAAAAGTCTTGGGTAGCTAAGGAGAGTTTGGAGTATTGGGTTTTTAAAAAGTGTTATTGCTCAGAGATGGATCTGCATCTACATATCATTCAAGAGGCTATAAAAAACCATACCATAGCAAAAGAGCAGAACTTTTTTTATGCACTAAATGAGCTAAGAACTATATATACTAAGGCAAAAAAAGAGCTGTATTCACAAGACAATGAGCTAAGCTTTAATGATGTTACAGTTTTAGTTCATCATATTTTAAACTATGGGGTTGATAGTGAGTTTTTATACTTTAGACTAGATGCAAAGATAGAGCATATCCTTTTAGATGAGTTTCAAGATACAAGTGTTTTACAGTATGAGATATTAAAACCTCTGATAAGTGAGATAATATCAGGCAATGGAACAAGCGAAGATGGAAGCTTCTTTTTTGTTGGAGATGTTAAGCAGTCTATCTACCGTTTTAGAGGTGGGGTTAGCTCATTGTTTGGCGAGGTTGTAAAAGAGTGTGCAACTGAGGTTGAGCCACTTCTCATAAACTATCGTTCCCAAAAAGAGGTCATAAGCTTTGTAAATGAAACCTTTGAGGGCAAGATAAAAAACTATGCACCGCAGAGTGTTAGAGTAGATGCGGATGCTGGTTATGTGGAAGTGCTTTGTGGCGAAGAGATACTAGAAGAGAGTTTAGAAAAAGTAAAAAGTTTGATATCTTTAGGAGCAGATATAAACGAGATAGCCATCTTGTGTGCAACAAATGGAGATGGAGAAAGCATAAAGCAACTTTTACAAGATGAAAAGATAGAAGTTGTGACAGAAACAACCACAAAACTTATAAACCAAAAGGGTGTAAAAGCGGTTTTGGAGTACTTAAAGTACCAATATTTTGAGGTGGATATATATAAACACAACTTCTTTGCATTGATAGGAGAGGAGGTTAAAGAGATAAAAAAAGTATATTTTTACAAAACAAATCTTTTAAATATTATAAAAAAAGCGATACAAGAGTATCATCTTTTTAGTGATGACTTTCATCTTATCCGCTTTTTAGATGTTGTAGGAAAGTATGGAGATATAGAGGAGTTGCTCTTTGAGTATGAGCGACTAGATGCAAGTGGTGCTGCATCTGACTTAAATGGTGTTAAGGTTTTAACTATTCATAAGTCTAAGGGTTTAGAGTATGAGCATGTTATCGTGATGGATAGACTAAAAAAAGTACCTCCTGCAAGAAACACCATCATCTACGAATACGATGGCATAAGACTGCAAAATATATATCTTCGCTCAAAGGGTAGAGATGCTATCGACCCATCTTATGCTCTTGCCCTTCAAAAGGAAAAGGAGCTGGTAAAAGAGGACTCTTTAAATGCTCTTTATGTTGCCTTTACTAGAGCAAAAAGAAACCTTTTTCTTATATCTAAACCAAAAGACTCTATCTTTGACATCTTAGAACTTAAGACTCAATATAGCGGAAAGTTATCTCTAGCAAACTCCTCCTTGCCTTATAGCTCTAACTTAAAAGTGGAGAGTAAAACTTTAGAATACAAAGAGTTGTACTATGGAACACAAAGCGATATCTTAAAACTTCAAGAAGATGTCCAAGAAGACTTTAAGGCTATAAACTTCGGTTTGGCACTTCACTATATGCTTGAGATGTTAGGCGATTTTACAAAAAGTAGCCTAGAAGATGCCCTGGATATGATGATAAACAAATATGGCTACTCCCTTGATACTAGCGAGATATGCGATATAAAAAACAGAGTAGCTTCTCTGCTTGCATCTAAGAAGTTTATATCCCTAAGCTCTGGAAAATGCTACAAAGAAAAGGCTATCAAGCATAAAAACAACCTTCGCTATATAGACCTTTTAGTCAAGAGTAGAGATGGATTGTGGAATGTTATAGACTATAAAAGTTCTACAAATTTCTCACAAGAGCATACTAAACAAGTCAAATACTATCAAAAAGTAGTAAAAGAGATCACTGGCGATGAGGTGGATGCCTATATCTGCTACCTACTTGAAAAAGAGATAAAGATCATCAGGGTTTAGATGCTTTTATAAAATACTTGATATTTTTAAATAATTAATGTAAAATACAAACAAGTATTTAAAATTGAATATAAGGATATTTTATGATGACACCATTTCCATACGAAATTATAGCATCTAAAGAGATGTTTTATGGCAGAGATGATGAGATAAAAGAGATGCTTTCTCATATCAAATACTCTACAAACATTTTACTTTTTTCAAAAAGAAGAATGGGCAAAAGTACGCTAATTCAAAATGTTTTAAACTCTTTGAGTGATGAGTATATAGGCATATATATAGACATATACAACATTATAACCGCACAAGATTTTGGTAGTTTGCTTTTAAATGGAATAACCGCTTCTAGCAAAGGAGATGTACTTAAGTCTATTAAAAAGTTATCAAAAATATTTAAGAGAGTTAGTGTTGAGCCAACCTTTGATGTTTCGACAGGTAAAATGGGCATAAAACCTAGTGTATCTCATCTCTCCTTTGAAGACCAGCTAGAGGACGCTTTTAATGCTCTCTTTGAACTCTCAAAAACTAAAAAAGTTGTTTTGGCAATAGATGAGTTTCAACAAATCACCTCAATAAAAGATAAAAAAATAGATGCTTCTTTAAGAAAATATATGCAAGAAGCACACAATATATCTTATATTTTTGCAGGCTCTAAACGAAACTTGCTAAATAGTTTGTTTGAGTACAAGTCGCCCTTATATGCTATGGCTACTCCTATCTCTTTAGGAGCATTAAAATTACAAGATATATATAATTACTCAAAACAGTATCTCAATATCACTAAAGATATAGTAGAGTATTTGTATGAAAAAGCAGACAAAGAAACAAAATTGATTCAGATGATTTTACATAGATTGTATATAGATAAAAAAAGGTTTAGTATCATCGATAAAGATAGTATCGACATAATAATGAATGAGATATTACTTAGCAAAAACGACCACTATAAAGCATTGTTTGAAATTTTAAGTACAAATCAGAAAAAAGCTTTTAAAATATTGTCAAAGCATGGTGAAGGACTATATAGTAATGATATTTTATATGCTGAAAATATCTCAAGAGCATCTATGCAATCTTCTTTAAAGCAACTATATGCAAAAGAGTTTATAGACAAAGATGATAACAAATACTTCATACCCGATAGAGCATTTGAACTTTGGGCAATAAAATATCTCTATTTCTAAACCTTAAATTAACCATAAATTAAGCTATCTGTAAGTTTTTATAGCTATACTTCCACCACTAAATAAAACAAGAGGTTTTTGAATGAAATTTACAAAAATTGCAACTCCTGAACAGATCGACCAGAAATGGGTTCTAATCGATGCTGAGGGAAAAACTTTTGGTCGTATGATCACTGAAGTAGCTACTTTACTTCGTGGTAAGAGAAAAGTTTGTTGGACTCCAAATATTGACTGTGGTGACTATGTAGTTATCATTAATGCATCTAAGGCTAAGTTTAACGGTCTTGGTAAAGTGACAAATAAAGAGTATTTTTCTCACTCGGGTTACTTCGGTAGCACAAAGAGTGTTAAGATGACTGAGTTGCTAGAGAAAAATCCTGAGAAACTATATAGACTAGCTACTCGTGGTATGCTTCCTAAAACAAAACTTGGTGTAAAGATGCTTAAAAAATTAAAAATATATGCAGGGGACCAACATCCTCACACTGCACAACTTGCTAAGTAAAGGATCGATTTATGGCAAATAAAATATACGCAACAGGTCGTCGTAAAGCGTCTATAGCAAAAGTATGGTTAACTCCAGGAAGTGGTAAGATAACAGTAAATGGTCTTTCTTTAGATGCATGGTTAGGTGGACTTGAAGCTAAGAAACTTCGTGTTAAACAACCATTGGTTATCTCTAAACAAGATGGCTCAGTTGATATTATCGCTAGCACTGTAGGTGGTGGTTTTGGTGGTCAAGCCGATGCTCTTCGTCATGGTATCTCTCGTGCATTAGTTGCATTTGATCCTGCTATCAAAGCGATTCTTAAACCAGAAGGTATGATGACTCGTGATGCTCGTGTTGTTGAGCGTAAGAAACCAGGTAAGCGTAAAGCTCGTCGCTCTCGTCAGTTCTCAAAACGCTAGAATTTCTCTATATTTTTACCGATGCTCTTGCATTGGTAAAATTCTTTCTTCTTATAACCATAGATTAAGACTTTTTTTATATAATATCTTTAAACAATATAAAGGTAAATTCAGTGAAAAAAATCATCATAGCATTTTGTGTAGTTATCGCAATAGTCGTAATTCTTCCTCTCGTAGGAAATAGTGCAACCCAAAAAGTCTTAGAGACAAGAGTTAGTTTGCTGACCTCCAATGGTGTAGAGATCAAAAACTCTTCAACAGATGCAACATACTTTCAAACAAAAAAACATTATGAGTTTTTAGTTTCAGATGCTCCAAAGTTTATAGAGTATCTAAACCAATATGCAGGTGTTCAACTCCCTCCATATATTGACACTATGCTCGATGGCGGTGTTGTCGGTATAGATATAGAGTACTTCAACATCCCTTTTGTTAGCGATATACTAGTAGATATTTATCCTCTTTCTTTATCTACTCAGATGGTAAAAGATATACAAAAAGATGATACCTCTTTTTATAACTATATAAAGAGCCTACTCGAGAAGAAGAGTATTTTATACCATGTAAACTACTCTTTAAGAGATAGTTCTTTTTCTGGATTTATAAAAGATATAGATGAAAGTTATACTTTTGATAACAAAACTAAGATAGTGTTTGAGCTAAATAAAGCTACATATAGTGGCAATGGTCTGCTAGTAGCTCCAGAAAGTTTAAAATCTAAAATCTCAAAAATAAACTTTGAAGTCAGTGCATCGGATGAAAATATAAAGTTCAACTTGAAAAATATTGCCTTTGACTCTAACTTTAAGACAAGCACTACATATAGTTCTGACACTATTGTTGAAAAGTTTTCTGTGCTGATGAGTGAGGCTGGAGGGGTTAAAGCTAAGCTAGATGTTGATGATGCTAAGTTTGATATATCTTCAAACACTCAAGAAGAAAAAGCAAAGTTCCATACTAAAAGTTCTTTTAAAAAGTTTGACTTAAAGTCACAAGAGCTTAACTTGATTTTATCAAACTTTAACTATGACATCATTTTAGATGGAGTCGATAAAGCAAGCTATGAAGAGTTTAGAAAACTAATAGCACTTCAACAAAAGAACTACTCTAGTAGCCTTGATGAGGAACTCCAAGATGCTCTTGTAAAGATCGTATCAAAAGGTTTGACTCTAAACATAGCAGATCTTTCAGTTAAAAAACTATCTCTTGATAAAAAACCTTCTATAGATGGGTTTAGCATAGCAACTAAGCTTGTTGTTAAAGAGATTTTAGGTCTATCTCTACGATCCGAAGATTCTTTTGGAAAGCTTATTGAAAAGTTAAGCATAGACTCAACTGTAAAACTTTCAAAAGAGTTTTACTCTCAACTAAACAATAGATTTCCTGTGACTGGCATGGCAAACTCTTTTGCAAAAAAAGATGGAGATGATATTGTCTTTATGCTTAAGTTTAAAGATGAAAACTTAAAAGTTAATGACAAATCTATACAATAAAAGTTTTTGAGTGAAACTACTTATACTCTTTTTCTTATCTTTAAATGTTTTTGCTTCGACCTTGCATCTAGCAACGTCAGCAAATCCATCTAGGCTAAACCCCCTTTTAGCAACAGACTCCAGCTCTTCAGAAATAGCTGGTTTTTTGTTCAATGGGCTTGTTAAGTTTGACAAAGATTCTACTACTATTGTCGGTGATTTGGCAAAAGAGTTTTACTATGAAAATGACACTACTCTTATCTTTAAACTCCATCAAAATGTACTCTGGCATGATGGGGAAAAGCTTACCGCAAAAGATGTTCTTTTTACCTACAAAACTCTCATATCACCGAGTGTAGTTTCTCCATATAGTGCAGCCTTTCGTTTTGTAAAAGATGTAGAAATAGTAGATGCTTATACTATAAGAGTTACTTACAAAAAAGCATATTTTAAAGCCCTTGAAACTTGGATGATGGGTATCTTGCCAGAACATATTTTAAAAGATGAGAAAAACTTTATGAACTCTAAGTTCAACACAAAACCCATAGGAACAGGAGCATATAAACTCCATCGCCTAGAGCATTCCAAAGATATTATCTTAGTGGCTTTTGATGATTATTTTGAGGGCAGGGCAAAAATAGACAAAATATCTTTTCATGTTATTGCAGACCCTATGACACGCTTTTTGATGTTAAAGTCAAGTGCCTTAGATGTTGGTAGCATCGAGCCTATGCAGTATGAAAGGCAGTTGAGTGATGACTTTTTTAAAAAGTTTAATATCTACGAAGAGATAAGCCACTCTTATACTTACTTAGGTTTTAACCTCAGAAGAGAAAAGTTTAAAAACCCAAAAGTTAGACTTGCTCTATCTTTAGCTATAGATAGACAAGAGATAGTAGATATCTTGTTTTTTAAACATGCTAAAGTCTGCACTGGACCTTTTCTTCCAGAAACCATAGCTTTCAACAAAGATGTAAAAGCACCAAAACAAAATATAAAAAGAGCAAAACAGCTCCTTAGTGAAGCTGGTTATGATGAAAAACATCCCTTTAGTTTTGAGATAGTCACTTCAAACTCTAGTGCCACGAGACCCTACACGGCTCAAATACTACAACATCAACTAAAAAAAGCAGGTGTTATAGTAACCTTAAGAGTTATGGAGTGGCAGGCATTTTTAAACATGATAGTCTTTCCACATAAGTTTGATAGTGTACTTTTAGGATGGGGACTCTCATCAACTCCAGACCCATATCTTTTTTGGCATAGTGATAACGACAAAACAGGTGGCTTTAACCTCGTAGGCTATAAAAATGAAAAAGTAGATAGGATGATAGAGGAGTCGCAAAGTATCATAGATAGAAAGAGACTAGGTAAGCTTTGGAGAGAGATGTTTAAAGTCATAGTAAAAGATAACCCCTACCTATTTTTATATATTCCAAACTCCATAACAACAATAAACAGAGATATAAAAAATGTAGAAAAAAGCAATAGTGGTATATGGCACAACTACATAGAGTGGGAAAAGTAAGCTATAGCTATTGTCTAATTCTTTTTCACTAGCATTTTGAACCATATTTAGATTTAGAACCTGCATTTGTCGATGAATTACACTCCTGTGATTGAATATCTACTTTTATTATCTACCTTTAAAACCATAAAAGAAAGGATAAAAATGCCAACTAGATTGAGAGTGGTTTTAGCAGGTTATCATCAACAGAGTTTGAAATATTTATATGGATTTGAATGTTTTTTACTCCGTCACTCTCAGCTTGACTGGGAGTCCAACTAGATCCCCAGTCAAGCTGAGGATGACAGAGTTTTCTCGTTATCAAGCTCCAGTTTGCTAACACATATACAAGCATAAGGATATATTTTATTAGTGAACCCAAACTGCACAGCAAGAGATAACAAAACCTCGGAGAGAAATAGATGAACTCGGCTTTTTTCAGTCTGTTTAGCTATACTGTATAATATGAAATAATCTAAAGATAAAAGGAACATTATGCAAAAATTAAATACCTTAACACTAAAACAAAGAGAAGAACTTTTTAGGCAACTTCGTATCTCCATAACCCATCACTCAAATGCGATGGAAGGAACAACTCTTTCATTCGGTGAAACAAAAGAGTTACTAGAACATGGAAATACAGCTGGAGACAAGCCACTCCATGAACAACTTGTTATCTTAGGATTTGCAAAAGCTTATGATGTCATAGTTCGTGAGGCAACAAATAAAGAAAACATCATGGACAGTAGCTTTATAAAAGATATACATGCCATTATGTTTGAAGATGCTCTTAAAGTATCTTCTCAATTTGTTTCAAAACCTATTGGAGCATATAGATTAGATGAGCGATATATAAAAGGTGTAGATATAAAACTATCAGCACCAAATAAAATTTCAAATGATTTAGAAAATCTACTTTATAGATTTAATAGCAACAAGATGAGTTTAGAAGATATTGCAGAGTTTCATATCTTATTTGAAAGAGTACATCCATTTGCCGATGGCAATGGAAGAGTTGGAAGATTGATAATGGCTTTTCAAGCTATACAAAATAATATCGTTCCACCACTTATTGAGAATGAATATAGAAGTGAATATTTAAAAGCCATCAATGATAAAAGTGAACTTTTTAAGTTTATAGACGAGAGCATTCAAAATAGTATAGACTTACTAGAGTAAAAAGTCGGATAAAAACACCACCTCACGGTGACATTCTCTCCTAAGAACCGTGCTTACAACTTTCATGGCATAGATCAAGCATTGAGGGCTGAAAGTTTGCGATAATTAAGGTTAAAGTATCTTTGTAAGAAATAACTATCGTAAGTGCTATCAATAGGTATCTACCCAGATCAAATTAAGCGACCTCTTGTCGCACATGTTAACAAAACAGGAAAACAAGCTAGCTATCAAATTTTAATCACAGGGGTGTAATCATTAAGCATGACTTGGTGTTTCTGGATTCAAAAAGATGAGTTTTTTATGAATTTAGAGGAGAGTCATCATATAGAACTTATGAAAAAGTTGTTATAATGGCATCCATAATTTGATATTTAAAAGGAATCTAAACTGCGTTATATATTACTTATACTTATTTTAACAAATTTTTTAAATGCTTCTGTTGTCATAACTGATGATACCGTTAAACTAGATGGTTTTGAGCTACAATATTATCATGATATAAATCAAACCTTAGGCATAGAAGATATTGCTAAAAAGAACTTTACACTAACAACTCCTAGCAAGTTTGCTTTTGGTCATATAGGTGGGACTGTATGGTTTAAGCTAACCGTAAAAAATAGTTCAAACTCAAGAAATATCTTCCTAAATACACGAGATACTTGGTTTCAAGAGTTCTCTCTATATGCCTTTAGGCAAGGCAATTGGGAGATAAATAAAAATGGTCTAGCCATACCTTTGGCAAACAAGCAGATACGAGATACTGCCTCTACATTTCTACTCAACATTCCAAAAGGGCAAGAGCAAACATTCTACATCAAAGTTCACACATTAGGTACATATCTAGGAGAGATTATTATCCATAAAAATCAAAATTCATATCTAAAAGATAAGCTCACTTTCACCTCCTTATATGTGTTTTATTTTGGTGCAGTTTTTATTGTTATATTGTTAAATATATTTGTATCCATAGTAACTAAAGAGAAAATATATATTTACTACGCTGGTGCTGTGGGTAGCTTAGGTTTTTATTTTGCTGTTTTATCTGGTATAAGTAATTATTTTATCACGACACTTTATTATGAGTTATATGTTATTGGCATTATTGGTTTACTCTTTTTTATCTTTTTTTCTAAAGAGTTTCTTGAAGTTAAAAAACATAACAAATATATGAATACCTCTTTAAATATCATCATTGGTGCATTGCTTATAATTATACTTTTTTTCAATACAGATGCTGTGTATTGGTTCAGAATTTACCTTAAAGTATCTAGCATAGCTTTACTGCTCCTTCTCCTTACAGCCATAAGCTCTATCAAATACGGAGGTCAAACGGCAAAAATTTATTTGGCTATTATTATAAGTTATATTTTAACAATAGGACTCTTTTCTTTAGTCACGCAAGGGGTAATAGAAAACAATAACTTCAATAGGTATTCATTTTTATTAGTTTCATTTATTGAGATGAGTTTTTTCACTTTGATGTTAGCAAATAGATTTAACCAAACAAAAAATGAATTATTAAAAAATACACTTCAAAATGAAGAACTTTTAGAAAAACAGGTGCTGACTCGGACTAAAGAGCTTGAAGATGCACGAGATGAGCTTCAAAAACTCTCCGAACAAGATGCTCTAACAACACTCTACAACAGACGCTATTTTGAAAAAATTGCTAAGTATAATTTTACATTAGCACAAAGAGAGAAGCAAGTTTTTTCCATAATGATGCTTGACCTTGACTATTTTAAAAATGTAAATGATACTTATGGGCATTCTGTGGGCGATGATGTGTTGGTAGGTGTATCTAAAGCACTCTTGTCTGTAGCAAGACAAAGTGATGTATGTATCCGCTACGGAGGAGAAGAGTTCCTCATCTTTCTTCCAAACATAGATCTTCCCGAAGCACAGATAGCAGCCCAACGAGTACGAAATAAAATTAAAAAGTTATGTTTTAGCAGTGATAAACAAGAGCCATTTAGTATAACAGTAAGTATAGGTATCAGTCAATTTTTACCTGAAGATAAAGATATATGCAACATTGTAAAAAGAGCAGATGAAGCATTATACACCTCTAAAGGTTCAGGTCGAGATAGAGTTAGCGTCATTTAAAATAGAAAAGTGTCCAGTTTTACCATGTAGAGTGAAATTTAATGATTCTGATTTTATATAATGTTAATTGTTTTGCTGTATAATAGGGTATGAATAATTTAAATGAAAAAACTGTAGATGAACATCTGACTCAAAAAGATATAGTACAATTATTACTACATAATGCCCAGCACATGGTTACAAGAGAAGAACTAAAATCTGATATATCAAAAGTTGAAGCAAGTATTTTAAGTGTAAAAAACGAATTAAAACAAGACATCTCGAAACTAGAAGATAGTTTAAAACAAGACATGTCGAAACTAGAAGATAGTTTAAAACAAGACATCTCGAAACTAGAAGATAGTTTAAAACAAGACATCTCGGAGCTAGAAGGTAGTTTAAAACAAGATATGTCGAAGTTAGAAGGTAGTTTAAAACAAGATATGTCAAGTCTTGATGCTAAAATTTCTAAAGTTGATTCAAAATTTGATAGAATGCAATGGTTGATTATAGCTACAATGTTTACTGTGCTTTTTAAAGATTATATTTTTTCTATTATTCAGTAAAAATTCTATCGTTCTAATATTTATATTTTAGAGCAAGTTTTAAAGATAAAATATACTCCGTTTTTACCTATACCGAAGTTATCGTCTTGACCATCTCTGAGAGCCATAGCAGCCAATTCTGATAACAAATCTTTTGGTAAAGATTTGTCGTTATCTCGTCTTAGCATAATATTTAGTGCTAGGATAGTTGCTATTCTTATGACATTTTTTGGATCATCTGCGTGATTTGATAAAAAAAAGCCATACCATGATATAAATTTATAACTATCTAAACCTCTTGCTTGTATCTTCATAATCTCCAAATGTTCCATTAGATGATTGATAGCATCTTGAGCAGCATTTTCTTTGCTATAATCTGAAACACCAACATGAGTTCTAAAGAGATCTAATACAAGTATGCTATCTATCAATTGCATACCACCTCTTGCTATGGCTTCGATCTCTTCTTGTTCTTTGCTTGTCACTTAATGATACCTTTTTCTTCTAACTCTTCTAGCATTTCACTTACTTCTTTTCCTAGATTTTTTGCTTCTTCTTCTAAGAAACTCTTATCAGTTGCCAATCTTTTCATATATTTTGTAAGATTAGGACTATCTGAGCTATATGCAATAGGGTCTTTAATATCAGGAAAAACTAAAGAAGAAAATATATTTGATATCTTATCTTGTTTATTTCTCATTTTTATCCTTATTTATCTTTGCCAATATTTCTATATTTATTATGCTTTCTTTTCTTGGCATAAGAGCAGTTTAGCACAATCTATATTAGTATTAAATGATGAAAAGCTTAGAAGCTACACCCCTGTGATTGAATATCCACTTTTTCTGGTTCTCATCGTCCCCAAATGAGAATGTATATCCTGAAGTAACTTGCTACAGTTGAAAATATATCAAATATATTGTAAACTTAGCAAAAAAATACAAAGGAAATATATATGAGAGTTATTATCATTGGTGGCGGTATCGCTGCAGCATATTTAGCGAACAACTTTAAGAAGCTTGAGCCTTCTGTAGAGGTAACTGTTTTGAGCGAAGAAACATATATGCCTTATGATAGGATACATCTTTGTAGGTTGTTAGATGCTTCCAAAACAACTGCTGATATATCTTTGCATCTTGACCCCATGGTTAAGATAGAGCTAGGTCAAAAGATCATAAAGATAGACAAAAAAGCTAAACGAGTATTTTCTAAAAACTCGATGTTTACTTATGATAAGCTCATTATAGCTACGGGTTCTATTCCTATCTCTCTTTTTAACATAGATGCTATCTCAAATGCGGCTGTTTTTAGAAATGCAGATGATTGTCAAATGATAAGAGAGGGTGTAAAAGAAAAAGAGGTGGTTGTTGTCGGTAGTGGACCTATAAGCCTTGAGATTTTAGAAACTCTAAACGAGATGCCAAATGTATCAAAAATCACTCTACTTGTAAGAGCTAAACATCTATATTCTAAACATTTAAGTATAGATGCTATAAAGATTATCGATGATTGCTACACTAATGGTGGAAAGATAAATATATCTTATGAAGATGAGATTGTCGATAAAGTTATAGAAAATTCTCAGATAACACTACTAAAAACAAAAAAACTAACTATACAAAACCCTTTTCTTGTGTTTGGTGTTGGCATCAAGCCAAATATTGAAGATTTTGCAGATGATATTAGATGCAACAAGGGTGTATTGACAAACAGATATATGCAAAGTGAAGATAAAGATATATATGCTGTTGGAGAGTGTGCAGAGGTAGAGGAGTTTGGTTTTGTGGCAGGGCATGTTAAGGAGTGTATTTTAGAGTCTGATTGTGCTATTTCTCACATACTACAAAAAGATTTAAAAAAGTTTGAGCTTGATATTAGTGTAGATATGCTCAAAGTTGGAGAGTTTGACTTAGTTGAAGTGAACTCTCCAAAGTTTACTTCAAAGTATGAAAAAGTACTCATAAGCTCAAAAAAAGATAGTAGAATAGATGAGTACTTTATAGATGATGATAAGCTAAGAAAATTTATAGGAATAAACTCAAATGTAGATATAGCCTATGTTGAGTCACTCATAGAGAGTGAAGAAAAGGTTGATATTGGCTATCTATATGAAAACAGACTTCTTGGCGAAAGAGGAAGACTCATCTGTAGCTGTGAGAATGTTTATCATCAAGACCTAGTAGATATAGTAAAACAAACAGGTATCTCTTCGTTTGGGCAACTCTCAGACTTTAGTCAAGCTGGTAGGGTTTGTGGAAGATGCAAGGTAATGATTGAAGATGTTATAGAAGACTCACAGCATCTCATAGACCCAAATATACCTATAAAAAATCCCGAGGATATAAAAAGAGAAAAAGAGATACAAAAGGTACAAAAAAGACTCGATAAATTTAACACACTAAACCCCGTAAATAAACTAAGTACAAAAAACCTACAAGCAGCGATGGACTCCCTTGATATAGCCAAGTCAGAGGTAAATAGCTGGGTGTCGATGGTAACGGCAAATATGCAACTGCATCCAAATTTTGAGCAAGTTGTAGATACTGGGGTGACGATGCTAAACAAGATTCCTATTATCTGGCTAGAGTTAAGTGACTGTAGTGGAAACTCTGAAGCATTTATAAAATCAACAAACCCTAGTATAGAAGACTTGATATTTGACTATATCTCTCTTGATTATCATGAGCTACTTATGAGTGCGAGCGGTGATCGGAGTGAAACAATACTAGAAGATATTGTTAAAAATAAAAAGGGTGAGTATATCTTAATAGTTGAGGGTGCTGTTCCTATGGGTATGGATGGAAAGTTTTTAAGAATAGGTGCCGATGCTAAGACTGGAGTTGAGCTATTGCGAGAGTGTGCAAAAGATGCTTCTTTGGTTTTAGCGGTTGGTAGTTGTGCTTTAGATGGTGGCATAGTAGCAGCAAAGCCAAACCCAACTGGTGCCGTTGGAGTAGGCGAAGCCCTACAAAGAGAGGACATCATAAACCTTCCAGGTTGTCCCACAAACCCAACAAATATAGTAGGAACACTACTTTCATATATAATGTTTGAGGAGTTACCTGCTCTTGATAAGTTTAACAGACCTTTATGGGCTTATGAGGGAAGAGTTCATGACAACTGCGAGAGAAGAGGTCACTATGAACTAGGTGAGTTTGTGCAAGAGTGGGGAGACGAGGGAGCTAAAAAAGGTTTTTGTTTGTTTGAGATGGGATGCAAGGGTCCCTATGCAAATGTAAACTGCCCAACTATGAAGTTTAACAAAGGAACTAGCTGGCCTGTTCAAGCTGGTCATGGTTGTATGGCATGTACAGAGATTGGCTTTGCAGATAAGTTTGCTAATGAAAGAGTTTATAAAGAGGATGAGAAATAATGAAAAAAATAGTAATAGACCCCATAACAAGAATAGAGGGTCATTTAAGAGCTGAGGTAGAAGTAGATGAGAATGGTGTAGTTAGAGAGGCTTATGTAAGTGGGCAACTTTTTCGTGGAATAGAGATCATTCTAAAAGATAGAGACCCTAGGGATGCGGGACTTTTAGCAGGACGAATTTGCGGTGTTTGCACAAACTCTCACTTTCGTGCGGCTGTTAGCTGTGTTGAAGATGCTTACTCTTTAGAGCTTCCAAAAAATGCCGAGATTATTCGTGATTTGATGGCGATGGCACTTTTTATACAAGACCATGTTGTTCATTTTTATCATCTTCACTCTTTGGATTTTGTAGATATTACCTCAGCTTTGAGTGCAGATGCAAAGCTTACATCAAAAGAAGCACACAAGTATCATAAAAAACCTTTTAGAAATTCTCACTCACATTATGAAGATGTTTTAGAAAAGTTAGGTAAATTTGTAGATGCTGGAAAACTGGGACCATTTTCAAATGCTTACTGGGGACATAGTGCTTACAAGCTAACTCCTGAGCAAAACCTTATTATGATTTCTCACTATTTTGAAGCTCTTAAATTTCAGACAAATATAAGCAAGGCGGTGGCTATTTTTGGCGGAAAAACCCCACACCCTCAAAGCATAGTTGTTGGTGGAATTACAAGTGTTGCTGACATGTTAAACCCACAAAGGCTAAATGACTATCTATTTATCATAAAAGAGGCAAAAGATTTTATAGATAGAGCATATTTACCAGATGCAAAACTTTTAGCTATCGCCTATAAAGATGAGATAAAAGCTGGAGTTGGTAGAGCAAATGGAAACTTTTTGTCAGTTGGTGGTTATGAAGAGGGGAACAAAAAGCTCTTTGATGCAGGTGTTATCTATAACCATGACTTTGAAAATATTGCATCTTTTGATGAAGATAAAATAACAGAAGAGATAGACAGAGCATGGTACAAAAATGAAACATTAGATAATGAGGTCGAATATACAGACCTAAATGAAGATGCAACCTTAAAAACGGCAAAAAATGATGACAAATATTCTTGGATAAAAGCTCCTAGATATGATGGCAGAGTTATGGAGACAGGACCACTAGCAAGAGTAATCATAAGCTATAAAAAAGACAACAAGCTTATAAAATCTTTTGTAGATGAGTTTTTAGCATCTACAGACTTAGAGCTTATCGACCTATCAACTAGCATAGGAAGAAATGCCACTAGGGCAATAGAAACTAGCTATATATGTGAGTATATTTTTAAACTAGTTTCAAACCTAATACAAAACATAAAATACTATGACACAGATACTTGGACAAAGTTTGACTTTGACTCACTAAGCAAAGATGCTAAAGGTCGGGCTTTCTTTGAAGTACCTAGAGGAACACTCTCTCACTTTGTAAATATAAAAGATGCAAAGATAGAAAACTTTTCTGTCATAGCTCCTACCACTTGGAATGCTACTCCTAAAAACTTTGATGGCATCAGAGGGGCTTATGAGGAAGCTTTAGTCGGCATAAAGATAGAAGACACTTCAAAACCTTTGGAGGTTTTAAGAGTTTTACACTCATTTGACCCATGTCTAGCATGTGCTGTTCATGTTATGGACTTTGGTGAGACAAATCTACATAAGTTTAAGGTAGATGCTAAGAGATGATTGATATTTATATAGATGGAGATGCTTTTCCAAATATTTTAAAGCCAATTATCTATCGTGCTATAACAAGGCTTCAAATCGATACCTATGTAGTTGCTAACAAAAAGATAGATATTGGTAAAAGTAAGTTTATAACCTACATCATAGTAGATGCTGGAGCTGACGAAGCTGATGATAAAATAGTAGAGATGCTCAAAGCTGGTGACCTAGTCATAACAGCAGATATTCCACTAGCAGATAGAGTCATAACAAAAAATGCCCATGCTATAGACCATAGAGGAGAGCTTTATAGTGTAGATAATATAAAGCAATACCTTGCCATGAGAGACTTGATGGCACAGATAAGAGATAGTGGCGAACTCACAAAAGGACCAAAACCTTTTAGCACTAAAGATGCACAACAATTTGCCAATCAACTAAACTCTTTTTTAAGTAAACAAAAGCAGATAAAGACAGAACATGAATGATGAGGTTTTATACTCAATAGTAGGAATCATAGGACTTATACTTATTGTAGTAGTTACATTTCGTAGTTCTAAGTCAGTAAAAGTAAATAGTTCTATACAAAGCAAAGAAGATATTATCAACAGATATAAAAAACAGCTAAAAGATGAACTAGCTCTTTTAAAAGATGACAAAGAGCTTAGAATGTCTAAAAAAAATCAACTTTTAAAAAAGTTTAATAGTGAGTTGGCATTAAATATCTACTTTGATAAAAGTGAAATTAGAGATCTACTGTTAGAGTTGTCAAAAGAGAGTTAAGCAAGTGCTTAAAATCTATTCTGATATAATAAAAACATGACATTTAAACAACTCTTCTTACTCTTTGTTTTCTCCTTTGTTACTTATGCAAGTGAAACAATTATATTTACACCAGAAGAACAAAACTACATGAAAGAAAAAAAAGAGATAACACTTTGTTTTAGTCCTAAAGGTTTACCTCTCTTTGGTTACAAAGATGGAGAAAACATAGGTATATTGCCAGAGGTCATGTCTTTAGTGGAAAAAACAATACCTATACCATTTCGATATATATCTGTTCAAACATGGGAGGAGTGTATAGAACTCAGTAGAGAGAAAAAAGTTGATATTTCAGCTATTATTGTGACATCACCTAACAAGCATTCGCATTTGATACCAAGTAAGAAAATATTTGAACTATTTATAGGTATTGCTACAAGAATAAACGAACCTTTATTTAATAGTCTTGACACTAAGAAGATAGCCTTTTTAAAAGGGCAGTTAAGTGTTAAGACCTTTGTAAAACAGAAGTTTCCCAATATACAAATAGTTATGGTTGACTCTATCGAAGAGGGACTTAGGCTAGTTGCAGAAAATCAAGTATATGGGTATGCAGATGAAACCTACTCTTTAGCCTATAATATCCTCAACCTTTACACAAATGAGTTGAAGATTATAAATAAAATCAACCCTATTCCTAGAGGCGGTAGTATTGGTGTGCAAAAAGATGACAAAGAACTTTTACATATCATAAATAAAGCGGTCGATACTATTGAAGAACAAGAGGTTAGAGATATTGTACATGGCTGGATAGCGGTGCGAGTAGAAAATGAATTTAATTATGCACTAATAATAAAAATAGTTTCTTTGTTTTTTATCATTTTAATGGTAAGTTTTTATTGGGTGCGAAAACTACTTAAAGAGGTAAAAAGGCGAAAAGAAGCGGAACTTAAACTTAAAAACTTCAATCAAAATTTAAAACATGAGATCTCTGTAAAACTACAAGAGATACACTATAAAGATGCCATGCTTTTAGAAAAAACAAAACTGGCGGCTATGGGTGAGATGTTGGGAACTATTGCTCATCAGTGGAGACGTCCACTCAGTACTCTACATATCAATATTGAGATGCTTGAAGAGGATTGTAAAGAAAAAAAAATAAGTAAAGATTTTGTAAAACATTTCGTTCATGAAAACAGTGAAATCATTCAGTATATGTCCCAAACTATTGATGATTTTCAAAATTTTTATAAAATAGACAAAAAGAAAAGACTTTTTGATGTGATGGAAAAAATTCAATCTGTTTCTAACCTTAAACTAAATCAACTAGAAGAAAATGGTATACAGGTCACAAAAGATGGAAATAGCTTCTCTGTGCTTGGTTATCCTAGTGAATTTCAGCAGGTTATCTTGGGTATCATTAGCAATGCCAAAGATGCACTACAAGAGAAGCAAATTCAAAACCCTACTATAGACATAAAACTTTTTACTAATGGTACTAAAGGATATGTTCAAATCTCTGATAATGCAGGTTCTTTAGATGCAAAGATACTAGATAAAGTATTTGACCCCTATTTTACTACAAAAGAAAATAGCGGTGGTTCAGGGCTTGGTTTGTATATCTCTAAAATGATTATAGAGAGAAATATGAATGGTGAACTTTCTATATCCAACACTAAAAAAGGAAGTGAAGTTTTAATAACACTAGATAAGGTAGAAAATGAGTAATATAGCCGACTTAACACTTCTATATATAGAAGATGATGATGAGTTGCGTCAACAGTTTGTTCGTGTTCTAAGACAAAAATTTAAAAAAATTTATGAAGCATCTGATGGGGAAGAGGCACTTCAAATGTATGAAAAATATTCTCCCGATATGATGCTAGTCGATATCAATATACCTAAGATAGATGGACTCAAAGTAGTGGAGCAAATAAGAAAATATGATAAAAATACAGCCATCATCATTTTAAGTGCTTATTCTGATCAACAAAAATTACTTAGTGCGATAACATTGGGTCTTTCTCAGTATCTTATAAAACCAGTACCCTATAAAAAGCTTCTTGCTCTGTTTGAAGAGATGGCTCTAAGCTATGAGAAAATTGATAAAAAAAATATTATCAAACTTCAAAATAATTATATATGGAAAATAGAAGAACAGATACTTTTATATCATGATAAGATAATACATTTAACCAAACGAGAGAAGATGCTGTTAGAGTTTATGGTAAAACAGCCAAACAAAATAGTTTCTTTTCAAAGCATAGTAAATTTGATATGGGGAGATGAAGAGTATAGTGTTGCTTATAGTTCACTCAGTCATATTTTAAAAAGAGTGAGAAAAAAGTTCCCCGAAGAATTGATAGAGAATATTTATGGCGAAGGATATAAAATTGACTCAATTTAGAAAATGCCAGTTTTTTGACAATATCTTTTGCTATAGTTTTTATGTGTAACTTCTAATATTCTAAATATTAGATTAGAAAATACTTAAAGGAAAAATAAAGTGAAGAAAAGTATCAAAGTAATAGCCTTAACGCTATTTGTGATTTATGGTTCGTTTAGTGGGCTTCATGCCTCTCAAGATAAGCAAGATGCACTGGAAATATATGCTCCTCATAAAGCTCCTAGCAATATGACAATGATAGAAGAAGCTCTACATCGTCGTGCAGTAGAGATTGCTATTTGGGCTCAACCTCTTATGAACTACAAGGCTATATATGATTCACTACATAAAGCGGTGGGTATGAAATACAATGGCGATGTTGTTTATCATGGGGAGATACAAGATTGGAAGAGAGCTATCCCAACACCAAACAATACTACTCAATATGTAAATTTCTTTTGGGATCTACACGATGGTCCAGTAGTTGTTAAGATCCCAGCTAGTGAAAATGATATTGTACTGTATGGTACACTTCTAAATTCTTGGCATGCTCCTATTGAAGATTATGGTGCGGATGGTGAGGATCATGGCTTGGGTGCAAAATATCTAATGATTCCACCAAACTACAAAGGGTATATTCCACATTCTGGTTATATAGTATTTCAACAAAGTACTTACCATGGTTTTACTTTTTTACGTACTATCATGAAGGATAAGAAGAAAGAGACACTTAAAAAAGCAATTGATCTGATTAAGAAGATCGAAGTTTATCCTTTTTCCCAAGCAGCCAATCCAAAAGCAACTCGTCATATTGACCTAACAGGTAAAGATATCGATGGAATAGTTAAGTTTGATGCTGGTTTATATCGTAATCTACATGAAATTCTTGAAGAAGAATATCTTGAAGATAAAGACTTAGCAATGATGGGTATGTTAGAGGCTATGGGTATCAGTAAAGGGCAACCTTACAAGACCAATGCTCGTCGTGATGCTATCTTAGATGATGCTGCAAAAGATGCACATGAATATATGGCATTTTTATACCACAATGGAGATATGATACCTCCTTATTATGAAGGTAAAAGATGGACTAATGCAATGCCACCGACACTTCATAGCTTTATATTCGAATATGCAAGCCACCTAGATTATAACCGTCGAGGCGCTCTATATTACATGGCATTTAGCAGTATTAAACATCTTGGTGCCACTAGTTTTTATCTCAATGTAGCTAAAGATAAAGAGGGTGCTTGGCTTGATGGTGGTAAAAACTATAAGCTAAGAGTTCCAGCAAATGTTCCTGTAGAAATGTTTTGGGCACTTACTGCTTACGACATGAAAACAGCAGGATTTATCCGAAATGTTCCCTCTGCTGGAGTTAGTTCTTTAGACAAAGGCTTTAAGGTAAATAGAGATGGAACTACAGATATATATATAGGACCAAAAGCACCAAGAGGCAAAAAAGCTAACTGGATACCTACAAAAAAAGGTCATAAGTTCTTTATGATGGCTCGTTTTTATGGTCCTAAAGATGCTGTTTTTACAAAAAAATGGCAGTTTAACGATGTGGAATTGATAAAATAATATAATCATCAGTATAGATCATGTTTGGAGCTAATGCTCCAAACTTAAAAGGAAATTAATACAATGAAATCAACAGCGATTACTTTAGGTGTAGCAACTGCACTATTTTTTACAGCTTGTAACACTACTAAGACCGATGTAAAAAAAGAAGTTTTACAGATAAAAACTGACAAGACTCAAAAAGAGTCTACTTCATTTACTAAAAAGAAAAATGATGCTCTAAAGTCTTATCTTCCATTTGAAGACAGAACTGACTTTGAAAACGCAAACAAAGGCTTTATTGCTACTTTAGATAGCGGAGAGATAAAAGATGAAAATGGAGAAGTTGTTTATAGTATGAAACAATTTGACTTCATCAAAGATGAAGCTCCTTCAACTACAAACCCAAGTCTATGGAGACAATCTAAACTTAACAGTATCAATGGTCTGTTTAAAGTTACTGATCGTGTATATCAGGTGAGAGGTTTTGACCTTTCAAATATATCTTTTATAGAAGGTGATACAGGTTGGATTGTGATCGACCCACTTGTTTCTGCTGAAACTGCAAAAGCATCACTAGATCTTATCAACAAAGAGTTAGGTTTTCGACCTGTAAGTGCGATCATATTCACACACTCACATATCGATCACTTCGGTGGTATCCGTGGTGTTGTTGATGTTGCAGACATAGAAAGTGGTAAAGTTAAACTATATGGACCAAAAGGTTTGTTTGATGATGCTGTTAACGAAAACATCATGGCAGGAAATGCGATGGGACGAAGATCTACATACATGTATGGTAACTTGCTAAAAAAAGATGCAAAAGGAATGATAGGTAGTGGCTTAGGGCAAACTCTATCAACAGGAAAAGCTGGCATTATTGATCCAACTATAATCATAAGTAGTGAAACTGGAATAACTAAAGTCGTTGATGGTTTAAATGTTGAGTTTGTCTATACTCCTGAAGCAGAAGCACCATCAGAGATGATATTTTATTTCACAGACTTAAAAACATTTTGTCAAGCAGAGATCATAACTCATAACTTTCACAACTTATACACTCTACGAGGTGCAAAAGTAAGAAATGGTCAAAAATGGAGTAGTTATATAGATCTAGCTTTAGTAAAATGGGGCGATGATATGGAAGTATCTTTTGGATCACACCATTGGCCAACTTGGGGTAACAAAGAAATTACTAAGTTTTTAGAAAAAGCAAGAGGTTTATATAGATTTACTCACGATCAAACTTTGCGTTTAGCCAACCATGGTTACACTCCAAAAGAGATTTCAGAGATGTTAAAACTACCAGAGTCACTAGATAAAACATTTGCAAATAGAGATTATTATGGGACAATGAGTCACAATATCAAAGCTGAATATGAGCTATATTTTGGTTGGTTTGATGGTAATCCTGCAAACTTAAATCCACTACCGCCAGTTGAATCAGGCAAAAAGTATGTTGAGTTCATGGGTGGGGCTGATGCAGTCTTGTTAAATGCTAAAAAATCATATGATAAAGGAGAGTATCGTTGGGTTGGAGAAGTTCTTAACAAACTAGTATTTGCTGAACCTAAAAACCAAGATGCTAAAAATTTATTGGCTGATGCTTATGAGCAGTTAGCTTATCAAACAGAGTCAGGTGCTTGGAGAAACTACTACTTAACAGCTGTAAAAGAGCTAAGAACAGGAGTTAAAGTTCTACCTTCAACAGATATGTCAGGTCCTGATATGGTTAGAGGAATGTCTTTAGATTTATACTTAAACTATATTGCTATGAGATTTATCGGTACTGATAAAGAAGCACAAGAGATGAAATATAACTTCAACATTATTTTGCCTGATGTTGCAGAAAGAGGATCTCTAATCATCGAAGATGGAGTTGTTACTCCTCGTGTTGACTCACTTATCTCAGAAGATGTTACAGCTACTATAACTCTCAACAGAAGTGATTTGGATAAAACAAGCTTAGGCGAAGCAACTTTTGAAGAATTGATGAAATCAGGTGCTATAAAAGTTAGTGGAGACAAAGAAGCATTTAATAAATTCTTAACTAAAATAGATAAATTTAAATTTTGGTTTAATATAGTAGAACCGTAAACAAAGCTATATGCTAAGTGAGCAGTATTTCTGTTCGCTTAGCAAAAAGCTATACATGTGCTAAGCACAAAGGAACAAAATGAAATTTATAAAATTATTACTCTTGTCAATCTTCTCTTTTTCTACACTTTTAGCAAACGATGATGCTCAAGCTAACAATCCTATCGCTACTATTAGAGCCTTTAACATCCAAAACTATTACATAGGCGAGATGACAGACACTGATGAAGATGCAAATCAAGGTTGGCTAAGACTTGCTTATCCTGTTTCTATCGAAGATACTAGCTGGCTAATAAGAGGCTCTCTCCCTCTAAACACTTTTCCCGTATCAGAGTCAGGCGGTAAAGAGACCTCTTTAGGTGACTTAAACCTATGGGCATCATATATCATGGATGTTGGAAACCCATCAATTAGTTTTGGTTTTGGACCACAGATAACTCTTCCAACAGCTGGCAATGATAAGCTAGGGAGCCAAAAGTATTCAGCAGGTCTAATGAATATACTTTTTAATGCAGAATCAGCAACATTTCAATATGGCTATCTTCTGACATGGCAACATAGCTTTGCTGGTGAAGATGATAGAGAAACGGTAAATAGTGCAGTATTACAACCCATAGCATTTTATCAACTAGGTGGCGGAAACTATGTAAGAGCCGCACCAATATGGACATACAACATAGAAAATGACTCATACAATGTACCGATCGGTGTAGGTTTTGGGCATATCTTTAAAAGAAAAAAAATGGTATATAATGTGTTTGTTGAGCCACAGTTCTCAGTTGCAAACAGAGGTGAAGGTCAAGCTAAACAACAGGTTTACATGGCTGTAAATATACAATTTTTAGACTAGAATAAGTGAAGTTTTAAATGAAAAAAATAATTTTACTACTTGTCTTGTTTAGTCAAGTTTTTATCTCCACTATTGAAGCAGAAGATTTTAAAATACTAGATGCTAAAGAGCAAGAAGAGGCATGGGACTTTGCTGCTGGCTTAAGAGTTAGTTATCTTAAACTAGGCGGAGGATTTACCGCTTACGATGCCAAACATGATACCAACTATAAGCTTGATTATGATGCTATAGGAATGGACAACTATGCTGCAAGTAATTCACTAGCATTTTCTGGTGAGTGGAAAAATTGGAATCTATTTTTTTCCGCAAGTAAAGGTGTTTACAAAGGTTCATTTCAAGCAAAACAAGATATTTTCATAAAAGATAACATCATACCTAAAGGTGATGTTGTCAATGGAAAGATCGAGATGGGCATCTACTCTATTAGTGGAACTTATGATATATATGAAAACCCAACAACTGATGTTGCTTTAGGTTTTGGTGCTTTGGTTCTTGACTTTAGCACAGAGTTTGTGGGTGAAACAGACAAAGTGGGTGCTGATAGTACAATCCCTATGCCATACTTAGCACTTAGTGGTCGTAAAGATATTGCTAAGTATAGATTTATCGGTGTTGGTGGAGGTGCTTATTATGATGGAAAGCAAGATGATATGGACTATACCGTTTATTTTATAACACTAGATGCTAGAGCAGGTTATGAGTTTTACAATGATGGAGCATACAAATCTACCTTTTATATAGGTTATAAATATCTATATATGGACTCAAAAACATCTCAAGATGATGGCAGTTGGTATAAAGAAACAGACACTTACAGTGGTCCATTTATCAACCTAGCTGTTAAATATACAATGTTTAAATAGTTCTATAAAGCTCTAAGTTACCATGTTAAAATCAGCTTAATTACCAATACTTTTTTCATAAATTTTATCATTAATTTGATATTATTTTTGAATAATGAGTGAGCAATAAGAATCATCTTACACATCACTACAATTTGAGCAACCGTTGAATGTTTTCCATTTGTTTTCAATCTATCATAAAATATTTTCATATATTGTAACTAATCACCCCATCTAAAAGACAGAATCCCCCTGAATCACAGCTACCAAAGATTCAAATTCATTTAAGCCTCTTTTCCGAGAAGTATCAATAATAGACCTAAGATTAGCATAGTTTTTTGCACCATCATATGATTTGAATTGACCAGATACTTTTTGTTTTACTTTTACATTTCGTATGGCTCTCTCTGATGCATTATTATCAGGTGGGATATTTTCATTAAGTAAGAAAGTAAATATTTTATCTTTAGATTTAGTGATTGATTTTATCTGTTTTGCTGTTTCACTTTTCTCTACCGTTGGCATAGTTA
>JAERRX010000128.1 GCA_016735225.1 Sulfurimonas sp. | reverse complement strand
AATATAGAACTTGTGTGAGCTTTTACTGTTCTTTGTTTTATAGACATTATACTAGCAATAGCTTCATTATTTAAACCCTCTAAGATATTATAGAGGGTTTGTATCTCTTTTTTACTAAGTCTATTTTGTATAAGCTCTTTCGCATCATCACTTAGTTGTTTAGCATCCTTTTTTCTTATCAAAGATACAGTTAGTTCTGGATATGTCCAAATATTTCCATCTCTAACAGTTCTTAACATCTGATCAAAATGATGTTTCAACATTTTTGAGTTACCATAAGCTTTGACATTGTGAGAGATAAGCATTCTACCTGTTGCTATCTCTGGCACTCTTTCTAATACTACTACATTTTCTGGTAGAATGTTTGATGATATAAGTTTATTTATATCATTTGCGACACTATCATAATCACAAACCACGATAAAAGAAGTCAAACTTTTTTCTTCTAACATACCTTTAAGTGCGGTTATATTGTCAAAGACTAAAGCCTTTGAATTAATGTTTTTTTCCCAATGAATGATTAGATTGAGGTCGTAACTAAATAGTATTATGCGCATTTTATCTCTCCGAGAATATATATTGTTTAGATTTTAAAATAGGTTTTAAGATATACTGCATTACAGTTTTTTTACCTGTAACTATATCGACACTTACTATCATGCCAGGTATGATATTAAGAGGGTGTTCGTCGGTACCAAGGTGATTCTTTTTTGTAACTACATGAATGATATAAAAGGTATTTTCTTTTTTATCAGTAATAGTATCAGGAGATATATTTAAAACACTCCCCTCAAGACCACCATGGATAGCAAAATCATAAGCAGATACCTTAACTTTTGCAGCCGCTCCTGGGTGTAAAAATGCTATATCTCTAGGTTTTATTTTTATCTCTAGGTATAACTTTTTATTTGTTGGTACTATCTCTACTAAGTCCGCTCCTGGTTTAACAACACCACCGACAGTATAGATAAAAAGTTTTTGCACTATGCCATCAACTGGTGACCTAACCATGGTTCTATCAACTTGATCACTAAAAGCAACTTGTTGAGTTTTTAGTCTTGATATCTCTGATGTTACCTCATTTAACTCTTTTTTTGCATTATTAATAAAAAGTTGCTGTGATTCTATTCGTTTATGCCTGTGTTCAGATATAGCAGATGCAAGTCGAGGAAGAGATAATTTTGCTGCATGTATATCATTTTGTATATCATTTGCTTCTCTTTTTAGCTTTAAAAAATCAACCTTAGACTTTATACCCTCTCTTACCATAGGAGCAGTCATACTGATCTCTTCAGTAACATATCTCAGTGATTTGCTTAGAGAGGTAGCTCTAGCTTTTGCTTCTCTGTACTCTTGTTTTCTTTGCTTGATTTGTTCCACTAAAGCTTTGTCTTTTGCTTTAAACTCTAAATTGTCAGAAATATAGAGATCTTTTGCTAGCCTTATCTGTTTTTTATATTCTAGATTGTTTGTTTTAATATCTTTAAATTTTACTTGATTGGCTTCTGCGAAAAGCCTCAATCTTTTTGCTCTTAATTCTTGAAATTTTATCTCATTAGTTTTTGAAGAAGAGGTTGATTTTGCATTGTTTATTTTTAAAATTAACTCACCTCTTTTTACTATTTGCCCCTCTTTAACTAAGATCTCCTCTACTATACCGCCCTCTAAATTTTGTATGACTTGATTTTGCCCATAGGGGATAACTTCTCCATCACCTCTTGTTATCTCATCTATCTCCGCTAGGGATGCCCAGATGATAAATATAAGTATAGTTATTAACCAAATTTTTATAACTCTGCTTATTTTACTCGGTGTTTTTACTAAAATAGCAGAGCTAAGGCTATTCATAAAGCTATAGTCTTTTTCTGTAAATTCTTGTTTTCTACTTTGTTTCATTTTATTTTTTACCGCCTTGAAGCTGTTTCAGAGCTTCTTCTTTTGGTGCATCTATAAAGACCTTTGCATCATTTATAACTATAACTCTATCTACAATTTTTAAAAGAGTCATTTTTTGTGTTACAAGCACAGCTGTTGTTCCTTTTAAGTTGATCGATAAGCTTTTAAGTAGGTTTGCTTCGGTTATCTGATCCATCGAATTACTTGGCTCATCCATAAGCATAATAGGAGCATTTAGTAAAAATGCTCTTGCAATTCCAATGCTCTGCCTTTGCCCTCCAGATAGCCCTAGACCCCTCTCTCCGACAGGCATCTCATAACCTTTGGGATGCTTTCTTATAAACTCAGATGAACCACTAACATTTGCTGCTCTAATCATAGCCGCATCACTTACATGTGTTGCTCTATACATAATATTTTCTTTTACTGTTCCACGAAATAGCATAATATCTTGAGATACATAACCCATATGCTTTCTTAAATCCGCTGGATCGATCTGTTTTAGGTCGATTCCATCTATGAGTATTTGCCCAGAATCTGGTTCATAAAGACCTAATATTAATTTTTGAATAGTGCTTTTTCCAGAACCTATACGACCAATTATTGCTACCCGCTCACCTGGTGTTATATCAAATGAGATATTTCTTAAAGCAGGGACATCAGCATTTGGATATGTAAATGTTACATCAATAAACTCTATATGACCTTTAAAGTCAGGTCTCTCAACAAACTGCATACCATCTGGTCTTTCGCTAGGTTGAGAGATGATGTCATTTAAAGTGTCATAAGATGTTTTTGTATCTTCATAGTTTGTTAAAAGAGCGGCAACTTGCCCCATAGGTGCAAGAGTTTTTGATGTAAGTATCACTATAGCTATTAAAGCACCCATAGATAGTTCAAACTCTTGAATTAGGTAAACTCCATAAACCATAATCATCACAGTGTTTATCTGAATTAAGAGTTGTGTGATAGTTGGAATAGAGGAAGATAACAAACGAGATTTTAAGCTTTTTTCTGCTATCTCTCCTGTTGATTCTTCCCACTTATACTGAACTTGACTTAGAGTTCCTAGGGTTTTTAAAGTTTCAATATTTGTAAGTGTTTCTATAAGAATAGAACTCTTTTTAGCACTTGCTTCATGAGAACTTTCTATACTAGCTCGTAAAGGTTTTTTAATAATGATAGCATAGAATAAAATAAAAATCATAGTAAACAGAGGAATAATCACAATATTTCCTCCTATATAAGCGATGACAATAAGAAAAATTATAGAAAAGGGAAGGTCTATAACTGCTGCCATGGTTGCATTTGTTAAAAAGCCTCTAATAGAGTCAAAATCTTTTAAGTTACTTGAAAACGAGCCAACAGATGCTGGGTGATTTGCCATTTTTAGGTTTAGAACTTTTTCAAAAATAATAGAAGACATAATAATATCGCTCTTTTTTGCCGCACTCTCAAGTAGGAGAGTTCTTGTAAATTTTAAAAATGTGTCCAATATATAGACAATACTTACTCCAATAGCAAAAACCCAAAGGGTTTCAATGGCATTATTTGGAACAACTCTATCATAAACATTCATAGTAAAAAGGGGAGATGCTAGCACAAAAAGGTTTATTAGTAGTGAGGCATACAAAACATCTTTATAGATGCCAGCAGAGAGTTTTATTGTACTCCAAAACCAATGTTTTTGCTTTAGATGCAGAGTTCGTGAATTTTCATCACTATATTCAAAAGCTTTTTTAACCATAAAGCCATAGCCAATATACTCATCATCAAGTATATCGGTCTCTACCCATTGCTCTATTGCTTCTTCAGCAGGCATGATGATCTTTGCCTCCTCTCCATCCTCGCTAAAGCTATCTAAAATACAAGCACTTTGATTGGATAACAATATAATCATAGGCAGTTGAAGAGGAGATATTTGAGATAGAGGTCTTTTTATTAGACTTGATTTAAGTCCCGCTTTTGAAGCAGCACGAGAGAAAAGTCCTTTTGAATTGTTTATTGAAAAAAGTTCAGGTGTTTCTGCCCCTGGTTCTATTGGGAGTCCAGCAGATAGTGCTTCTGCAGAAAATGGTTTATGATAAAGTTTTGTGAAAATAACCAAGCAGTCAAGCAGGGCATCCATTCTTAAGTTGTTAGCACTTGTTGTTAGCATATAAGACCTTTAGATTATTTGACTAAATCAACATTTGAATAGACAATAGAATTGTCACCAACTATGCTACTAACTAAACTACCCATAGCATCTAGGATTCTATATTTTGCAAATAGCATACTGTATTCAGTGTTTATGATCTGTGCTTTTGAGCCTATGAAGTCATTTTGTGCAGAAAGAAGGTCTAAAAGTGAACGACGACCTAAGTCATACTCTTTTGAGTATAGAGTAAGAGTCTTTTTTGAGAACTTTTTATAATCTTTAAGGTGTACCAACTGTTCTGTCAATTTTTTATTTGATTCCCATGAGAGGCTTAGACCCTCCGTAACTTCTCTGTCCAATATATGTTTAGATTCTTGTTCTTGGTAGAGCCTACTTCTACTTTTTTGTAGGGCTGCATCATCAGCAAAACCATTGAAGAAGTTGTATTTCACATAAGCCATAGCTTTAAAACCTTCATCTTCTCCTTGAACACCACTTAAATTTTTGTTCATTGATTGAGATACTTCTATATCAACACTAGGGTAGAAAGGAGCTCTGCTTTCTCTTATAGAGGCTTTCGCAAAGTTGATGTTGTGTTTACTAACTAAAAGAGAAGGGTTATTTTGTAGAGATAGTTTGTTTGCTTCTTCTAGGCTTTTTGGAAGTTCTACATCCAGTGTTGGCTTCACCATAGTTTCTGGGTCTAGGGTTCTTCCAAGAACTCTTTGAAGATTATATACAGTATCTTTTAGTGTGTTTTCTTGTACTACTAAGTTTGACTTTGCTAAAGCTAGTGAAGACTCTATCTTGTTTACTTCTGAGAGAGTTGTCAAGCCTGCATCGTAGAGCTTGTTTACTTTAGAAAATATCTCTGTGTTTATTTTTACATTTGCTTTGGCAGTACCTAGTAGCTCTTGATTTTTCATCACTTGTAGGTAGGTATTTACCATTTCAAAAGAGGTATCATTTACTTTTTCTATGTAGCTATATGCTGCTGAAATAGTTCTTTGTTCTTGAGCATCTACATTGTTAGTAGTTTGAAAACCTTTAAAAATATTTTGTGTATATGTAAGAGTGTTTTGATAAATACCTAGGTTTAATGAATCGACAGGCTTGTCATTTTCATCTCTTAGTGTTGTGATCGCATTTGCATCTTCTTTTTTAGTATTTTCCCTTCCTGCTCCAACTGAAAGGTCTAGTTTTGGGTAGTAGCCTGACTTTGCGGTTGTGATATCTTGTTTTGTTGAAATATAGTTGTTTAGCCTTTCTAAGATGATTGGATTTGTTGATAAAACCTCATCTATAGTTGTTTTTAGATCTTGTGCATTGATAGAAG
>JAERRX010000077.1 GCA_016735225.1 Sulfurimonas sp. | reverse complement strand
AACCTTTGTTAAGTTATGCAAATATAATCATAGTTTATCAATAAATAAAAGCTAAAATACTAAAAGATTATTCTCAAGTGCTTTTGTGTTTAGATTTGGAAAAAAAGCTAAAATAATTGTATAATCTCAAAAACTTTCTTATTAAAGGAATCACATTGAGTAAAAAAACCGTTTTAGTTATCACAGATGGCATAGGTTTTAGTCCTAAAACAAAACATAATGCGTTTCATAATGCTCTAAAACCTACTTACGATAGGTTGTTTGAAAAAACTCCTCACTCTTTTATAGCTACTTCTGGCTTAAGTGTCGGTTTGCCAGAAGGTCAGATGGGAAACTCTGAAGTTGGTCACATGAGTATAGGAAGCGGTCGTGTTTTGTATCAAGACTTAGTTAAAATATCACTAGCTATAAGTGAAGATAGACTAGAAAAAAATGAGGTTCTTAGAGATATTTTAAACTCTTCACAGCGCTTACATCTTATAGGGCTTATGAGTGATGGCGGAGTTCACTCTCATATAGATCATTTAATAGGTATCGCAAAGATTGCTCAAGCAAAGGGTAAAAAAGTTTTTTTACACCTTATAACTGATGGGCGAGATGTTTCTCCAACCTCTGCCCAAAAATACCTAAAAATTGTAAACTCGCATCTAAGTGAAAATATCCAAATCGCAACTATATCTGGTCGTTTTTATGCCATGGATAGAGACAACCGCTGGACAAGAGTTCAAAGAGCTTATGAAGCCATAGTAGATGCTACTCCTAAAACAGACTTTGAACCAGCAGGCTACATAGGTTCGTCATACTCCTTAGGCGAAACCGATGAGTTTGTCGAGCCAACTGCTTTTAAAGGCTATGATGGGATGCAAGATGGTGATAGTGTTTTAACTATAAACTTTAGAAGCGATAGAATGAGAGAGCTAGTTACAGCTTTAGGCGATGATAGTTTTTCACACTTTGAGAGAAAAATATTAGATATAAATCTAGCAACGATGACAGAGTATGATAAAAGTTTTTCTTACCCCGTTTTGTTTTCTAAAGAGGTACCAGAAAATACTTTAGCTCAAGTTATCTCTAAAAATGGACTAAAACAATTTCACACCGCAGAAACTGAAAAGTATGCACATGTGACATTTTTTTTAAACGGTGGCATCGATGAGCCTTATGAAAATGAAACAAGAGTTCTCATACCATCTCCAGATGTAAAAACTTATGATGAAAAGCCACAAATGAGTGCAAATGAAGTTTGTGAAGCTGTTTTAAGTGCTATGGAGGAACAATATGACTTTGTAGTAGTAAACTTTGCAAATGGCGATATGATAGGTCATACGGGAGATGAAGAAGCTGCTAAAATAGCAGTAAATACAGTTGACACACAACTAGGCAAGATCATAGAAAAAGCTTCACAAAAAGACTACTCGGTAGTTATCACATCTGATCATGGAAATTGTGAAGAGATGAGAGATGATAGTGGAAATATATTGACAAATCATACAGTTGGAAAAGTTTGGTGTTTTGTTATCGCTGATGGAGTTAGCAGAGTGGAAGATGGTGCTTTAAGTAATATCGCTCCAACTCTCTTAAAACTAATGGGACTAGAGATACCAGCACAAATGGATGCTAGTCTAATCTAAATAAAATAAGGAATAATATAGTGAAATTTTCAGGAAAAAATGTTTTAGTAACAGGTTCAAGCAGAGGTATAGGTGCACAGATAGCAAAAACTTTAGCCTCTTATGGTTTAAAGGTTTGGGTAAACTATAGAAGTGGTGCAGATAAAGCAGATGCTATAAAAGATGAGATAGAAAAAGATGGCGGAAAAGCTGCTGTTATAGGTTTTGATGTAAGTGATGAGGTCGCTTTTAGTGATGCTATAAAAACAATAGTCTCTAGTGATGGCGAACTTTCATATCTTGTAAATAATGCAGGCATAACAAATGATAAGCTAGCTCTTAGGATGAAAGAAGCAGACTTTATGAGTGTTATAAATGCAAATCTAACCTCATGTTTTATCGGTTGTAGAGAATCTATGAAAGTTATGAGAAAGAAAAAGTTTGGTGCAGTGGTAAACATAGCTTCAATAGTTGGCGAAACAGGTAATGCTGGGCAAACAAACTATGCAGCATCTAAGGGCGGAGTTATCGCAATGAGTAAAAGTTTTGCAAAAGAAGCAGCAACAAGTGGGATTCGCTACAACTGTATCACTCCTGGTTTTATCGCAACAGAGATGACCGATGCTCTAAGCGATGAGATAAAAGATAATTTTACGGAAAATATACCGATGAAACGCTTTGGAAAAGCAAGTGAAGTAGCCGAGGCAACAGCTTTTTTACTCTCAGACCATGCTAGTTATATTACTGGCGAAACATTAAAAGTAAATGGTGGATTAAATATGGCATAGTCCTTAATGGGATAACATTAAGGTATTTATGATATACTTTCTCGATTTTATACTAAAAAATAGGAGCTATAATGGCACTTTTAGAAGATATTAAAGAAGTAGTAGTTGAGCAGTTGAGCGTTAATCCAGACGAAGTTAAAGAAGATGCTAAGTTTGTTGAAGATTTAGGTGCTGACAGCCTTGATGTAGTTGAATTAGTAATGGCTCTTGAAGAGAAATTTGACATTGAAATTCCTGATGATGAAGCAGAGAAGATTCAAACTATTAAAGATGTTGTTGAGTATATAGAAAGCAAATAATCAACGATAAAATGTTTTTTTAGTTCAGTATTTACTATAAAAGTTTTACTGAACTATATAAAATATTTTATAGGTTTATCGTGGAGGTTTTTAGATGAAAAGAGTAGTAGTAACTGGTATGGGCATGATAAATGCAGTTGGAAATGATAAAGAGAGTTCTTTTAAGGCTATCTGTGAAGGTAAGTGTGGCATAGACACAATTACATTGTTTGATATTGAAGAGTTTAGTGCAAAGATTGCAGGTGAAGTAAAAGATTTTGACCCTTCAACTGTTATGCCAAAAAAAGAGGTTAAAAAAGCTGATAGATTTATTCACTTAGGTTTAAAAGCAGCTCAAGAAGCTATGCTTGATGCTAACTTGCCCGAAGATTTAGATATGGATAGGTTTGGTATCAGTACAGGTTCAGGTATAGGTGGTCTTCCATCTATTGAGAAAAACTCTATCATCTTAGAAAATCGTGGACCTCGTCGAATAAGCCCATTTTTTATTCCAGGAGCTTTGGTTAATATGCTTGGTGGTTTTGTTTCTATAGAGCATGGAACTAAGGGACCAAACTTATCAAGTGTAACTGCTTGTGCAGCTGGAACTCACTCTATAAATGAAGCTTTTAAAACAATAGTATGTGGTGGAGCTGACCAGATGTTGGTTGTTTCGGCAGAGTGTGCTATAACTGGTGCAGGAGTAGGTGGTTTTGCAGCTATGAAAGCACTCTCGACTAGCAATGAAAACCCAAAATCTGCTTCTCGCCCATTTGACTTAAACAGAGATGGCTTTGTTATGGGTGAAGGTGCAGGCTCTTTAGTTTTAGAAGAGTATGAAGCTGCAAAAGCTCGTGGAGCTAGAATATATGGAGAGATTATAGGCTTTGGTGAGAGTGGAGATGCTAACCACATAACAACTCCAAGCTTAGATGGTCCAGCTCGTGCTATGAAAGCAGCATACAAGATGGCAGGCGAACCAAAACTAGACTATATAAATGCTCATGGAACAAGCACCCCTGTAAACGACAAAAATGAAACAGCCGCTGTTAAAGAACTACTTGGTGGAAAAGAAAATTGCCCTCCCATGAGTTCTATCAAAGGTCAGATAGGACATTGTCTTGGAGCTGCTGGAGGTATAGAGGCTGTAACATGTTTGATGGCTATGAGAGATTCTATCATTCCTCCAACTATAAACTACACAACTCCAGATGAAAACTGTGATTTAGATATTGTTCCAAATGTTTCAAGAAAAGCACACTTAGATGTAGTGATGAGTAACTCTTTTGGTTTCGGTGGAACCAATGGTGTTATAATTTTTAAAAGGATTTAACTTGGCAACATTTTTAGACTTTGAAAATAAAATAAAATCTATTCAAGAAGATATAATATCTGCTCGTGTTAGACATGATGAGCCTGCTGTAAAAATTCTTGAAGCTGATCTTGATAAAGCTGTAGCAAAGATATTTAATCATCTGACTCCATTTCAAACACTACAACTTGCTCGTCATGCTGATAGACCCTATGCACTTGACTATATAAACTTGATCATGCATGATAAATATGAAATCCACGGAGATAGACATTTTCGTGATGATGCTGCAATACTGTGCTACCTAGGCTATATCGGCGATGAGAGAGTTATGGTCATAGGCGAGCAAAAAGGTCGTGGTACTAAAAATAAAATAATAAGAAACTTTGGAATGCCACATCCAGAGGGCTACAGAAAAGCTCTTCGTGCTGCAAAAATGGCAGAGAAGTTTAACATACCTGTTTTAATGTTAGTAGATACACCGGGTGCATATCCAGGAGTAGGAGCAGAAGAGAGAAATCAAAGTGAAGCTATAGCTAGAAATCTTTTAGAATTTTCTCAGTTAAACACTCAAACAGTAGCAGTAGTTATTGGTGAAGGTGGAAGTGGTGGTGCTTTAGCTATAAGTGTTGCTGATAAATTTGCGATGATGAGATACTCTATATTTAGTGTTATCTCCCCAGAGGGATGTTCTGCTATCTTATGGAGTGACCCTAAAAAAGTAAAAGCTGCTACAAATGCTATGAAAATAACAAGTGCAGACTTAAAAGAGTTGAACCTTATTGATGATATTGTAGATGAACCATTGATCGGAGCTCATAGAGAAACCCAAAAAGCCGCAACCGCTATTTCAGAGTACTTCCTGAAAAGTTTAAGTTCTTTAAGAGAGATGTCTGATGAAGATAGACTAGAACTTAGATATAACAAACTAACAAAAATAGGGGCTTACTCAGAGTAAGTCCTCTTCTTTACCTCTTTAAAAACACTACAATCAAAAAAAACTGAATTTTAACTAGTATTTTCTTTAAGTTTTATAGTGATATAATATGGCATTCTAACACTAGGAGTTTAAGATGAATACTTTTAAAATAACCTTACTAGGTGTCTCAAGCATGTTTTTATTGACTGCTTGTTCAGACTCAAATAACAGTTCAGGCACTGTTAATGGTGTAGTAACTGGTAGTTATTACGAGGGTGCAACAGTATTTTTTGACTGCAACAATAATGGCATAAAGGATGCAACAGAGACCTCTGTTGTAAGTAGCTCTAATGGTGCATTTACTTTAGCTGGAGATAGCACATGTAATATAGTTGCTGTTATACCTGTTGGTGCCATAAAACATGAAGCTATTGGTGATGCAGGAAGTGTGGTGTCAGCTAAGAAGATTTTTGCTACACCAGCTGGAACAGGCGGTATTATTAGTGCCTTAACCACTCGGGTTTATAAAAAAGTTATTAGTGGTAGTTCACTTGCAGATGCAAAAGCTTATGTTGAAGCAACTACTGGGATAAGTATGGATGACTTGTTTAAAAATGTCAACACTATAACAGATGCAACTTTAAAAGATAAAATTAAAGCTGAACTTCACGGTGCAGAAAGATATCTTATCTCAAACCCAATTGTAGCTAGACCAAGTTCAAGTTCAAGCTCAAGCTCAAGCACTGATGACTCAAGTTCAAGCTCAAGCACTGATGACTCAAGTTCAAGTTCAAGCACTGATGACTCAAGTTCAAGCTCAAGCTCAAGCTCAGATGACACAAGCTCAAGTAATGATGACACAAGTGCTGGCTCTGAAGGTGTTGCAGTTGATCCATACATAAGTCAAGCTAAATTTTATGTAGTTGGAAGCTCAAGCGTAGGTACTGATGGTAATTGTGCTACTAAAACATCTTTTGTATCTACTGTTTCAACAGCTACAGGTAGTTTTTCATTTTCTGATACAGTTCCACTAGATGCTACTGTAAAAATTTGTCAAGATTATAAGGGTTATCACAATGGAAAACCATTTGATAGTAACCTATCTTCAAAATTTGATGCATCAAATACTGATGGAGTACTATCTCCGACAACAACAATTGTTGCAAATGGTATGAGTGCTACAGATATTGCAAGTGTACTTAATGACCCAAATCAAGATGCAGATTTTAGTGATGGTGTTGGTTATCCTGATTATAATATCACTGCAGAAGATATTTATGATGATCCTATGGAAGGACTTGCAACTGATCCAACTGATACAAATGTTACATTTGCAAAAATCAGAGCAACAGTAGCTTTAAATATGATGATGGGAATGAAAGGTAGTTTCGCTATGGAGAGTATCTCTGATATGAACAACAGTGGAATTCTTGCAAACTCTATCACGATGATGAAAAAAGTTTTAAATACTGACTTAAATGCAAACGGTTTTTCTGCAGATAAAATTGCACAAGTTGCGATTACCGTTTCTGATGCGATTGTTGAAGTTATTGCACCTGTTATTGCAACAAACGATGCAAATAATATAGAGTCAAATATGACTGCAGCAACAAATGCTATCCCTGCCCTAGCACAAGATGTTGGAAAGCAAATGGCTATGAATGCAGGAAAATCTTTTAGATTAAGAAGAGGTAGTGCAAGCAATTGGACTACTGCAACTATAGTAGAGATTATGCCTTCTGGGAGCCAATTGGCTGTAGCTGGTAAAACGATAGAAGTTAACAATGAAAGAAATATAACTTTTTATACCGATGGATCATATTCAGAAGTAAATACTACTGCTGGGGTAACTTACTATGGTTCATACTTTGATAGTGATAACCCATTTGGGGTAAGTGTTGAGACAGGAAATGTAAATGTAACAATTATTGAAGATAATGTTACTGGTATATTAGACCCTCAACCAACTAAAAACTGGCAATTTAAAGGCGATAGAGTAAGCTTAAATGATGGAGATGATTTAAATATAACTGATTTAAATTCAACCATTAGTTTTTATCCAACCTCTCAATCTGACTTAAATGGAACAAAAATCCAGATTGCGTCAGGTGATGTAAATGCTTCTACCGGAAGAACTATAGTAAGTAGAACATTTGATATTAACGGCTCATATAAAGAGTTCTATGGCGGACTAATTTATGAAAGAGGTGTTTGGTCGTTATATGAAGGAACTACTACTGATTATAATGTTACACTTAACGGCACTACAACTGATGTAAATATTAGTTATATAGATCAAGGCAGTGTAAATGTAAATGGAGCTCAACGAGCTGTCACTACATTTGAAAGACTACAGTACTAGTCTAGGGTTTTACTAACTTATCAGCTAGCTAAATAATTTAGCTAGTTGATAGTAAATCATCTCTTATCTCTTCAACTTTCAAAGGGTCAAATTTTACTCGTTTAAGCCTTGATGCTTCTTTTGAGTATCTTATCAAATCCTCTACATACCTTATACTTTTGCCAAGATTTTTAAGCGATAAGATAAAAAGCTTATAAGTAGTAAGTACATCGCTCATCGCTCTATGATGGGTGGCATCTGGATGTAAGTTTAGGTATTGGTTTAGGTATGATAGAGCATATCTGTATGACTCTACGGTTCTCTCAGCTAGGGCAAGTGAGCAAAGAGAGCGGTTTAGTAGAGGTTCTTGTCCGATTTTTTGTAAACTTAGAGATATAAACTTATAGTCAAACTTTACATCATGTGCTACAAAAATACTATCACCTAAAAATATCTTAAACTCAGTAAGTACCTCTTTTAAACTTGGAGCATCTTTAGTATCATCTACTGAAATACCTGTTATTGCACTTATATGTTGATCTATCTCTTTGCATCTTACAAGAGATTCAAACCTTTGAGTTATTACACCATTTTTAACTTTAACTCCAGCTATCTCTATGATCTGATGTTTATCAATTTTTGAGCCATTTGTTTCTATATCAACTATACAAAACTCGGCTTTTTTGATAGGTATAAACTTAGTGGCAAAGTAGAAATGTCCATGCTCTTTAACTATTTGCAAGCCTTGAGCATGCCAAAGTTCAAGAGATAGGTTTATATCTTCATCTACTTGTTTTTCTAAAGACTCCAAAGATAAACCTTTGGTCGCAAGCTTATCTATGCTTTTTGCATCTAGGGCTAGATCATTACTTAGCATTATTTATAAAATCCTTAACTTTCTTTTTGCTCTTTATCCCTTTTGATAACTCCACACCACTACTGACATCAACCCCATAAAATCCATACTCTTTTAAAGATGCAACATTGGATGCATCTAAGCCACCAGCAAGTATAATCTTAGAACAGTCAATATCTTTAAACCACTCTATATTTAAGCTTTTTCCTGCTCCTCCATAGGCATCGCAGTAGGCATCTACAAGTCTATACTCTTGGCTATATTTCAAAATATCTTTGGCATTTTTGGCTCTTATAACTTTTATATATGGAACAAAAAGTTGCTCATAAACTGAGTCTTTAGGCTCAAAGTGAAGTTGAACTAGAGTGCATCCTGACTCTTGCATATAGGAGTTTATGATTTGTGCATCTACATTGACAAAGAGAGCAACTTTTTCTACAAAAGGGGGAAGCTTAGAGATGATTTTCTTGGCATCTGATGGTGAAATATATCTTGGTGATTTTTCATAAAAGACAAAACCTAGGGCATCTGCACCAGCATCTATTGCCTCCATAGCATCTTTATATGAAGTGATACCACATATTTTAACTCTCATCTAAATCTGTAAACTTTTTATAGCTTCTTTTTTACAAGAGTGCTTAAACACATAGTTTCCAGCTACAACAACATCAACCCCAACATCTTTAAGCTCTTTAATATTTTTATCATTAACCCCACCATCGACCTCTATGAGGCAGTTGGGATTTATTTTATTTCTCATCTCGTTTAGTTTTGAGGCTTTTTTAAGCACACTTTCTATGAAACTTTGCCCACCAAAACCAGGGTTTACACTCATGAGTAAAACCATATCTAAGTCTTTGAGTAGATACTCAATCGATTCTGGCGGTGTATGAGGGTTTAGCACGATAGCAGGTTTTATCCCCAGTGACCTAATCTTTTGTATAAGTCTATGTGGATGCTTTTCTTCTTCTATGTGAAATGATATATATTTTGGTTTTAATGGTGCAAAAAGTTCAACAAAAAAAGTATTGTTTTGCACCATAAGGTGTATATCGAGAGGTTTTGTAGCACACTGGGCTACAGCAGAAACCACAACAGGACCAATAGTTAAGTTTGGCACAAAATGACCATCCATCACATCAACATGAACCAAATCACAGCCAGAATTACAAATATCTTCAACATCTCTTTGTAAATTTCCAAAATCAGCACTTAAAATACTTGGAGCTACTAACATCTTACTTCCTTAAGAATTTTTCTAATTGTATCAAATTAGACTTTTATCTAGTTAAGAAAAATATAAACTTATCATCATCAAATGCTAAATCCACTTGCACTCCCTTCCTTCCTTTGATAACTTCAAGAAGGCTATCAACATTATGGTATGTTCTAGGAAGTGTGATATCTACACTGATGTCGTGGTCACTAAGCATAGTTTTGATCTTGCCACCAATAATATTTACAAGCTCCGCAAGTGTATCAAGTATAAGTTCAACATCATCAGTTTTTTCACCAACAAGAAGCTCACAAGCTTTTTTTGCAATCTCTTTAGGAAATATAAGTATAAGCATCCCATCTAAGTCACCATAGTAGCCTATGGAGCTAGCTATCTTCTCTTTTTTGTCGCCTATGAGAATATTATCTACTTTTGCAGATCGTTTTACGGCTTTAGAGTTTGTCATCATCTCTATGGTTTGCACAGTAGCATCTATAAACCTTGGAAGTTCTGAAACAATCTTTTTGTTTATAACCCTTTTGTTTTTAACATTTGAAGCACTGCTAGCCCCTAGCTCTTTTAATAGCTCTTTATTTTGAAGAATATCATCCATCTTTTCATAAAATAATATACCAGAGTCTTCTAAGTTTTCTTTAAATGTATTTGGAGTTTTATCAAAAGAGAGTCCAACAAAGCATATAGAAGCATTGTATTCAGCGGCGGAACTTGCAAGCCTTGAGAAGAAGTTCATAGCATGGACATTCATACTAACTACCCTGAAAGCATCAAATATAAAAAGTCTAAACCCAACATTTAAAGAGTTGTTATGATATTCAACATTGAACTTATCTACTATCTGTGCATCTAAAAAAGATGAGATTGTGTAGATGATAGCATTGCCAGTTACTCTTGTTGCAATTTTTTGTCCCATCTGTCCTAAGAAACTATTGTCAATTATAAAATCATAAGCATCTTTGTTTTTTGATTTTTCTATAAACTCCTCTTTGCTTTGAGCTATAATAGGATTGTGTCCATTATCATGTAGCTCAATAGCCATGGCTGAGCGTTGCGATTTGTCATGACTAAAAAGTAAAACATTTTTGTTTTGGTTTTTAAAGCTTGAAGAAAAAAGTCGGGCTATCTCTTTTGTTTTAAATAAAGAAAAATTGACTTCATCTTTGTAGAAGACTTTTATAGTATCATATTTTAGTTTATCATAGTCACAAAAACCTACCGTTATATTGTTTGCTTGTCGTACTTTGGCAAAAACCTTCATAAAAATATCAAGACCATTTTTGTTAAAAAAGATAACTTTTTTCAAAGAGACTAAAATCATATCTACTTTCAATTGTGATGTTGCTTTTATGTCATCAAGGCTTAAAAATGACTCACCATTTCCTCCATCTAAAAAACCTTGAGGTGTAAATATACCAATACCATCTTTTACTATTGCTCTCATGATATCTCCATTAGAGTGGCAAACTCTTCATATATATCGCTAACATACTCTATGTGAAAATCTATAAAATCATTTAATCCTGCTTCTATAAAAAGTGGTTTAGATAGTTCATAAAACAGTAGTAGATGCATCCATTTCCCGAGCCTGTTTGTGTTTTCATCTGTAGATGGTTTTGTGCCAGAAGAGGCTTGAATAATATTTGATACTTTTTCAGACATCTCCCATTTTTTTGATATTTGTTCACATATATCAAAAATCCCAATACCGCTTAGACGATATAAGATAGTATTATAATCAATCTTTTTAACACCTCTTAAAAGAGTAACATCATCTATCTTTTCACAAAAAAGAGCTTCTGTAACTATGATACTTGCAGGAAGTAAACTAATAGAAGTGCTAATATCTTTATCTTCTATATTTAAGTGTTTTAATATTGTTTCCCAATTTTTAGAAAGTCTTGCTTGAAGCTCATGAAATTTTCTAGCATCTAACTTAAAAAGAACCCATTTTTCAGGACTAAGTAGTGTTGTCATATAGTTATAGACACTTTGTTGAGAGCCAGAAACACCAAGAATTCCAAAAATTTGTGAAATATCACTTATCTCATTTGTGAAACCATATATCGGTTTGTTTACTAACTCTCTTAAATATCTCGAAAGAGCAGGGTCATTTTGTGCAACATGAGAGGCTTTAGTAAGTTCTCCATTGTTTAAAAATGAAAGAGTCTCTTTTAGTGCCTTAGGTGCTGGAGGAATTCTCTCTATATATTGGTTAATTTTTTTAGTTGTTATCATAATTATCGGCACCTCATAAATTTATGATACATTTTAACTAGAAAACAATAAGAGAGATATTAAAAGTTCATATCTCTCTAAATAATATACCTTTAAGCTGAAGTTTTGCTTCAAATAGATATAATTCGCAACTTTAAAAACCTAAACAAGGAAGCTTATTATGGCAAGAAGATGTGCTATTAGTGGCAAAGGCCCTATGAGTGGAAACAATGTTTCTCACGCAAAAAACAGAACAAAGCGTCGTTTTTTATTAAACCTAAGAACAGTACGTATCAAACTAGAAGATGGTACTACAAAAAAGATTAAAATCTCTGCAAGAGAGTTACGTACACTTAAGAAAAATTCCTAAAGAGAATAGGGAATTAACTTGAATCTTTTACAGAGGATTCGTTTCTTCCTACATTGGGAGTCTCCTCCTAAACCTGAAGTAAAGCTTCTTCCAGAACTTTACTCTCACCTCAAACCATTTCGCCTACCTGCTATTTTAACAATAATGATTATGCTTGTTGGAACAGTTGGATATGTTCTTATAGATAACTTTACTCTAATGGATGCATTTTACCAGACAGGTATAACATTTACTACTGTTGGTTTTGGCGAGATAGCCCCTATATCTAATGCAGGTAGAATCTTTACTATCATATTGGTTATAGCAGGCTTTGCTATTTTTTCTAGTGCTATTGGTATATTGGTAGGGGAGTTAAGCAGAGGAACAATATTTACTATACTAAAGGAGCGAAAAATGCTATATAAAATAGCAAGGTTAAAGCAACATTTTGTAGTCTGTTATCATAATGACTACACACTTGAAGTCACAAAGCAGTTAAAAAATAACCACATCCCTTTTGTCGTAGTTGATCCAAGACCCCAAATCGATGAATGGGCAGTTGAGTATAACTATCCTCAATATTTAAAAGCAGAACCACATGCAGAACTTTCAATGCTAAAAGTAAACTTATCATCTGCAAAAGGTCTTATAACACTTTCTGATTCTATGGCAGACAATATCGCTCTTATAGCATCGGTTAGACTTTTTGAAAAAGAACATTTTCTTCCAAAACCATACTATATTATTTCTGCTGCTGAATCTATGGGCGATGTAGAAAAACTAAAAAAACTAGGAGCTGATACTGTTGTTTCTCCTACAAAATTAACTGCTCAAAGAGTGAGTGCAGTTGCAACGAGACCAGATATGCAAAACCTTTTAGAGGAGTTTTTATACAAGAGTGATAACCCTCTTGACATGGAAGAGGTGCAGGTTCCAAAGTATAGCTGGGCTGTACTCAAAAGATTAAAAGAAACACATATACGACAAATTACAAACACTTCAGTTATAGGTATAACAAAAAAAGATGGAAAATTTATAACTATGCCAAAAGGTGATGTTTTGATTACAAGTGAGTGTAGGTTGCTTATCATAGGAAAACAGAGCGATATAAACACAACTAAAGAACTTCTAAGAAGAAGAGAGAAGCCAAGGGAGATGAGATTTGTATAAAATAGTCCAAACAAAAGATGGTATATGTGCTGCAGAAGGTTTTTTTGCAGATGGAGTTAGTGCAGGTTTAAAACCAGAAAATGCACTTGATATGGCATTTATATATAGTGATACTTCATGTGAAGTAGCATCTGTATTTACTACAAACAAAATGTTTGCAGCCCCCATAAAGCATTTTAGGGCAAAGGGAGATTTTAAAACTAACTTTGTTTTGATAAATTCAAAAAATGCAAATGCAATGACTGGACAAGATGGCTATGATGATATTGATGAGGTTTTAAGCCATTGTAGTGATAAGTTAAACCCTATCATGAGTTCTACTGGGGTTATCGGTGTTAGACTTCCTAAAGAAAAGATCATAGATGCGATGAAAGATTTTGACCTTAGAAAAAAAGAGTCCGCTAAAGCATCTAGGGCTATCATGACTACAGATGCTTTTTCAAAAGAGATAGCTTTAAAAGTAGAGCTTGACGATGGAAGTTGTTTTAGTATAGGAGCGATGGCAAAGGGTGCAGGTATGATAAACCCCGCAATGGCTACAATGCTATGCTTTATAACCACAGATGCAACTGTTCCAAAAAAGCAGATGCAAGAGATACTAGATGAGGTCACAAAAACTACTTTTAATGCGATAAGTGTAGATGGAGACACATCAACAAACGACACTGTTTTACTTTTAAGTAATGCTAAAAGTGGAGCTTTTGATACAGATGCATTTAAAGAGGCACTTTTTAAAGTGATGCACTTTTTGGCTCTTGAGATGGTTCGAGATGGAGAGGGTGCGAGCAAACTTGTTACATATAAAATAAGTGGTGCAAAAGATGACAAAGAGGCGGAGATAGTGGCAAAAACTCTTTCTGATTCGTTACTTGTAAAAACTGCTCTTTATGGAGAAGACCCAAACTGGGGTAGAGTAGCATCTACTGTTGGAGCAAGTGGAGTAGAGAGTTATGAAGATAAACTAAAGATCTCCTTTGATAATCTTTGTGTTTATGACAGAGGCAAGCTTTATTTTGATGAGCAGATGGAAAAAAAATGTGCCATAGTTATGAGGCATAAAAAGTTTACAATATCATGTGACTTAGGTGTAGGAGATGGAAGTTTTAAAGCTTATGGTTGTGACTTAGGTCATGAATATATCAAGATCAATGCTGATTATAGAACCTAGGGTTTAGCTAAGCTTTGGAAGTTTCCAATGCTTCTTAAAAGCAAAAAGCCTTAAGAGTATAGAAAAAATACTAACACATAAGATACTTATCTCATTTAGATAGCCTAGGGCTTCAAGGCTAGCTAAACAAAGAGCAACTATGATCGTTATAGAACCGTAAAAGTCACTTATAAGAACTGTGGGGACTTGGTTTATCATGATATCTCTTGTGACACCACCACCAACCGCAGTGATAAAACTTAAAACTACTATGCCAAAAAAATTGGACCCTGCATCTATAGCTAAAAGAGCACCTGTAATACTAAAAGCAACAAGACCGATAGTATCGCTTATGACAAATATCCATTTTTGTTCAATAGATGCTTTTTTATATATTTTAGATAGATAAGCTATAGCAATAGTTGAAGTTAGAGTTAGGGCAGGATAGAAAGAGGTAAAAGCAAAAGGGGTGGAGCTTAAGATAGAGTCTCTTATGATCCCACCACCCAAAGCTGTTAAGCTAGCAGCAATAAATATACCTAAAACATCGAGCCTATTTTTAACACCAATCAAAAAACCACTTAGAGCGAAGGCTATAATGCCAATGATGTCAGTAACTATGAAAAAGTCTAGCATCATTAAGTGCTACTCTGTATATCCATTTTTAAACTCTACATATCTTGAAGCAGATGCATAAAGCTCTTTAACCTCTTCATCGCTAAGAGTTCTAACAGCTTTAGCTGGAGTTCCTACTATAAGTGAGCGAGGAGGAAAAACCTTGTTTTTAGTAACAAGCGAACTAGCCCCGACAATGCTCTCTTTGCCAATAACAGCACCATCAAGTATAGTAGCACTCATACCAATAAGACAAGCATCCCCGATCTCACAACCATGAAGCATAACTCTATGCCCAATAGTTACATCATCTCCTATAATAGTAGGGTTGCCATCACTTTTATCTTCTTTTTTATAGTGTGTAACATGTATCATACTAAGGTCTTGAATATTTACCCTGTTGCCAATTTTTATATAATTAACATCGCCTCTCACAACACACCCAAACCATATAGAGCAGTCTGTTCCACAACTTACCTCTCCGATGATATCAGCAGAGGGAGCAATCCAAGTTTTTTCACCTAGTATAGGTTTTATCTTTTTATAATTTAGTATCATCTTTCGTTCCTTTAAATAGTTTTGATATGATTTGAGAAACACTTCTTTGAGTTTCTTTTTTACTAGCTTTTGAGATTTTATTTAAAAATTCTTCTAAGAGCTTATGGTTGTTGATAGGTTTTTCATCTTTGCCTGCTTTGACTTTTATATATGAACCATCTCTTTGAAGTTCATGTGCTAAAACATTATCAGAGCATTGAAGTTTTAGTATTTGGATGATTTGATTTTGTGACTCTTCATCTTTTATGGCAGTTAAAAGTTCTATCCTTCTGAGAAGATTTCTCGGCATCCAATCAGCAGAAGATATATATATCTTAGCAGAGTCATTTTTAAAGTAAAAAACTCTAGGGTGTTCTAAATATTTTCCAAGAATAGAGATAACTCTAATGTTATCACTTACACCCTCTATGCCTGTTTTTAAACAGCAGATACCACGAACAATAAGGTCGATTTTAACTCCATCTTGACTAGCTTTGTATAATGCTTGTATAACATCTTCATCAACTAAAGAGTTCATTTTTGCAATGATCTGTCCCTCTTTGCCTTTTTTAGTTTCCTTGTGAATTAGTGATAATATTTTTGGTTTTATCTGAGTGGGAGACATATATAACTCATCAAGTTTACCTTTTTTACTAAAGCCTGTTAAAAAATGAAAAAACCTTGTAAGGTCGTTTGTTATCTCATCTTTTGAGGTCATATAGCTTATATCTGTGTATATTTTTGCAGTTGAAGGGTTGTAGTTTCCTGTGCCTAAATGAGCATATTGTTTTAATCTACCTTTTTTTCTTCTTGTTACAAGTGCAGCTTTTGCATGGACTTTTAAACCACGAACTCCATATATAACATGTGCTCCTGCTTTTTCAAGTGCTTTTGCCCACAAAAGATTTGTTTCCTCATCAAACCTAGCCTTAAGCTCAACCATTACAGTGACCTGTTTTCCACTCTCTGCTGCATATATGAGTGCTTGAACTATAGGCGAGTTTGTTCCTGAACGATAAAGAGTCATTTTTATAGAAACTACATCGGGGTCCTTTGAAGCAGTCCCAATAAGTCTTACAACGGGTTCAAAACTATGATATGGATGATACATAGTTACATCTTGTTTTTCTAAGATTGAAAATATATTTTCATTTCTATCAAAAGGTGGTATGTTTTTTGGTTTAAAAGGAGGTAGTAAAAGATGAGCAAATGAAATATTTCCTACTATTTGCCAAAGACTTGAGAGGTTTAAAAATGTGTGAAACTTATAAATATCGTTTTTATAAATATTTGTATGACGGTTAAAAAAGTTTATGATCTCTTCATCGGTATCACTACCAACTTCAAGCCTAACCATCTCACCCTTTCTACGAAGCTTTAAACCCTCTTCAAGTATCTCCATAAAGTCATCAGCTTCCTCCTCCGCTATCTCCATATCGGCATTTCTAGTCACTCTAAAAGAGGCATATTTTAAAAGAGTATAACCAGGAAAGAGGTCTTCTACATGTTGTGCGACTAGTGATTCTATAGGAACATAAGTGTTGTGGTTAAGCTCAACAAACCTACTTAAAACTCTAGGAACTCTTATGATTCCAAACCTTTCAACAGTGCTATTATCAATATCACTAAGTTTTACAATAAGACCAAAACTGAGGTTGTTGAGGTTTGGAAAGGGGTGAGTGGCATCTATGGCTATTGGAATGATAACAGGGTAGATATTTTCTCTAAAATATCTATCTAAAGTATGTTTTTCTCGTTGGTTCAACTCCTTATAAGACTTAACACTTATGCCCTCATTTTCAAGACTTTTTAAAATTCCAAGAAGACAATGCTCTAAAACTTGTTGCTCCTGATGTAGATATTTTCTTATCTCACGAAGTTGTTGTAGGGGAGTTAGTTTATCTGTTCCTAAAACTATAACTCCAGCAGCAAAAAGTTTTTTTAGCCCAGCGACCCTTATCATATAAAACTCATCTAAGTTTGTGCCATATATGGCTAGAAATTTTAAGCGTTCTAAAAGTGGAAGCGAGATATCTTGAGCTTGTTTTAAAACTCTCGTGTTAAATTGTAACCAAGAAAGTTCACGATTGTTGTAGAACTCTGGATTTTTAAGATTTAGCATATTTTGCATAAAAAGTAACCTAAAAGTATTTTTTCCTATTATATCTAAGTATAGGTTACAGATAGGTTATCTTACTATACCAGTTCCCTTATAGTTTGCTGAATGGTAGATAGTAACGCCATTTTTTCTAGCATAGTATCTCATAAGAAGTTTTTGTAGTGTTGGCTCTATCGATGGAGCAAACCAAGCATTGTTACTAGATGCTATGACAAAATTAACATCGCCTTCATATATCTCTTGACAAGTGGCTTCATAGCAGATGGCATTTCTAAACTTTACACCTTTGATGATAAAGTCAGTTGGTGATGAGGCTGTTTTAAAGTCAGAAGTACCAGAGAAAAAAGTATCGTTTATGATCTTTATAGCGAATTTTGGAAGAGGTATATACTCGCCAAATGGCACAAGTACAAGTTTTTTAGCTATTTTGTATTTTCCATCTTCAAAAAGGTAGGTAACATTATAGTTTTTTCCATCTTCTTTATATAGTGAGCCAGCAACGATAGCTATATCTTTTGAGAGTATTGAAAGTTGATGAACTAGTCGTGGATGCTTGTTCATATAAAGTGGAAATACAGACTCAGGGAAAACTACTATATCATAGGTCTCACTTGTTGCAGTTTGTATCTCTTTATATATATAAGAGATGGTTGGTCTTAGTGTCTCTCTTTTCCATTTTTTTTCTTGCTTTATATCTGTTTGAACAAGTTTTATTTTAAGTGGTGCTAGTTTTGGCAGTTCTGTACTGTAGTTTATGGCAACTAAAAGTAAGATCAAAGGTGCATATTTGTATGGTTTTTTTATGTAAGAGATAAGAGAAAGAGAAACTAAAACAGATGCTAGTTGGTATTTGTAGATGCCGATATAACTATCAACAAAAATAAGCTCTATCTGCAACCAGTTCCAGTCAAATGGCTCAAAATAACTAAGTGCAAAAATCAAAACAGCTCTGATATATACCTTGTTTGTAAGTGCTAAAACACCAAAAAATAGCATATATATAATACCAAAAGAAAAAATAATAAAAGGTGCCATATATCCAACACCTTGATACTCAAAACTATAAGCTATCCAGTAAAACCAAAGGATACCTATACTAAAGCCAGCTACTAAAACAGACCTTTTTGGTATATATAAAAACAGGGCTAAGGCACAAAGAGCAAAGATGGTATTTAGTATTTGTATAGTAAAACCAAACTCTTCTAAGTATATAAAAGCACTAAAAAGAAGTGCTGTGATGAGACCTAGTAAAAGCTCATAAAGTAGATTGTTATTTTTTTTAAATGTTTGAATTATGTTTAGCATATACAATTATAGTATATTTTCAGTCATTTCTTATAGTATTTTATGTATAATCGCCCAAATTTAATAAAAGGATCTCCATGCCAATGGATATTATAACTCAGTTCGCTCCGTTTGTGTTTTTAATAGCAATCATGTATTTTGTGATTATTCGCCCTCAACAAAAAGAGGCAAAAAAAAGAAAAGCTATGTTAGCAGATTTAGCAAAAGGCGATAAAGTTTACACAAATGGTGGCTTTATAGTAGTTATTCAAAAAGTTGAAGAGACTATTTTGAGTGTTAAAATAAATGATGATACTATCGTGAAAATATCAAGAGATGCGATCTCAAAAAAGTATGAGGATGAAGCTTAATTACCGCATAGTCATTTTTGCTTCTGCAATAATTTTTGGTCTGTTTTTCTCAGCACCATCTCTACTTCAACTCCAAGATGGCAAAAAAGTCACCTTAGGACTTGACCTACAAGGTGGTTTGCACATGCTTTTGGGTGTAAAAACCGAAGAGGCTACTAAATCTCGTATAAAATCTATCGCAGCAAGTATTAAACACTTTAGCGATAGAAACGATATCTTGATAGATGAGTTAAGATTTGATGAATCATCTATAGTATTTTCACTTTTAGATAGTGATGATGTAAAGCAGATGCAAGAATTTTTAAGTAAAATAGATGGCTCAGACATCTCACTAGATGCATTATCATTCTCCTTAAGCCTAACTCCTAAAGAGATTGTAAGAACTGAAAAATTAGCCATAGATCAAGCAATAGAAACCATAAGAAATAGACTTGATCAATTTGGCTTAGCTGAACCTATAGTTGCTCGTCAAGGTGAAGAAAAGATCTTAGTTCAGTTAGCTGGTATCAAAACTCAAGAGGAAGAACAAAGAGCAAGAGAGCTTATATCTCGTGCTGCAAAGTTAGAACTCATGGCAGTTGATGAAGATAGAAACGCTCGTGTAAGTGTTATGAGTGATGCAGATGCTGCTGAGTATGGCGATGTTATCTTACCTGATGTAAAAGACCCAAATAGGCACTATTTGGTTCGTGAGATTCCTATCTTAGATGGTAGTATGCTTACAGATGCATCTATGGGATTTGATCAAAACAATAGACCTCTTATCAACTTCAAACTAAATGCAGAGGGTGCTGAAATTTTCGGTGACTTTACAGGTAAAAGTGTTGGCAAAAGACTAGCTGTTGTTTTAGATGGCAAGGTTTATTCCGCACCAAATATCAATGAGCGTATCGGTGGAGGAAATGGTCAAATATCTGGAAGTTATACAGTTATGGAAGCAAAAGATTTAGCCATAGCTCTTCGTTCTGGGGCTCTTTTAGCTCCCATATATTTGATGGAAAAACGTTCTGTAGGCCCAAGCCTAGGAGCTGATAGTATAAAAGCTAGTATGGTGGCTCTTATAGGTGGCTTTATTTTAGTTATCGTCTTTATGCTAGTTTATTATCGTATGGCTGGTCTTATTGCAAATATTGCTTTAGTTGCAAACTTGTTTATTATTATTGCTATTATGAGCCTTTTTGGGGCAACTCTCACACTTCCTGGTATGGCAGGTATAGTTCTGACTGTTGGTATGGCAGTAGATGCTAATGTCATCATCTCCGAGAGGATAAGAGAGCTTATCTATCAAGGCAAGTCTATTCATAAAGCGATAGAAGAGGGTTATGAAAATGCTATGCGTGCCATCTTAGATGCAAATATTACAACTCTTATAGCAGCTGTTGTTTTATATGCTTATGGAACGGGTGCGATAAAAGGTTTTGCGATCACTATGAGTATCGGTATCTTAGCATCTATGCTAACGGCTATACTCGGTACACATGGCATCTATGAAATGCTAGAAAAGAAAATACAAAAAAGCAAAAACAACCGTTTTTGGTTTGGGATAAAGGGGTAAGTAGATGGAATTTTTCAAATATGCAAAAACCTTTAACTTTATGAATAAGTCTAAATATACGATGATTTTATCTATAATTTTAATTTTAGCTTCATATACACTTTTAGCAACCAAGGGTTTAAACTATGGTGTCGACTTTGCTGGTGGAACTATAGTCCAAGTTAAGTATGACACAAAAGCACCAATAGATGCTATGCGAGAAAAGCTAAAGTCTAACGAACTCTTTAAAAGTGCGACTATTACAGAGTTTGGTTCTCCAGATGAGGTGGTAATTCGTATGAAGAGTACTACTGGTAGTGTTACGGTTGATATTGGCGATGTGACAAGAGAGGCACTAAAAGGTAGTGGTAATTTTGAAATTCGTCGTGTTGATATAGTAGGTCCAACAGTTGGGGCAGAGCTAAAAGAGAAAGGAATTATGTCTTTACTCTTAGCAATAGCTGGCATCCTAATCTATGTTGCCTTTAGATTTGAGTGGCGTTTTGCTGTGGCATCTATAGTGGCTTTAGTGCATGATATCTCTTTAGCTGTAGGAGCTATAACTCTTGTCGGACTAGATGTAAACTTAGATGTTTTAGCTGCACTTCTTACTATATTGGGTTATTCACTCAATGATACTATTATTGTTTTTGACCGTATTCGTGAGGGTGTAACAACTTCAAAAAGTACAAATCTAGCTGAGATTATCAATGAGTCTATTACAAGAACTTTAGCAAGAACAACATTGACTTCACTTACAACTTTTTTCGTTGTATTTACACTCTTTATGTTTGGTGGTGAGATTATTCATGCCTTTGCATTTACACTTCTTGTAGGCATCATAGTTGGTACATACTCATCTATCTTTGTAGCATCTCCTGTTCTTCTTTGGTTTGGTTTTGATGTTAAGTCTTATCATATTAAGTTAGCAGCAAAAGCAAAAAGAGAAGCAGAAAAGCAACGTATGCGAGACCAATATGAATCTGGGGTAATGTAAAACTATATTTATCTCCTTTTGCCTCGAGAAGTTCGAGGCTTCAGTCATCATTTAAGATATTTTTTGTATAATCACCTCAATAAAACTAAGGAATTGTAATGGATTGGGGTAAGGTTATTTATGTGTTTTTCTCTTTAATGAGTTTAACATCAATTGCGGGATTTTTATATGAACATAGTGCCGTAGCACTTTTTGTTGCAGGAAGCTTAAATTTAGTTTCAACAGTATTGAAAGTTGGAGTAAGAAACTTACTTTCAGCAGAGCTACTAGCATCTTCATTGGTTGCAGACTTACATCTTATCCCAGCATTTATATACTTAGAAGTGGTTGGAAACTTAGAGTGGGCTATCGCTTTGACAATAGGTGCTTTAATAGCCAACCTGTTTTCAGTAGGACTTATCTATATAGAGAGTTCAAAAATTCACGAAGAGTACTAATCTCCATCGGGAGTTATATTTAATGACAGGAACTAATAATTTGGAATACAATGCACAGACTATAGAAAAAAAATGGCAAGAATATTGGGCAGAACATAATAGTTTTGAGCCTAGCGAAGACTTTACTAAAGAGAAAAAATATATACTAAGTATGTTTCCCTTTCCAAGCGGTCGCCTACACATGGGTCATGTTAGAAACTACTCAATAAGTGATGCTTTTGCAAGGTTTGCTAGACAAGAGGGTAAAAATGTACTTCATCCCATAGGCTTTGATAGCTTTGGTATGCCTGCAGAAAATGCAGCTATCAAAAACAATGCAAATCCAAAAACATGGACTTATGACAACATAGAGTATATGAAAGGTGAGTTCAAAGCACTAGGTTTTTCTTTTTCAAAAACAAGAGAGTTAGCAACAAGTGATGAGCTATATACTAAGTTTGAGCAGGGCTTTATTATCGATATGTATGAGAGTGGACTTTTATATCGTGAAAAGGGCTTACTAAACTGGTGTCCACATGATAAAACAGTTTTAGCAAATGAGCAAGTAGTAGATGGATGCTGTTGGAGATGTGATACACCAATAGTTAAAAAAGATATGAATCAGTACTATTTTAAGATAACTAAGTATGCCGATGAGCTTCTTGACTCGTTAAAAAAGCTAGAGGGCGGTTGGCCAAAGCAAGTTTTAACTATGCAGGAAAATTGGATAGGAAAGTCAAATGGACTAGAGTTTGACCTATATTTTGATGATAACTCTTTAAATATTTTAGACAATAAGTTTAAATCCTTTGATGTTTTTACAACAAGACCTGAAACTATATATGGTGTAAGCTATACAGCATTAGCCCCAGAACATAAGATAGTTAGCTATATGATAGAGAACAATCTTCTGAGCGATGATGTTCTTGCTCAGATAAAAGATATGAAAAACACATCATCTATAAACAGACAAAAAGAGAAAAAGGGCATCTCCTTAGGACTAGATGTTCTTCATCCACTAACAGGCAAAAAACTTCCAGTTTGGATAGCTAACTTTGTTTTGACGGACTATGGTTCAGGTGCTGTTATGGCTGTACCTGCTCATGATGATAGAGATTTTGACTTTGCAAAAAAGTACTCCTTAGAGATAGATGCTGTTATCAAACCAAAAGAGGGTGAGCATGATTTTAGCAAATCTGCCTTTTGTGATGTTGGCATACTTTTTGATTCGGCTGAATTTAACGGACTAAATTCCAAAAAATCTCAATACAATGTTATCAAAAAATTTGAAGATGAAAAACTAGGTAAAAAAACTACAAACTACAAGCTTAAAGATTGGGGAGTTTCTCGCCAAAGATATTGGGGTGCTCCTTTGCCTTTTGTGCATTGTGATGATTGTGGTTTAGTTATGGAGAAAAAAGAAAACCTTCCTATCGCTCTTCCATCGGATGTTGAGATCACAGGGGAGGGTAACCCTTTAGACAAACATCCAACTTGGAAACATTGTAAATGTCCTGTTTGTGGTAAGGATGCAACTCGTGAAACAGATACTATGGATACTTTTGTAGAGTCCTCTTGGTACTTTTTACGCTTTTGTGCATCTCCTAAAAACTGGGAAACAGAGGCATTTTCAAAAGAGCAGATGAGCTATTGGATGAGTGTTGATCAGTATATTGGTGGCATAGAACATGCTATATTGCATCTACTATATGCGAGGTTTTTTACTAAAGTTTTTCGTGATTTGGGTTATGTGGAGTTTGATGAGCCATTTGATAAACTACTTACTCAAGGTATGGTTTTAAAAGATGGTGCTAAGATGAGTAAGTCAAAGGGCAATACTGTTGACCCAGATGCTATCATAAAAAAATATGGAGCAGACACTGCAAGACTTTTTATACTTTTTGCAGCCCCTCCAACGCAAGAACTAGAGTGGAATGATAATGCAGTTGAGGGTGCTTATAAGTTTATAAAAAGATTTAGCGATAGAAGTTCACATATCATAAAAACAGACAAGATACCATCTATACAACATGCAACTCTTTGCAAAGATGAAAAATATGCTAGAAAAAAAGTCTATGAAGCTCTAGTAAGGGCAAAAGAAGTTTATAATGAAAAATATACCTTCAACACTCTCATAGCAGGAACAATGGAAGCTATAAATGCTCTTAATACTCAAGATAACTCTGATCTATGGAGTGAAGGTTACTGGATATTAAGCTCAATATTAGAGCCGATCATCCCACATATTTGTTGGGAGATAAGTAATGAGTATTTTTCTCTAAACAACTTGACATCTCAAAAAGTTTTAGATGAAGTTTTTCTTGAAGATAGTATGACTTTAGGTGTTTCTATAAATGGAAAAAGAAGATGTGAAATAGAGGTTGCAATAGATGAGTCAAAAGAAAATATCATCTCTTTAGCAAAGCAAAAAGCTCAAAAATGGCTAGAAGATAAAGAGATAGTAAAAGAGATTTTAGTTCCTAAAAAACTTGTAAATTTAGTTGTAAAAGGCTAAACATGAGATATGTACTAACTTTTTTGATAGCAATGATCTTTATATCTTGCGGATATAAACCAAGCTCAAAGCTATCACGAGAAGTTATGGGAGAGAAGATAAGTACAAATATAATCATCTCTGCTCAAGACCCTGAAAATACTGTAATCATTAAAGATGCAGTAGATACAGCAATTATAGAGGTTTTTCATTCATCTTTGGTAAAAAAGTCCGAGTCCGAGACTCATTTAGACCTAAGTATAGCTGCTCCAACATATACACCCATTGTTTATGACAAAGATGGTTTTATTATCGGCTATAGAATGAGCCTAACTTTGAGTATAATGAGACATCACAGTGGACTAAGCAAAAAGTACCTAGCTTTGGGAACTTATGATTTTGCAGTAGAAAAAAATGCAGTTGTGACTGATAAGCAGAGATTTGATGCTATTCGTTTTAGTGCAGATAAAGCGATTCGCTCATTTGTTGCACAGGTTTCAGCAGAAGGCGCAAGAGCTAACAAATAAAACAAGGAGTATATTATGACCGTTCAAATTATTATAAAAAAAGCTATGAAAAGGCTTGAGTTAGAGGGAAAGATATTAACACCAGACTATTATGCAGAAGCATTTTGTAAAGAGGCAAAAAATGCTGGTATGAATACACAGGACTGTACCCATGTTGAAAAGTTTTCAAAAACTTTAAATAAGGATATTCAAAAAGAGTTAAAAAATTATAGAATACAATCAATGGACGAACTAACTCGTTTTTTGATCTCAAAGTTAAACAGAACAAGTCCAACAGTATGTTCAGAGCAGCTTGAGTCACAAGAACTTCTCACAAAAAGAATACTTCAAGTTGTAGAAGTTCTACACAATGAACAAGCAAGTGAATTAGCACAGAAGAGTATTGTTCTTTTAGGTTCAAACCCGACAACACAAGAACTTGAGCAGTTTAGACAGCACTGGATAGACTTTATAACCACTTATGATGATAATTTTTTAAGTAAACTAAGTGCTTTTGGTGAGGTTGATAGGAGGGATCTTAAAAAGACAATTGAAAATTTAGATACAGATGTTTCAACTTCAAACACAGATTCAAACACAGATAAAAACAATAGCGAGTTAGTTCGAGTAGCATCACTTTTAGTTTTATCTTTTGTTCCCTCTATCGCTTCGAGTGTAAATGACAAGATAGCTACACTTAGTGAAAAGATTGAGCTTAACCCAGCACTTTTAGACAGTGCAAGCATAGAAGAAGAAGTTAGAACAATCATCTCACTTAGAATAGCACTTGATAAAAAAAGTGTAAAAAAGATGGTAGAGTCGATCGATGGAGTACTAGATAAATTATCTTTAAGACTTATTGCGATGATAGAACACTCTGATGATTCAACAACTGAGATACAAAAGATAAAGTCAGATTTAGAAAATTATAACGATGGAAGTGCTGCAAATTTTAAACTATCTCATAAAAAACTTTTAGGCATAGCAACCGCTTTAGAGGAATCTACTAAAACTTTAACCGATGACTTAAAGGGTCACACTAAAGAAGTTGGGCTATTGAGCACAAAAGTCAAAAACCTTGAAAAAGAACTCGAAGATGCTAAGCAAGCATCAAAAGAGGACTTTTTAACAAAGCTTTACAACAAAAGAGCCTTAGATGAGTTTATGAGTGTTAAAGAGTCTGAGTTTGTTAGATATGGGCATAACTTTAGTATTGTTATGTTTGACCTAGACCACTTTAAAAATGTTAATGATACTTATGGGCATGATGCAGGGGATGCTGTTCTTGCTGCTTTTGCAAAGATACTAAAAAAAGCAACAAGAAGTGTAGATATAATTGGTAGATTTGGAGGGGAAGAGTTTATGGCTCTTCTTAGTGAGACAGGAACTAAAGGCGGTGTTGATTTTGCCCAAAAAGTAAGAAAGCATGTTCAAAAAGCTCGTTTTATGTATAAAGGACAAAGAATTCAGGTTACTGTCAGTTGCGGTGTTAGCGAAAGAAAAAAGATGTCCTCTTTGAAAAACCTTATCACATCTTCAGATGAATGCTTATACAAAGCAAAAAAAGATGGTCGTAATCAGGTGGCATATAACTAAAAATGTTACTAAAAAATTTCTTATCGCTCAAGCCACTATATTATGATAAAATTGACTATACTCGTATGCCTAGGGTTTATGCGAGAGTTAAAAACCTTATGGATATACCAAAAATCATCCATATCATAGGCACAAATGCAAAGGGAACTACAGGCAGATTTTTAGCTACTGCCCTGTATATTATGGGGTTTAAAACTATTCATTATAGTTCACCTCATATTTTAGAGTTCAACGAAAGAATATGGATAGATGGGGGTGATATTGATGATAAAACACTCCAAGATGCCCACATAAAACTGCAAAATATATTAACTCCATCTGAATCAGATGAACTTTCCTATTTTGAATACACAACACTTCTTTGCCTAGTGGTAAGTAAAGAGTGTGATTATCTTGTTATGGAAGCTGGTTTAGGTGGAGAACATGATGCAACTGCTGTTTTTGATAAGATTTTAACTCTTGTAACACCTATATCTTTTGACCACGAGGTTTTTTTAGGTTCAACTTTAAAAGCTATAGCAACAACAAAATTAAATGCTATACAAAACAATGCTATTTTAGCCTTGCAAAAAGAGAAAGAGGTATATGAGATTTCTGATATTTTAGTAAAATCTAAAAATCTAAATATACAAAAATATGATCAATTACTAAGTGATAATGACAAAATAAAAATTAAAAATATTGCATCATCTTTAAAATTAGAGCAGCATCTAGTAGAAAACCTAAGCCTAAGCATCTCTGCTCTAAACTTTTTAAACTTAGAGTATGATGAAGATAGTTTTGTAGGTTCTAAGCTTTTTGGACGCTTAACACATCTACAAAAAAATATAATTGTTGATGTTGGGCATAACCCTTTAGCAGCAGATGCTATAAGAGATGCACTAAAACCAGATAAATTTGTTTTGATTTACAATAGTTATAAAGATAAAAATTATAAAAAAATTCTTCAAATTTTAAAGCCAATAGTAAAAAGTGTGCAAATTATCGACATAGATGATGAAAGATTAGTCTCAAAAGCACAACTTAAAAAAACTTTAAAAGACTTAGAGATACAATACAGCTCATTTGAAAAGATAGTGCAAGATGAAAAATATTTAGTATTTGGCTCCTTTAGTGTTGTTGAAGAATTTATGAAAATATATAAGAGAGCATAGCTGATATATGAATGATCATTTTACTATTACTATCAATGATGACAATGGTGTAAAGCAGTACAACATGCATTACATAGTTAAAAGAGCGATACTTTATGCTCTATCGTTTTTAGGTTTTATAGCTTTAATCGCTGTTGGTACTATTTTATATCTAAACTATTCAGTCGATGAGATAGAAAAAAAACGTCAAAACACTCAAAAATCTTACAATGCTTTAAAAAGAAAGAATGATGAGCTAGATCAGAATATGAAGGGTACTCTTTTAGCATTGAGTAATAAAAAACGAGAATTAGATGAAGTTTCTGACTCTTTATCGGAAGTTGAAAAAATGATGGGTCTCTCCCCAGTTCGAGATATGTCACTTCAACAAAGAGTGAACTTGACAAAAGTAAACTCACAACAGATGACAACTCTACTGCAGTTGATTCCTAGCGGCTCGCCTATTGAGTTTAAAGGTATAACAAGTAAGTTTGGCTACAGAATACATCCAACACTCAACAGAAGGGAGTTTCATCGTGGTCTTGATATGAGAGCAAAGATGAACACTCCAATTTACGCAACTGCTGATGGCATAGTTGAGTGGGCAGGCTTTCATAAAAAAAGTGGCTATGGTAGGTTGGTCATACTTCAAAATAACTATGGCTTTAGAACATATTTTGGGCATTTAAATAAAGTTGTGGTAAAATCAGGAATATTTGTAAGAAAAGGAGATCTGATCGCATACACAGGCAACTCAGGAATGAGTAATGGTCCGCATTTGCATTATGAAATAAGATTTATTCAAAGAGCAGTAAATCCTTTTTATTTTGTAAAATGGAATGTTAAAAACTATAAAGAGATATTTGATAAGGAAAAAATAATACCATGGCAATCTTTAATAACAGCGACAGCGCAGATCAGAGTAGTAAAACCGACAAAAACACTACCATTATTACAGCAGGAACAACAATAAAGGGAGAGATTGATCTCTCATGCAATTTGTACATAGATGGAGAATTTGAAGGTGTTATCCACTCTCAAAAAGAGGTAAATATCGGAAAAAATGGTCATATAAAGGGTGAAGTAGCTACTAAAAGACTTGTGGTTCAAGGCTATGTAGAGGGAAGTATTAGTGCTGATAGGGTAGAGATTAAGGAATCAGGGCGAGTTAATGGAACAATAGAGTCAGGTGAGCTTATTATTGAAATTAAGGGTGTTTTTGAAGGAAAAAGTATTGTCAAGGGAGCTGCTCCTGTTCCTATTCCAGAAAAATTAAAAGACAAAAAACTTAAAGTAACTAAAGCAACTGCTTTAGTAAAATAAACCAAGATATTCCCTAGGAAAAAAATGTCACAAAACATACTGTTTGAATACTTTAAAGAAAATAAAAAAGAAGATGTAGAAGTTTTAATATGTGAAGACTATAAAGAGGCTCAAAGTCTAAAAAGTGTTGCAACTTTTTTCAACAAAGAGGCAATAGTTTTCCCAGACTTTCGTCCGAGCTATGGGGATGACTTGAGAGTTTACACTCAAGAACTCCATGAACTCTTTAGTGCCTTAAAATTGTACTATTCGTATAAAAAAAAGCCCCTAGTAATATCTCCACTTAAAACATTACTTTTTCATCTTCCTCATAACTCTTTGCTCCAAGAACAAACAGTAGAGTTTGGCTCAACTATAGATCTTAACTCCTTTAAAGAGCAGATGTTATTTTGGGGTTACAATTTTGTAGATATGGTTCAAGTTGCAGGAGAGATATCTTTTCGTGGGGATATTATAGATATATTTACACCATCTTCTGATATGCCTATAAGAGTCTCTCTTTTTGACAATGAGATAGAACAGATAAAACGCTTTGAACTAGAAACTCAAAGAACTCTCAAAGAAGAACTTGACAGCTTTAAAATATCTCCTGCTTTTTACTCTTTAGATGAAGATCAGTTTACCCAGCTACATCAAAAGATAGAGCAGAGTGATTTTGATGCTTTAGTAAAAGATGTAGCATCTTTGGGTTTTTGGTATTTAGATGATAAGGCTTCAAACTTTTTAGATAAGAAAAATGTAAAACTTATAAGAAACCTAGACACATTACTTGTAGATGCTTATGCTCTAAATGACCCTTTTGTGTCAAGAGATAGTTTCAATGTTGATATTTTACAAAGAAGTGATAGTTACAAAGAGCTAGTGGTAACAGATGTTCTTACTCTTATAAAAGTTCATAAAAACAAAAAGATAACTATCATAGCAGCAAATGAAGCTTTGATGAAGCAAGTAGGGCTTTTTAATCTAAGTAATATTAAAGAGGTATATGCTCCATATATTTTAAATATCATAACAAAAGATGAGCTTATCATCTCTTTAAACAAAGCAGATAAAGTAAGGCGAAGAAGAAAAAGTTCTATAATGCTTGATGACTTAAAAGCTGGTGATTATGTAGTTCATGAAGATTATGGAGTGGGAATATTTGAAAAGATAGAGCAAACAGAGATTTTGGGTGGTATAAAAGATTTTATAGTTATAAAGTATGTTGGTGATGATAAGATACTTTTACCTGTAGAAAACCTTGACTTTATTGACCGTTACATCGCATCTGGTGGCTCAACTCCTATGCTCGATAGACTCGGAAAAGGAAGCTTTGGCAAGTTAAAAGAAAAAGTTAAAAAACGACTAATGGAGATAGCTGGTCAAATAGTAAACACAGCAGCAGCAAGAGAGCTTATAAAAGCTCCAAAGATGAATATAGCAAACTCAGAGTTAAAAGAGTTTCAAAAATTAGCAGGATTTTCCTATACTGATGATCAAACAAGATCAGTTGATGAGATAGTGACTCAGATGTCAAGTGGACATATAATGGACAGGCTTTTGAGCGGTGATGTTGGTTTTGGTAAAACAGAGGTTGCTTTAAATGTAATATTTACAGCTTTTAAGTCAGGCTATCAGTCAGCTCTCATAGTCCCAACAACTCTTTTATCGGCTCAACATTATCGCTCTTTAGATGAAAGGTTTACTGATTTGGGCTTGAGATATGCAAAACTAGATAGATTTGTAAGTACAAAAGATAAAAACAACATCACAAAAGGTTTAGCATCTGGTGAGATAGATGTTGTTGTCGGTACTCACTCTCTTTTTGGTTTGAGTTTTAAAAACTTGGGTGTTGTTATCATAGATGAAGAGCATAAGTTTGGGGTGAAGCAAAAAGAAAAGATAAAAGAGGTTTATCATAGTGTGCATCTACTCTCTATGAGTGCTACTCCTATACCTCGTTCACTAAACCAAGCACTAAGTTCCATAAAAACCATGAGTCAGCTTTTAACTCCACCTAGTGAGCGACAGGGAGTAAGAACCTTTGTAAAAGAGTATAATGAAAAATTTATAAAAGAGGTAATATTAAGAGAGCTAAGGCGAGGTGGACAAGTGTTTTATGTTCACAACTCCATAGACCATATGCCGATAAAACTGGGCGAACTTAAGGCTATACTTCCTGAGCTAAGAGTAGTTATGTTGCACTCTAAGATCTCAGCGGTTCAGACTGAAAAAGAACTTTTAAAGTTTGAAGAGGGAGAGTATGACCTGATGATAGCCACCTCTATCATAGAGTCAGGTATTCATATGCCAAAAGTAAATACTATGATCATAGATGGGGCAGATAGGTTTGGTATAGCAGACCTTCATCAGCTTCGTGGTCGTGTAGGTCGTGGTCATGTTGAGGGTTTTGCTTACTTTGTGGTTCAAGATAAACACAACATAACAGATGAAGCTAAAAAAAGACTCCTAGCCCTAGAGTCAAACTCATTTTTAGGAAGTGGTTCTGTTTTAGCTTATCATGATTTAGAGATAAGAGGCGGAGGCAATCTTGTAGGCGATGCTCAAAGCGGACATATAAAAAATATAGGTTATTCTCTATATCTTAGGATGCTAGAAGATGCTATAAAAATACTTAGCAATACTATGGAAACTCAGCGTGCTAAAGTAGATATAAAACTTAGCATCTCTGCTTTTATATCTGATGAGATTGTTAAAGAAGATAGGCTTCGCTTAGATATTTATAGACGACTATCTCAGTGTGAAACTCCTGTTGAAATATATGAGATAGAAGAGGAGATCATCGATAGGTTTGGAGAGTTAGATAGCCCAACAAAACAGTTTTTTGAACTAATGGTCATAAAACTTTTAAGTATTGATAAAAATATAAAAAGCATCATGAACTATGGACAAAATATAACTATTTCATATATTAACAACTCCAAAGAGAGCATTAAATCAAACTCTAAAGATGATGATGACATCATAAAAGCGGTGCTTTTTTATCTTAGAAACAATAAACCAAAGGTACTATAGATGAAAGTAGCATTTATAGGCGATATAGTAGGTCGCCCAGGTAGAGAGATGTTAAAAGAGCATCTAAAAAAGATAAGAGAGGAGTTTGAGATCGATTTTGTAGTGGCAAACTATGAAAACGCATCTCATGGTTTTGGTATGACTGGAAAAAATGCAAATGAGCTTATATCTTATGGAGTTGACTGCATGACAGGAGGTAACCACTCTTGGGATAAAAAAGATATAGAGGCTTTGTTTGATACACATGAGATACTAAGACCGCACAACTACCCCGATGAGGTTAGTGGAACTGGCTGTAAGGTTTATGAAGTTGCTGGAGAAAAACTAGCTGTTTTAAACCTTATGGGACACTACTCTATGCCTCTTGTAGATAATGCTTTTAGAAAAGCAAGACAGAGTGTTTTGGAGCTAAAAGAGCAGGGTGTTGAAAATATATTTGTTGATTTTCATGCTGAGGCAACAAGTGAAAAACGAGCTATGATGATGCTACTTCAAGGTAGTGTAAGTGCGATAATCGGCACACATACTCATGTTGGCACAGATGATTTTCAAATAGCTCAAGGCACTGCATATCTAAGTGATATTGGTTTGAGCGGTTGCAGAGACAATGTCATAGGAATGGACTCAAAAGTTCCACTAAAACAGTTTCTAACTGGGATGAAAGGTCATTTCGATATACCAAAAAGATGTAAAAAAATACTTCAAATAGCAGTTATGGATATAAATGAAGGCAGATGCTCTAATGCTTTTAAGTTAAAGTATTTTTGTGATGGAAGAGTGATAAAAACAGATGCATGGCTTGAAGAATAATCTTACTTTAAACTCAAATAGTATAAAATATAAAAGAAAAAAAGGAGAGTTTATGTTAAAAATAATTTTAATGCTTTTAGCGATGTTTATTTTTTCAAGTGCATCTGAGTATGACAGAGCAAATAGTATGGCAAAGGGTGCTTTTAAAGATTTGGATTGTGAGTTTGAAGATTGTACACCGCCACCACCACCAAAAGTTATATATAAGGAGAAGATAGTTGAAAAAGTAGTTGTTGTCGAGAAGCCAGTTATTGTAGAGAAAAAAGTTATCATTATAATGGCACCTAAAAATAAAAACATAACTCAGTGTAACAAAGAGGTTCAAGCAGGTGCATTAAAAGCAGATGCAAAACAGATAGCACTAGGTAAAACAAGAGGTTCATTTATATTTGAATATGAAACATACTCTGAAGAAGACAGAATAACAATAGTTAGCGAAAACAATATAATTTTTGATAGCGGATGTGTAGGTACACGGGGTATTAAAAAAGTAAAAGTGCCATTTTCTGGAGGTCAAACTTTTGTAACAGTTCAAGTGCTTCCAAACTGTATGAACTCAAGATCAACATCTACTCAGTGGAAATACCTAGTAAACTGCCCTTAAAAAACTAAGCGGTAATCTGGTAATACTTGTCATTTTCTATATAAGTGTTTACCATTTTATGTCGTATATTTTTCTCTTGAGCTTTTAGTATATTGTCTGGAAGAGCATTGTTAAATTTTGGAGTTTGGCTTTGTGTGGCTTTTGGTTCTAGTAAAAATGAAAACATTTTAGAGTTATCAGAGTAAGCATTCTGTGCATTTTTAATGGCTTTATTTTTAGTATATTTGTCTTTTGTAATATTTTCAAATGACTCTTGCAGTTTTTGCTTGTTGCTAAAAGTTTTATAGTTAGAAATATAGTTTATTGGATAGTTTTGAGTGTTTGTTGATTCTAAGATAGTATTGTTAAGAAGTTGAGAATCAAAAGAAACTTTAGATGCTTTTAGGGCTTCATTTTTTTCATTTTGAACTTTTTGTGTGCTGTTTGTGCTAATATATGTGTTGTACGAAGATACAAACATGACAAAACTCCTAATTTCTTATACCCAATTATATATCAAAATTACTTATAAAAAAGTTAATAACTAGGTAACTATGCTGTGTGCTTTATCACACAACGGTTTACTTTATAAATAAATACCTTTAGAGGTTCTTCAGCTCTTTTAATATTATACTTCCATAGTCTAAACTTTGTCGAAGGAGCATATTTTTGCTACAATTTCTTATGTTTTTACACACTAAAAGTGGATATCCGATCACAGGGGGTGTAACTGAGTTATTTTAGTATTGAAATTTATATATTTTGTAAGTCATAAATAGCAAAGCACTTAGTCCTATAAAAACAGATAGTAATCCTAAATTCATTATAAATCCTTAATTTTTTTATATTTCTTAAAATATATACAAAT
>JAERRX010000036.1 GCA_016735225.1 Sulfurimonas sp. | reverse complement strand
AGAGTTTTTTGTAAATACTAAAATAGACAATATAACGGCAGCACCCAAAAAAATGGACTTAAAAATCTTTTTAGTTTCTTGCCAAAAATCAAACCTTACTATATATATATTTTCACTAATTAAGAAGATAATCATAACACAAGCATACCAAATAGCATTTGAATGGCTAACCTTAGAAAACTCAGGTAAAGACTCAAAGTCAATTATAGAGCGGATTAGCGATGAGTTGAACTCAATAAAAACAATAAAAGAAAAGTCAATTATTATTAATATAGATATAGATAAAAAAATATGAGACTTTTGTAAGTACCTCAAGAAATTAAAAGTAACTAACAGAAGTTTTAGATTTGTTAGTAGTTGTAAGGTATTTTATTTTAAGACTTTTTAGAGATTGAACTTTTTTTATCATATCTAATACCTCTCATATCAAAAATTTATATACAAACTATAACAAAAGATGATTTAATTAAAACTTAAACTTAAATTTTATAGTGTGCTTGTCGAAAGATCAAAAAAATTCTATCTTTATTATAAACTTCGTAAAAGTATTATGTGCTACAATGTTTGTCATAGATACTGCATACAAATCAACTAAAAAGAAGAGTCATGGAAGTTACAATAGAAAAAGCACTTGAGATTATATACACCAAAAGTAAAAAAAGATCATTGAAAATACTGCCTATTGAGTCGGTACTTGGGCTTATATTGGCTCAAGATATAGTTGCTACTCACAACCTTCCTCCTTATGATAACTCTGCTATGGATGGTTATGCTGTAAAAGTCATAGATGCGGGGCAATGTGTAAGAGTGGAGCATACCATTTTTGCTGGGGATAACTCTAGTGAAGTTCTTAAAAGTGGCTACGGCATAAAGATAATGACAGGTGCAAAGATCCCTCAAGGCTGTGAACTAATAGTGCCTATAGAAGATATAAAAGAGTGCAAAGATGGAGTAAAACTACCTTTAAAATTGACCCTCTCAAAACATATAAGAGTTTGCGGAGAGGATATTAAAAGTGGGGTAAAACTTTTAAAAGATGGAGAAAAACTACAAGCACATCAGATAACACTCCTAGCATCTCAAGGCATAAGCCATGTAAAAGTATATAAAAAACCTCGTATATCTCTCTTTGCATCTGGGAGTGAACTTAAGATGCACTTTGAGAGTGTTGAGGACTATCAACTATACAACACCAACACTCCTGCTCTGTTTTCTCGTGCTGTTGAGCTTGGATGCGAGGTTGACTTTATAGGAACAGCAAAGGATACTTTAGAGGACTTAAAAGAGCATATAAAAAGTGCTTTAAATAGTGACCTTATTGTCACTTCTGGTGGGGTTAGTGTTGGAGATGCTGACTATACTAAGGAAGCTTTTGCTTTTTTTGGTATGCAAACTCACTTTGATAAAGTTCAGATAAAACCTGGAAAACCTACAACTTTTGGACAGATAAAAGATACATTGGCTTTAAACCTTCCAGGCAATCCACTAGCAGCATCTTTAAATTTTGAGCTTTTTGGGCAAAGTATCATCTTGGCACTTAGTGGCAACTCATCTAAATATATCAACCCTATAAAAACAAAGATGAAAAATGACTACAGACTTAAAAAAGGTCGCATCTCTTTAGTTCCAGGGTATTTTGATGGCGAGTGTTTTGAAGCATCTACTAAGTTTGCTCCAGGTATGCTTAGCCCACTAGCATCTTCAAACTCTTATATTATGGTAGATAAAGATGTGGAGTTTATAGGTTCTGGTGATAGTGTGAGAGTTATCTCAATCAGGTGGAGTTTTACTTCCGTAGAACAAACTGCCCTGCTTACAAGTTAAAATACCCCTTGCAATGATGACAAATCCTACTCTCAACAGAGTCTGACACTCTCATCTTTACCCGTAGAGGTTTACACCTCTTTAGGGTTTATAAATCTTTCGCCTTTTTTTATCCTCTCCCATAGCTTAGCATCTGCCCAATCACCTCTAACTTCATCTGAAAATATTATATCTTCTAACTGTATATAACCCATCTCTTTTGAGTAAGCATCTTGGTTGAAAGCTTGAGCATAGCCTGTTTGTGTTTCATGGACTATGATGCTGTTTAGCCTCACATCTTTTTCGCCATTTACTGATGATGTAAGTTGTAGGAGTCTGTCTATTATCACAAATATTACACGAGAAAACTGCTCACACGATGGAGATACTGGAAGTTCTACCCATCTTTTGGAGTGTTTTTTCATATCATCTTTGTACTCTTTTGTATCTCCACTCCATATAGCTATGCTATGATCAAAACTTTCTATCAAAGACTTCATGTTTTGCTTCATAAGTCCAAAGTCATATACCATCTGTCCATTGTCTAAAAAGTTTGACTCAAAAAGAAGCTCTACTCTATATGAGTGTCCATGGATGGAACTTCTGCATTTTACAGTTGAGCAAGCTCGTACTATGTGGGCATTTTCAAATTTAAAAAGTTTTCTAATTATCATCTTGTTTCCTGTTAAATCTTCATATATTTTTAGTGTATGAAGTCACTTTATGACTAAAGGGAACTTATACTCCCTTGTTTATATCCCATATTCTTATATGCAGTCTATCGGAAAAGTTGTAACCCTTAGCCTTGCAAAACTCTATAAGTGCAGGTGTATTAAGCTCAACATCTTCTTTATTTCCACCTAGGGGCATACAGTAAACTTGTGTAGATGCTGAGTGCATAGTGATACTTTGTATCTCATCTTCAAGCCCAAGGTTTATAGACTCAGCATCTATACTAAACTTAAAAAATGACTCTTTTGCATTTGTAGTTATCGAGTATATTACATCGCCTTTTACTCTTTTTTGTATCTCTTCGCCTGAGTTACAGAGCTTTACAGAGAGTGCAAAAACAAACTCTTTATATATAGGATATTTTTCAAAGTCAATATTTATAGTAGCATTTGTCTCAAAGCTTACTCTATGACCTTTTTTATGTAGTGTTTTTAAAAACTCTAAAAATATCTTGTTATTAACATTTAAAAGAGGCTCACCTCCTGTTAAGACAATATCTACAGGTTTTGATGGTAGATCATACTGAGTTAAGACACTTAAAAGCTCTTCTACTCTGCTTATCGCTACCCAGTTTTTACTAAAATGCTCTTTATTTACAGCATAAACGGTATCGCATCCGAGTATTGTAGTTTTGTCTGGGGCTATCTCTTTACAGCCAAAGCCTTCACATTTAAGGTTGCACCCTCCAAAGCGAAAAAACACAGATGGAGAGCCAATATAACGCCCTTCGCCTTGTATGGAGTAAAAATGTTCTACTAGGTAAAGCATCTACTAACCACCTGTTTCATAAAATGCCCGAGATGAAACCTCTGCATCATCACCGCCCCAACGGTTTTTCTCTGGTTTTGTTCTCACAACCTCTCTTAAAACTTCTGTTGCTGCTTTTATATCTCCTGCTTTAATACTTTTTGAAATACTCATAGCCTCATCAAAATAAAGACAGGGTATAAGGTTTCCCTCTGCTGTTAGTCTTATGCGGTTGCATTGTTTACAAAAGTCATCTTTGTATGGTTCTATGATTCCAAACCTATATCCATCTTTCATCGTGAAGTAGTGAGAGGGGGATGAACCATCAAAGCCATCATCACTAAACTCGTATTTTTCTCGCAAGAGTTTTAAAAGCTCATCTGATTTTAGACCTTTTACCTCTTTAGATGCAAAAGAGTTTTCCATATATTCTATAAACCTTATGCTTATCTCATACTTTTTACAATACTCTAAAACATCGATAATCTCATCAGCATTAACACCCTTCATAGGAACCATATTTGCCTTAACTTTTAGCCCTACTTTTAGTGCCTCTTGGACACCTTGTAAAACATTTTTTAAAACATCTTTTTGGGCTATCTGCTGTGCTACTTCTGGTTTCAATGTATCGATACTAACATTTATGCGTTTAAGTCCTGCATCTTTTAGTTTTTGAGCAGTCCCTTTTAAAAGGTAGGCGTTTGTAGTCATAGCTAAGTCGATGCTAGGCTCATAAGTGTATATCATACTTATAAACTTATCTAAGTCAGCTCTCAAAAGTGGCTCTCCACCAGTTATACGAATCTTTTTTACACCCTCATCTATAGCTATTTTCATAAACTCAAATAGCTCTTCAAAGCTTAAAAGGTTTTCTTTTGGAACCCATGAAAAGGGCTTTTCTGGCATACAATACTGACATCTAAAATTGCATCTCTCAGTTACCGACACTCTTAAGTAGTCAACTACTCTCTCATAAGAATCTACTAGCATCTATGCTTACTTGTTTAGTATGTTTATCTTTAAGGCTTTAAACTCTTCTTCACTTACTATACCCTTCTCTTTCATCTCATAAGCTTTCATTATCTCATCTGTCTTTGAGAAATTTTGAACAGGAGGTGTTATCACTTTTTGTGTAGATGCAACTGGAACAACTACAGGAGCTACTCTTTGTTTTACTTCAAGATTTTGAGTTTCTTTTGGGTTTATAAACTCTGTTATTATATTTTCTGGTGATTCTTCAGAAGATCCTGCGAGTCCTGTTATTTTTAGCTCTTTTAAGCCTATGTTTCTATCTACTTGCTCAAAATTTACTTCTCCATCATCAGTTGAACCTATCTTTAGATAGTATGTTTGTCCATCTTTAAGATCCATATTTAAAACTTTTTCAGATATTTGCTGCAAGGTTGCGGAGATATTCATAGCTTGTGGCTTTAGGTTTAGCACTATATACTCACCCTCTTTTATTCTTTGTAGGTATGGTTTGTTATTTATACGGATGCTATACTCAGGGTCTGAAGATCCATCGCCTGACTCTATGCTTTCACTTGAGTATATATATACTAACGCAGAGTTTGGAACAACTGTTTGTTCTTTAAAGGGTGTTTTGCTTCCACATGCTGTTAAAAGTAGTAGTGTGAGTGATAGTAGGGTTGTTTTTATCATTTTCATTGAAATTCTCTTTATTTTAAAATTGGAGAAATTATATCATAAAGTGTATTGATTGAAAATAATAAGGAAGATATTTTTAGTTCTAAAGTCTATTTAGTTGTTTCGCCAGCATGTATGCCAATGTATATTATGGTTATCAAGAAAAAAGATATTGTAGCTATAACAATTATTTCCATCATAAGTCCTTTAAACTTTTTTTATCTCATAAAGTGTATTGATTGAAAATAATGAGGAAGATATTTTCACGCCTAAGCGTGAAAATAAAGTTTTACGATATATCGTAGTTTATCTAGGTAGTTATTAGAAGTTGTAACGAGCCCATACACGGATTCTGTTATCCATATCTTGATCGTTTGCATTTTCTTCAGACCATGAACGGTTTACATAAGCAGCGAAGTAGTTAATACCAGCAGCTTTTACTTTATAGATAAGGTCAAACTCACCATAGTCAGTGTCTTTGTCATTTCTAGTAATCATTGATGAACCTTTGTTAGTTGCTGAGTAAGCATACTGAGCTATAACTTTACCATAATCACCAGTGTCATAAACACCTTTAACCATAACAGTATCACTATCTAGTGCTATTGCATCTTGATTATATACCATTTGAGTATATAGAGGTGATTTTATTCCACCCACATTGATTATTGCAGCATTACCTTTGTTTTTGTCTCCATCAACTGTTGAGTAAGCAAGAGATAAAGATAGGTCATCTATAGGTTTCATACCTGCTTTGATACCAAAAGCACTTGTATCTGCAAGGCTACTAGCATCTGGAGTTAGCACACCACCTTGAAGACCAAACTTAAGACCAAGTGGTAAACTTTTATCAGATACTTTAACATCACCCCAGTATATTTGAACAGTTTCATCATCATTTACTTCTGCTAAATTATAGTATGAAACAGTTACTGCAGTCATAGGAATAGAGCTATTTTTAACAGTAATTAAATATGCTATGCCATTTGCATTAATTTTTAAAGGAACACCAGGATCACTAGGAAGAGTTCCAGTTGCAGCTGCATTACCTAAGTCTTGAAGGTTTGTACTTTGATTACCACCACCAACAAAACCAGCCACTACCATTGTGTCAGGAATATCAGTATTTAGAAAAACTCCAGCATCGAAAGTATTTTTAAACACATTCCAACTTTCTGTGTAAGCAAAAGGAGAAAGTGATTTAGGAACTTCTTGACGACCTATCTTGATAGTAGTGTTGGCTATTTTTTTAGCAACAAATATCTTTGTAAGTAAAATTTGGTCATAAGCATCAGAATCAGTTGTAACACCACCACCTTGCTTAGTGTTACTAACTAAGTTTTTTTCTAAACCCATTGTACCTAAGTAAGTAAGTTGTGAACCAAAAGTAAAGTTGTTTTTAAGATCTGCTTCTAAGTCAAACTGTACACCAAGGTTTGCAGCTGAACTTTTTTGATCAAATAATGTTTGATCAGGACTGTCGCCATTATCAGCACCAGTTTCATAATAAACTACCGCTTGACCAGTTGTTACTATATCTATGCCTTTGTCAGCTGCCATTGCAGATGTAACGATTAACGACGATGCCGCTAAAGAAAGTAAAGTTTTTTTCATATTAATTCTCCTATTTTTTTAAGTAGCTATCGCTTTTGTAAAAAAGTGATAGCTACTTCTAGCCTTCACTCTCCTCCACCTCCACCTCCCCCTCCTCCTCCTCCTCCT
>JAERRX010000155.1 GCA_016735225.1 Sulfurimonas sp. | reverse complement strand
TCTCTTTAGATGAAGCCTTTAATGACATGGTAGGAGTTACCAAAGATGAGCTAAAACAGATGATAAAGTACTATAGTCTTGAAGATAAGCAGGAGCATATTATCTCACGATGTGATGAGTGGTACAATAGCTATAGATTCAATAAAAATGTAAAACACACTATCTACAACAGCGATATGATTTTATACTATATGAAATCTATAATTTACAACAAGGAAGAGCCTGAGCAACTCATAGATGTAAATGTAAGAACAGACTACTCAAAACTAAAGTACCTAGTATATACAGATAAAAAACTAAATGGAAACTTTAAACTCATAAACAATCTCATCTTAGGTGAAAAAGTAACCACAACTACCATAAAAGATAACTTCTCAGCATTTGAACTAAGCAACGAAGAGAATTTTAAATCTTTTATATTTAGTTTAGGCTTAATCACTTTAGAGAAGTACAGAGTAGCTTTAAGTCTAAAGATACCAAATCAAACACTAAAAAAACTACTATCCGAATTTGTCCACTATGCTTACAGAGATTTCAATGACTATGATATGAAGATAGAGACTCTAAACAACCATCTTTTAGATCTAGCTTACGATAAAGATCTCTCAGCATTTAACTACATAGGAGAAGTGATAAAAGATAGCAGCTCAATAAGAGACTACATAGATGGAGAAAACTTCGTAAAAGCATATCTACTAGCCTACTTAAACCTAAACACATTCTACGAAGTACACTCAGAAGTAGAGTCAAACAAAGGCTATATAGATATACTACTAGAACCAATCATGAGTGAAGTTCCTTATGGGGTTATCATAGAACTCAAATATATAAAAAGAAAAGAGTATAATGAAGAAAAACTAAAACAGAAGATAGCAGAAGCCACCAAACAGCTACAACAGTACGACTTAGGGGCTAGATATATCAAAGTTATTTTAGTGTTTAATGGCTGGGAGTTGGTTGGGTGTGAGCTTGTAAAATAGAGATATTAAGCCAGTAAAATAGTCCAAAAGGATAGAACTATATGAAAAAAAGAATATTTTTATCAGCCCCTCACATGAGTGGAAATGAATTAAAATATATAGAAAAAGTATTTGAGAGTAACTATATAGCACCGTTGGGTGAGTATGTTGATAAGTTTGAAGATAGTATAAAAGAGTACACTAGCACTCCAAATGCACTTGCTGTAAACAATGCCACTTCAGCATTGCATCTAGCTCTTAGGGTGCTTGGTATCGGTAAAGGCGATGATGTTTTGGCTTCTACTTTTACATTTATAGGCTCTATCAATGCTATCTTATACCAAGGGGCAAATCCTCTGTTTATAGATAGTGATTTGGAGTCTTGGAACTTGTCTCCAAAACTATTAGATAAGTATTTGTTAGAGTGTGAACAAAAACCAAAAGCTTTGATACTTACTCATCTGTATGGTATGAGTGCAGATATAGAAAAAATTGCAGAGATATGTAAACTCCATGGAGTCTATCTTATAGAAGATGCAGCTGAAAGTTTGGGGGCTACATTTGGCGGTAAGCATACTGGAACTTTTGGAGAGTTTGGAGTATATAGTTTTAATGGTAACAAGATACTTACTACTTCAGGCGGTGGAGTGCTTGTGAGTCCAAACGAAGAGTATATAAAAAAAGCGATGTTTTACTCTACTCAAGCGAAAGAACCTTTTATACATTATGAGCATAAAGAGTATGGATACAACTATCGTATGAGTAATGTTCTTGCTGCTATTGGTGTGGCACAAATGGAAGTGGTAGAAAAGAGAGTTTTAAAAAAACGAAAGATATTTGAGTGGTACAGAGAGTTTTTATGCGACATAGAAGAGATAAGCTTTATGCCAGAACTAGACAACAGCAGAGGCAATAGATGGTTAACTGCTTTGAGCTTAAAAAAAACAGATTTTAATGATGTGATGAAGGCTCTTGAACAGATAAATGTAGAGAGCAGACCACTATGGAAGCCTATGCACATGCAACCTCTCTTTAAAGATGCAAAAACTTATCTTGATGGAACAAGTGAAGAGTTATATACAAAAGGCTTATGTTTAGCCAGCAGTACAACTATGACTAAAGATGATGTTGAGATGATATGTGGTGTTATAAGAAAATCTCTTTGACATCAATAGTTTTAAATTGTATAATAGACTTCTCCCATGGACTTTGTACTGTGCGGTAGTCTCCTGATATAAAGTCTTAATAACAAACGATGTTAAGTTTCACAATTGTGGACTAGATATATACAGCAGAAATTTTTTTGGAGCAAATAAAAAA
>JAERRX010000170.1 GCA_016735225.1 Sulfurimonas sp. | reverse complement strand
TGTTGCTGGAGATAGAGGTAGAAAAGCCAACTATATTTACGCAAGTGCAAAGGCGGCTTTTAGCACCTACCTAAGCGGAATGAGAAACAGACTTTTTGAAAGTGGAGTAAGTGTTTTGACTGTTAAACCAGGCTTTGTTGCCACAAAAATGACTCAAGGTTTAGACCTGCCCAAAAAGCTAACAGCTCAACCACAAGAGGTTGCAGATGATATTTTCAAGGCTCAACAAGGTGGTAAAAATATACTTTACACAAAATGGATATGGCGATACATCATGCTTATCATAAAGCATATTCCAGAGTTTATGTTTAAAAAAATGAGCATCTAGGTATGATAAAACTATACTCTAAAGAGATAAAAATTGTTTTTCTTATATTTGTATTTAAACTTATCTTAGTATCTTTGATACCTTTAACAGGGGATGAAGCCTACTTTATAAAGTGGGGAGGCAATTTAAGTATGGGTTACTATGACCATCCTCCTATGGTTGGGTGGCTTATATACCTTATGAGTTTTATAAGTGAAAATTATATATTTTATAGACTTTTTTCAGTAGCTACAACCCTTGTAGTTGCCTATCTTATCTATAAAATAGCTTTTTTATATATGGAGCAAAAAAGGGCTTTTTTTATAGCCCTTCTCTTTTTAGCATCTCCTGTTGATATTTTAATATCTTTATTTACAAATGATGTTGCACTTTTACTTTTTGGTACTTTAGGAGTCTTTTTTCTACTTTACTCTTTTGAAAAAAAGCAAAAACTACTCTATGCCCTACTCTCTGGTCTATTTTTAGGTCTTACATTTTTAAGTAAATATTTTGCTGTTTTTTTACTAATATCTTTACTTATATTTGTTTTTATAAAGTACAAGAAAAAAGCTATTAAAAATGTTCTCATTATCTCTGTCGTAGTTCTTTTAGCCATAGCTCAAAACCTATACTTCAACTATAACTGTTGCTGGAACAACATCATGTTTAACTTCTTTGCAAGAACGAGTAGTGAGTACAACCTAAAAACGATGATAAGCTTCTTTGTAACTCTAACTTATATTATCACTCCTTGGGGGCTATACTTTTTATATAAAAGCAGAAAAAACTTTATAAACAATGACCTGATGAAGCTAGTAGCATCTATACTGCTCTTTACCTTTAGTCTGTTTTTTATAGTTTCACTTAAAAACAGCATTGGCATCCATTGGTTAATACTTTTCATACCATATCTTTTTTTACTATTTAGTTTTCTCGATGATAAGTATCTAGTAAGGCTCTTTAAATATAACTATATATTTACCTTTGTTCATATCGCTATCTTGTTTATCGCTTTGAGTATTCCCTTTTCTTTATTTGAAAAACAAAAATACTACTCTGATATCATCTATGCAACTTCGCCTGAAACCTTATGTGAGAAGTTTGAACAATACTCAGATGATGAGCTTTTTACTCTAGGATACTCAACAGCATCTATGCTCTCATACAGTTGTAAGAGAGATATCAAGATGCTCTTCAATGACTCAAAATTTGGTCGCTTAGATGATAAACTTTTAGATATCAGAACTCTAAATAAAAAAGATGTTTATCTATTTGACAACCATAGTATAAAAGAAGATGAACTCCTAGGAGTTTGTTCTGAGGTTTCTATAGAGAAGTTTTACATAAAGGGTGCCGAGTTTCACATGGCAAAATGTAGCTCATTTAACTATGAGAGCTATAAAAAAGAGCATTTGGAGCTTCAAAAAAAGAGGTTTTACACTATTCCTAGCTGGTTGCCTATCGGTAAGTGTTACTTTTTAGATAGATATTATGAGGGTAAAAGAGATTGAACTTAGCACTTTTTGACTTTGATGGCACACTTAGCACAAAAGACTCTCTTGGAGAGTTTTTCAAATATGCTCTTGGAGATATAAAATACTACTTAACTCTTATAAAATTTGCTCCTATATTTATACTATGGCAACTAAAATTCATAAAAAACTACAGGGCAAAAGAGATACTTTTTAAGATGTTTTTTAAGGGTATAGATGAGAAAACTTTTAAAGATTTAGCAGAAAAATTTTCTTTAGAAGAGTTAGATAAAATGATAAACAAAGATGTTTATGAAAAGTTTACAAAGCATAAAAAAGATGGTGATAGAGTCATCATAGTTTCAGCATCTATGAGATGCTGGCTAGATGCTTGGTGTAAAAAAGAAAGTGTTGAACTAATATCAACAGAGTTGTTGTTTGAAGATAAGATATTTAAAGGTAAATTTGCTACAAAAAACTGTCACGGTATTGAGAAATTTAACAGAATTATAGAGTATCTAAATATGAATGATTATGATAGCATCTATGCCTATGGTGATAGCAGTGGCGATACACAGATGCTAGAGATGGCTGATCACAAATACCTTATAAAAGATGGCTCTATTAAAGAGATTTAATCTTTTTTTAGGTAAAATACTACTAAATGAAAAACATTATTAAACTTTTGATTACTATTATTATATTTTACTACCTATTTCAGTATATTGACTTTGATGAGTTGAAAAATGTACTAGCAAAAAGTCATGGAGGGATGATACTCATTGCCCTACTTCTTCAACTTATAAGCACCTACTTAGCTGCATATAGATGGAGAGCCATTAGTAAACTTCTTGTTTTTGATGAGAAGCTCTCTTTTTATGTCAATAGTTACTTCAAGGGTGCATTTTTCAACCAAGTGTTACCTAGTAGTATTGGTGGGGATGCTGTAAGGATTATAGACCTAACAAGAAAAGGTTATGAGAAAAAAGATGCTTTTTATGGTGTTTTTGTAGATAGAGTTGTTGGGCTTGTTGGCTTACTTGTTCTTAACCTTTTAGCATCTATACTCTTTTTTGGTACTTTTGAGAAAGACTTTTCGCTTCTGCTTGTTTTTACCTCTACCTCTGGCATCGCAGGTTTTGCACTTCTTTTTCATCTCGATAAGTTTACTTTTTTGTCCAAGCATAAGGGCTTAGACCTTTTTTACAGACTAGCTAAAAGACTAAACTCTCTTTATGCCGATAGAACTATACTTTATAAACATATCGCTATATCTGTAGTTGTGCATCTACTCTCCGTATTGGTTTTGTTTGCACTCGCAAAAAGTATAGATATAGACCTAAGTTTACAAATATTTCTTATAGCAGTTCCTCCCGTATTTTTACTAACTATTATCCCCATATCTCTTGCAGGTTGGGGCATTAGAGAGGGTGCTATGATTGGTATATTTATGCTTGTTGGAGCGGATGAAACTAAGATACTAGCGATGAGTATTTTATATGGTATGCTTTTGATTATCGCCTCTTTTCCAGGTTCTTATCAGTGGATAAAAATCAAAAAAACAACTTAAAACAAAAAGATATAAAGGAATTTTATGAATGTAGATACTATGAGAAACATCGACCATTATACTGGTGTTCCACTCACATTTTTTGGCACGATGATAAAAAAAACTATAGAATTTTTCAAGCCACCCAAAAAGATAAAACCTAAAAATGTTCTTCTTATTGAGCTCTCAGAGATGGGAAGTGCTATCATAGTTGACCCTGCTATGAGAAAGATAAAGCAAAACATAGAGGGTGAACTATTTTTTGTAATATTTTCTAAAAACAAAGTAAGTCTTCAACTTCTAGGCACTGTAAAAGAGGAAAATATCTTTAGTATTGATGAGAGTTCTATAGTAAATCTTGCCATAAGTTCTCTTAAGTTTTTAAAATGGTGTCGTAAAAATGAGATAGACTCTGTCATAGACCTAGAACTATTTTCTCGTTTTACTGCACTTTTAAGTGCAACTTGTGGAGCGGTAAATATTGTAGGATTTCACTCCTTTCACAATGAAGGACTTTATAGAGGTGACTTTTTGAGCAAAAAAGTTTCATACAACCCTCATCAGCATATTGCAAAAAACTTTATCGCTTTAGTAGATGCTCTTTTGAGTGAAAAGCAAGAGCTTCCATACACAAAACGCATCATAAAAGAAGATGAAATTATCATAGAAAAAGCACAAATAAAAGAAGATGAAAAGCAAAACATACTTTCTACAATTTCTAAAAAATATGAAGGTTTTGATAAAGATAAAAACCCTATCATACTAGTAAACTCCAATGCATCTGACCTACTTCCTCAAAGAAGATGGGATAGAGAAAACTATGGTGATGTCATAAAGATGATACTAGATGCAAGCAAAAATGCTCTTATACTCCTAACAGGCGCACCTGTTGAAAAAGAGGGAGCACAACTTTTAGCGGACTATGTGGATGATAAAAGATGTGTAAACTTTGCAGGAGCAGTTAAGTTTTTACAACTCCCTGCCCTTTATAGTGTGAGTGAGTTTATGCTTACAAATGACTCTGGTCCTGCTCACTTTGCATCTATAACTGATATGCACACTTTTGTTATATTTGGACCTGAGACACCTGCTCTTTATGGTTCACTTGGTTCAAGCACACCCATATATGCACACATGTCTTGTAGCCCTTGTGTTAGTGCTTCAAACCACAGAAAAACACCGTGTTCTGACAACCAATGTATAAAGATCATAACTCCTGAGTGGGTATTTAATGCACTTAAACCAAAACTTGATAAAATTTAGGAAAATTCATGAAAATATTTAAAAAAGCTATATTTGTCTTAATTGCAATTATCATCATTTTTAGTGCTGGGAGATTGGCTCTTGTAACTTATGATAGTTATGTTTTTGTACCTCGTTCGCCATATCTTGTGATGCAAACACAAAACTCTATCACTATTAAGTGGCAAAGTCCTGAGCGAGAGATAGGTAGAGTCGAATATGGCTTCTTTAGTGATATACTTGATAAAAATATATCTGATCTGAAAAAAACAAATAAGCATTCCATAAAAATTTCTGGACTGCAAGAGTGTACAAAATACTACTACAAAGTTATCTCAAAAACACTAGATATTGACAACTCAAAGAGAAGCTTTAAAACACTTTGTAAAAACTCTGATAAACAACTTTTATGGGTGATTGGCGATAGTGGAGTAAAGGAAAAAAAACAAAAAAAAGTATATCAAGAGATGTTAAAATATATAAACTATGATGTAGATAAACTTGATATGTGGATACTTTTAGGTGACAATGCTTATAAAAGTGGAACTCAAAAACAGTACAACTCAAAACTTTTTGAACCATATAAAAAGTTAGTAAAAAAACTTGTTCCTTGGGCTGTCGCAGGTAAGCACGATGCTAAAAGATGGGCTTTTTATAATATCTGGGATTTTCCAACAAAGGGTGAGAGTGGCGGAGTGCCTAGTGGAGATGAGAGTTTTTACTCTATAGATAATGCAAACCTACACCTAGTGATGCTAGATAGTCAAACTCCTAGAACTGATAAAAATTCTAAACTCGCTAATTGGCTAAGAAAAGATTTGAAAGCAAATAAAAAACCTTGGGTTGTAGTTGCCATACACACACCCCCATATACAGATAACAAAGGCGATAGTTCTGGTACTAAAAGAGCGATAAAAAGAGTGAGAGAGCATCTGGTTCCTATCTTTGATGAGTTTGGAGTTGATTTGGTTTTAAGTGGGCATTCACATGGCTATGAGCGTTCAAAACTTATGAAAAATCATCTAGGCACTAGCGATACTTTTAAGCCTAAAGAGCATCTAGTTCAAGATAGTGACTTTTGCTATACAAAACCCTTTATCGCTACAAAAAATAGTGGTACTATATATCTAGTAAATGGTTCAGCTTCAAGAGTTGATGAAACAGAGTTAAAACACCCTGCTATGCCTTTTTCTTTTGAACTTATGGGTTCTCTTATGCTGGAGATAACACCAACTACTCTTAATTCAAAATTTTTAACTATAGATGGAGAGATAAAAGATGAGTTTACCATCAAAAAAAACAATACAAAATGTGAAGGACAAAAATGAGTAAAGATAAAATAAGCATAGTGATTTTAGCTGCTGGAAAAGGTAGCCGTATGAACTCTTCAAGGGCGAAAGTTCTTCATAACATTAGTGGAAAACCTATGCTTTTTCATATCATAAAGTCTTCACTAGAGATTTCAGATGATATAACAGTTGTTGTTGCCCACCAAAAAGAGGCAGTCATAAAAAATATGCAAACCTACTTTAAAGATATAAACTTTGTTACCCAAGATGCTAAAGAGTTCCCAGGAACTGGTGGTGCTATGATGGGGGTTAAGGCTAAAAATGAAAAAGTTTTAGTTTTAAATGGCGATATGCCACTTATCAAAGCTAGTTCATTACAAGGCTTTTTAGACACAGATGCTAAGGTTATTATGTCGATTTTTGATTTGGTAAATCCTGATGGTTATGGTCGTGTTTTGATAAAAGATGATGAAGTACAAAGTATAGTTGAGCAAAAAGATGCATCTGATGATGAGCTTAAGATAAAAACTGTAAATGCTGGCATCTATGCTTTTAGCAAAGATATACTTGAAAAATATATTCCACTTCTTAGCAATGATAATGCACAAGAAGAGTACTATTTAACAGATGTTATTGCTATGGCTAAAAAAGATGCAGTTAGTATAGTACCACTTTTAGTAGATGAGCAAGAGTTTAAGGGCGTAAACTCAAGAGTAGATTTAGCAGAGGCAGAGGTAATTATGCAAGATGCTATCAAGTCTAAATGGATGATGAGCGGTGTAAATATGCAACTTCCTTCTAGCATCTATATAGAAGATAGTGTAGTATTTGAAGGTGAGTGTATAGTTGAAAATGCTTGTAGAATAACAGGCGAGACTCTTATAAAAGACTCCCACATAAAAGCAAACAGTGTCATAGAAGACTCCATAGTTAAAAACTCTGATATAGGACCATTGGCTCATCTTCGCCCTGCTTCATATATAGAAGACTCACATATAGGAAACTTTGTGGAGGTTAAAAAAAGTTCTCTCAAAGGCGTAAAAGCTGGACATCTTAGCTATATAGGTGACTCTATGGTTGATACTGGTACAAATATTGGTGCAGGTTTTATCACTTGTAACTATGATGGTGTAAATAAACATAAAACTATCATAGGCAAAAATGTATTTGTAGGAAGTGACTCGCATCTAGTTGCACCTGTTACTCTTGAAGATGATGTTATGGTAGCAGCGGGAACTACTGTTACCTCTGGGACTATAAAAAAAGGCTCTTTAGTTTTAAGTAGAAAAAAACTAAAAACTATCAAAGATTTTTATTATAAATTTTTCAATAAGATTAGTTAAAAGGTATTTTAATGATTACTCCATCTGATTTGTTAAAAAACAAAAAGATACTCTTAGGTGTCACAGGCTCTATTGCAGTTTACAAATCACTAGAACTTACTAGGCTTTTTGTAAAAGCTGGTGCAGAAGTTAGGGTTGTAATGAGCGAAGCATCTAAGAAGTTTGTCGCACCACTTAGCTTTGAAGTTCTTACTTCAAATAAAGTCTTAGATGATACAAATGAGTCTTGGACAGATGATCATAACCATATAAAAGCTACACAGTGGGCAGACCTCTTTGTAATAGCCCCTGCTACTGCAAACACTATAGCTAAACTTGCAAATGCGATAGCTGACAATATGCTTTTACAGTGTGCATTAGCCTTTCCAAATTCAAAGATAATTGCACCATCAGCAAATACAAATATGCTACAAAACCCCATCACAAAAGGAAACCTTAAGATGTTAGCTGTTGCTAACTATGAGATTGTAAACACTCAAGTAAAAGAGTTAGCTTGTAAAACTGTTGGCGATGGAGCTATGGCGGAGCCTCTTAGTATATTTTGGCAGAGTGCGAGAGAGCTGCTAAGAGAGGAGTTTTGGAGAGATAGAAGGGTTGTAGTAACTGGTGGAGGAACTATTGAAAAGATAGATGATATTAGGTATCTGTCGAACTTTTCTAGTGGCAAGATGGCTTCATCTTTAGCTACCTCACTTTACTGCAAAGGTGCAGATGTAAACTTGATAGCTACTAGGTTTGAAGACAACATACCTCAAGAGATGCATACTATAGATGTAGAAAGTTCAGATGAGATGCTTGAGTATTTAAAAGACTCTATTCGCATCGCTAAAAAAGGAAAACTTTCAAAAGCAACTATTATGAGAGATGAGCAGATACATCTCATACAAAAAGAACCATATCTTTTTATGGTAGCAGCGGTTAGTGACTTTGTACCTAAGTTTGCTCAAGATGGGAAGCTAAAAAAAGAGATGCTTGGAGATGAATTTGAGCTAACTTTAAAACAAAATGTAGATATATTAAGTTCTATCGATAAAAAAGATATAACCACCATAGCTTTTAAAGCAGAGATGGATAAAGATACAGCTCTAAGTAATGCTTCAAAAATGATAGATGCTAAAGGTGTAGATGCGGTTTGTTTAAACATCTTAAAAGACTCTTCAAGTTTTGGAAGTGATACAAATGCTATAGAGTTTATAACTCCTAAAAATAAAGAGAGATTAGCAAGTAAAGATAAACTAAGTCTATCTTTTGAGATCATAAAACATGCGAAAAACCTTTAGATGAGTAGTGCAAAACATATAGCTATCATCATGGATGGTAATGGTCGTTGGGCAGAGCTTCAAGGTCAAAAAAGAGTCAAAGGACATGAAGAGGGTGCTAAGATTGTCAAAACGATCACTACTTACTGTTCACTCAACCCCGATATTGACCGCTTGACACTATATGCTTTTTCAACTGAAAACTGGAAAAGACCTCGCTTAGAAGTAGAGTTTTTGATGAAGCTTTTAGAGAGATACTTAAAAAATGAACTTCCTGTATATTTACAAAACAATGTTAAGCTTGAGACTATTGGAGATACTAAAGCTTTTTCTAAGTCTTTGCAAAAAACTATAGCTAAGGTTAAAGAAAAGACTGCAAATTGCGATGGACTTGTCCAGTCTTTAGCTCTAAACTATGGTGCTAAAGATGAGATGCTAAGAGCTATAAATATACTCAAAAAAGAAAAAGATGATATAAGTGAAACTATGCTTAGTGATGCACTTGATTGTAAGCATAGTGTGGATCTGCTTATACGAACAGGTGGAGACTATAGACTTTCTAACTTTTTACTATGGCAATCAGCCTATGCAGAGCTTGTTTTTACAGATACTCTTTGGCCTGACTTTTCAACTCAAGAGTTAGAAGAGATTTTAAAAAAGTTTACAAAGATTGAGCGACGTTTTGGAGGCTTAAAGTGATAGATATGTTACTAGCTTTTACACTTGGCACACTACTAGGCTCTTTTGTCAATGTTTTGATTTTGAGAATTCCTAAGGGTCAAAGTGTTGTTTTTGGTGCTTCTCACTGTCGATCATGTTTGAAGACTCTAAAACCTTGGCATAATATTCCTCTGTTTTCTTGGGTGTTTTTAAGAGCAAAATGTTCTTATTGTGAGTCTAGTATATCGCTACAATATCCTCTCATAGAGCTAATATCTGGGCTAATTTTTTTACTACTTGCTAGTAAATATACTTTATCCTTTCCCTTACTTTTAGTAGGTATGAGTTTTTTAATGCTCCTAGCTCTCTCTATCATAGACTTTAAATACAAAATGGTTCCTGACTCTTTAAATCTTTTGGCTATATTTTTTGCTATCTTTGGAGCATGGAATTTAGATGGAGTTTTTATAAACTTTCAAAATGCACTACTTTTTGCTGGTGCTTTCACACTTTTAAGATTTGCTCTATCCTACTACCTAACTTCAAAGATTTATAGAGCGACACTCAAGACAAAAACATCTTGGAATACTCACTATGACAGAACACCATTTATAGAAGCGATGGGTGAAGGCGATATCATGGTGGCAGCTACTATGGGAGCTTTACTTGGTGCAAAGCTAGCTTTAGTAGCCATCTTTTTATCTGCCGTGTTGGCTTTGCCTGTGATGCTTGTGATGCTTAAAAAGTCGGCAGAGCAACAAAGAGTTCCCTATGTTCCATTTTTAGCTGTTGCTACTTTGATTGTGTATATTTATGATTCGCCTATACTTTCATATATTGAGGTAAATTATTAAATATGAATAGACTCAGAAAATATATGCTCAAAAACCTCTTTATCATATTTTTATCGATGTTTATGCCTTTGTTTGCCATAGCATCTGTTATATTTATGATAAAACTTGCGACATATACTGCAGTTATACAGTTGAGTATTTTAGATATGTTAAAACTCTACACCTTTGTTCTTCCAGAAATTTTGTTTTATACTCTGCCTATAACTTTTTTTGTAGCAGCTACACTTTCGCTGTTTAAGTTATCTACAGATAACGAGATGGTGGTTCTTTTTTCTCTAGGAATCCACCCTACTTTTATATTAAAAACATTTTTAAAACCTGCTACTTTACTATCTGCACTATTGATTTTTGACTTTTTTATACTTTTTCCACACTCAACCACCCTTTCAAGTAACTTTGTTTCATATAAAAAAAGTGAAGCAAAGTTCAACCTAAGTGCATCTGAATTTGGGCATAGTTTTGGTAACTGGTTGCTATATATTGGAAAAGATGATGGAAAACAAACCTATTCTGATATTATTTTGTTCAATAAAAACAAAGAAGAAGAGATCATTATAAGTGCAAATAAAGCAAAAATTATAAATGACTCAGGCATCTTAAGACTAAAACTTATCGATGGAAATGCCTATAGCTACTCGACAAAAAAACTCTCACAAATAGACTTTAAAGTAATGTTTATAAATGACACAATGGCAACAGACCTAGCAGTTTATCGCTCACCCATAGAGTATTGGCTCTCAGATGAGAGAAAAGAGAGTAAAACCCACATGATGATAACTGATACTCTTTTAAGCTTGTTTCCGCTTGTGAGTCTTTTTTTGGTTGCAAGTATCGGCATAGTTCATATTCGTCATCAAAAAGGGCAGATATATCTATATCTTTTTTTAGGAATTTTAGTTTTCTATGGAGCAACCCTAGGTTTGCAAAAAACTTTAGTTTTTTATACTATTCCCTTTATTCTTATAAGTTGGCTTTTAGGAACTTACTATATCTACAAAAAAACTATACTAAATAGGTTCTAATTTTATATGCGTTGTGCATTGACTATATCTTATGATGGGACAAATTTTTTAGGTTCGCAGGTTCAAAAAAGTTCTAAAAATACTATATTTGGCAACTTGCATCAAGTTTTTAGTAAGCTAGGCATAGAGTCTAAAATAGTAGCATCTGGAAGAACAGACAAAGGGGTTCATGCAACAGGGCAAGTTTGTCATATTGATTTACCAGAATTTTGGAGTGATTTAAAAAAACTAAAAAGAGTTTTAAATAAGATGCTACCTTCAAGCATAATAGTGAAAAATATCAAAGAAGTAGATGCTAGTTTTCATGCTAGATACAGTGCAAAAAGAAGAGTTTATCACTACATCATAAAAGCATCTAGCTCTAACCCCTTTGAAGCAAACTATATAACATTTTTAAACTCTGTAGAGTTTGAAGTATTAGAAACAAATATAAAACTTTTTATAGGCGAACATGACTTTTCATACTTTAAAAAAACAGGAAGTGATACAAAAAGCAATGTTAGAGTTATATATAGAGCATCTGCATATAGATATAAAGACTATATAGTTTTATATTTTGAGGCAAATGGTTTTTTAAGAAGTCAGATTCGCTTGATGGTAGGAGGACTTTTAAAGCTAGATGCATCTATGATAAAAGCAAAGCTAAACTGCGAGAAAGATTTTAAGATAAAGCCCGCACCATCTAACGGACTCTATCTCTCTAAGGTTAAGTACTAAAGTTGAAAGAACTTTGTAAAAATATAGTGTATAATAAAAAATTATAAAATCACTAAGGGATAAACGATGATTACTCAAGAAATAGACAAAGAAGAGATGGACTTTTTAAAATATATTGGTGGAGAAGTTCTTGAACTAGGAGATGGCTATGCTAAGCTAGGTTTTGACATAAAACAACATCATAAACAACTTTTTGGTGTAGTCCATGGTGGTGCTATAGCTACTTTAGCTGATCATTGTGGTTGGTATGCCGCTGTTTCTGTCCTTAAAAAAGAGCAAACTGCTGTTACTATTGAGCTTAAGATAAACTACTTAAAACCTGCAGATGGTGAAGTTTTAAGAGCAGAAGCACGAGTAGTACAAAAGAGTAAAAGGACAGTATTTACCACTATAGAGCTGTTTTCTCAGGATACTCTTATAGCTTATAGCACTGCTACTTATCATATCTTAACAAAAAAAGAGTAGATGCTAGAGTCTTTTCACAAAAAAAGATAAGTTTTTTTAGATATAATTTCATATTATTTATCAAGAGGACAATAGCATGGATATAGTAACAGGTTCTTCAACAGCATTAATCACCCCATTTAAAAACAACAAATTAGATGAGCAGTCTTATGCCGCTTTAATCAAAAGACAGATCGCCAACGGTATGGATGCAGTGTGTCCTGTCGGAACAACAGGTGAAAGTGCAACACTCACAAGCGATGAAGATATTAGATGTATGGAGATCGCAGTTGAAGTTTGTAAGGGTACAAAAACTAAAGTTTTAGCAGGTGCTGGCAGTAACTCAACTGCAGAAGCAGTAACTATGGCAAAACGAGCTCAAAAATGCGGTGTAGATGCTATATTTTCAGTAAGTCCCTACTATGTAAAACCCTCTCAAGAGGGTCTTTATCAACACTATAAAACTATTGCCAACTCTGTATCTGAACTACCTTTTATGCTTTACAATGTACCTGGAAGAACAAGTATAGATATCTCTGCAGATACAACTATCCGCCTTTTTAACGATGTAAAAAATATATATGGAGTTAAAGAAGCGACAGGCTCACTAGAGCGAACGGTTGAGCTTTTATCTCGTTGTCCCCAACTTAAAGTTTTTTCTGGAGATGATGCTATAGACTTTCCTATCTTAGCCAATGGTGGAGCTGGCATCACTTCTGTTACATCGAACCTTATGCCTGACCTTAAAAGCGAGTTAGTGCGACTTGCACTTGCAGGTGATTTTACAGGAGCAAAAGCTATCAACGATAAACTATATCCTCTTAACTCTGTGATGTTTTGTGAGTCAAACCCTGTGCCTATCAAAGCAGCTATGTATATAGCAGGACTTATAGACACACTAGAGTATAGACTTCCTCTAGTTCCTCCAAGTAAAGAAAATATGAAAAAGATAGAAGATGTTATGAAAAACTACAACATCAAAGGACTTTAAAATGAGCGAAAAAACAATGAGTGGAAAAACTCTTTTTATAAGTGGTGGAACTCGTGGTATCGGTAAAGCTATGGTTTATGCATTTGCCAAAAAAGGCTGTGATGTTGCTTTTACTTATGCATCTAATGCTGACATAGCAAATGAAATTATAGAAGATATTCAAAGTAAATATGGTGTAAAGTCAAGAGCATACAGGTTAGATATACTAGAACCATTAACCTACAAAGATGTTTACAAAGAGTTTGATGAAGACTTTGATAGACTAGACTTTTTTATATCAAATGCCATCATATCTGGTCGTTCTGTTGTTGGTGGGTTTGCTCCTTTTATGCGTCTTAAACCAAAAGGCTTAACAAATATATATACAGCAACCGTTAGTGCTTTTGTTGTTGGGGCACAAGAAGCTGCAAAAAGAATGCAGAAAACTGGTGGCGGGTCAATCATCTCTATGAGTTCTACTGGCAACCTTGTTTATACTCCAAACTACTCTGGTCACGGAACTAACAAAGCAGCAGTTGAAACGATGGTAAAATATGCGGCAGCAGAACTCGGTGAAAAAGGTATCCGTGTAAATGCAGTTAGTGGCGGTCCCATAGACACAGATGCTCTAAAAGCATTTCCAAACTATGAAGAAGTAAAAGCAGAGGTTGTAAAACGCTCTCCACTTAGTCGTATGGGAGATGCTACTGACCTAACAGGAGCATGTCTTTTTTTATGTGATAGCGATGCATCTTCATGGCTAACAGGACAGATCATCGTCGTTGATGGTGGCACCTCTTTTAAATAAGATAGATTTTACAACTATAAACTTAAGGATATTATTTGCTAAACCTTCCAAATGCCTTGGCATTACTTCGTATCATCTTAGCACCTTTGATGTTTTGGGTTATTTTAAACCCTCAAGTATTTACTCAAAACGGCTTTGATATATCATGGAACTACTACTTTGCAGCTCTGCTTTTTTCTATTGCAGCTGCGACTGACTTTTTTGATGGATATATAGCAAGAGAGTGGGAACAAACAACGATGCTCGGTGAAATTCTTGACCCATTAGCCGATAAGATGCTTACTCTAGCATCTTTTTTAGGTTTGATGATGATAGGTGCAGCTTCTCCTTGGGCGATATATATTATCATAGTAAGAGAGCTGTTTATTACTGGTATGCGTACCGTTGCTGTGAGTGAAGGTTTGAGTGTAAAAGCTTCATGGGCTGGGAAGCTAAAAACTACTATACAGATGATAGCTATAGGCTTTTTACTTATGCACTGGCCATTTGCAAATGAACTTCTTTGGTTTGCTGTTTTTTTAACCCTCTACTCTGGGTTTGAATATCTATGGGGATTTAAAAAAGCTACCTTAAGAGGTAAAAATATATGAGTATCCTAGTATCTATTTTAGTTCTTTGTGGACTGATATTTTTTCATGAACTAGGTCACTATATGGCAGCAAAACTGATGGGTGTAAAAGTTGAAGTTTTTAGCATAGGCTTTGGTAAAAGACTCTTTACATTTAGAAAATGGCATACAGAGTGGAGCGTTTCAGCTGTTCCTCTTGGTGGATATGTTCGGATGAAGGGTCAAGATGATTCAGACCCGAGTAAAAAAAGCCTAGATGCAGATAGCTACAATGTTAAAACACCTATGCAAAAAATATTTATACTCTTAGCAGGTCCTGCGGCTAACTTTATCTTAGCCTTTGTTTTATACTTCGCTATCGCTCTAGGTGGTCCAAATATCTTATCTCCTGTTATTGGCGAGGTTGTCAAAGACTCCCCTGCTTTTAAGGCTGGTTTACAAAAAAATGACATCATCAAGTCTATCGATGGTGTAAAGGTAGAGGCATGGAAAGAGATGGCATCTATCATCTCTAGCTCTAATGGAAGTTTAAACATAGAGATATTAAGAGGCTCTTACCTAGAGTTTAAAACACTTACTCCTAGCATAAGAGAAACTACAAATATATTTAACGAAGTTGTACAAAAAAAGATGATAGGTATCTCTAGTGCAGGAGTATTTCACAAGCTAGAGATATCACCTTTTGATACACTATCATATGCAAGTGAGCAAACTATATTTGCTTCTACTATGATATTTACAGGGCTTAAAAAGCTTATAGTTGGAGAGGTTCCTGCAAAAGAGCTAGGTGGTGTCATAACTATAGTAAAACTAACCTCAGATGCTACTGCTCAAGGCTGGATGAGTGTTCTGTTTTTTGCAGCACTAATCTCTGTAAACTTAGGAGTCCTAAACCTTCTACCTATCCCAGCTCTTGATGGTGGACACATCATGTTTAACCTATATGAGTTTATATTTAGAAGAGAGGCTAGTGAAGCTGTGATCGTAAAGCTTACCATAGCTGGATGGGTAATACTGTTTTCACTCATGGGCTTAGGTCTTTTTAATGATATAAATAGGCTGATGAGTTAATCTTAAGAGTGTTGATTATTTATACCAAACTTTTAAAATTCTCAGCCTGTTCAAATATTTAGGTTTTATGTATTTTTGCATCCGTCATCTTTCATTGAAAGATGTAAATCATTTAAATCATTGATTATTTCATTTTCATTATATTTGTTTATTATTTTATAATCTTCAACAAGATTATCTTTTTTAAAAACTTCTAAAAGTTCTAAAAATATATTTGCTTTGTAATCATTTATATTTAACTGTAATTGCATAATATTCTCCAAT
>JAERRX010000178.1 GCA_016735225.1 Sulfurimonas sp. | reverse complement strand
AATCATACTCGTCATATATGAGCCAGTTTGCTACTTTGCTATACATAGTTGCTGTGTATGGTAGCTCATCTATAGAACCATTGTAGCTATGTTTGGAGTTTTTAGTGTAGTTGTTTAGGTTTGTAACTCCGAGTGGAAGAGTTACTTTTGAAGTATGGGCTGTTTTTTCTACTGTTACACTTAGGTTTCCATCTCCACTCTCTGAATGATTTAGGTTTGTAAACCATCTGCTATCTACTCTTTGCTTAGAGCCAAGCGGAAGTAGGCTAGTGTCACAAGAGTTAGAGCCTGTCTCACTAAAACAATATATCTCATAATATGTAAAGATATTAGGTTCCCCGTTTTTACCAGAAACACAAGGTGTGCTTTCGCAAACTATTCTAGCTTTTCTTGCAGCTGTTCTGCCATAATAGTGAGTTATTGATTGCTCTAGTGTGATATTTCCTTCTGCTTTTGAGCTTTTTTTAAGATCAGAATGAAAAGTGCTTCGTGGGTCAGTAACTTTTATAGCGGTAAATATAATATTTTCAGGGTTGGCAACTCTGTTTTGGTTCCTATCAAAATTTATATTTGTGATAATATTAAGAACACCTTTCATAGGTTTTATAAAAAAGTCAGTAGTAGTAGTGCTGTTTGCATCTCTTTTTGTTGCAAAGGGGATATAGTTGGTGATGTAGTTGCTTGAGTTTACTTCATGAGTTGTATATCTATATGTAAGCTTTGTATTTATAGGAGATGATTTACTTATGTTTATATCTATTGTTTTTGCGAAACAACCTGTTGTAAAGTTACTTAAAGCTAAAGTGCTGTCTCTTCCTCGTGGAGTTATAAAAGTGTTAAAATGAACAGACTCATTTTCATCAGTATTTGTAGCGATATTTGCCATATATACAAATTTGTTTTGAGTAGTTACTGCTCTACTATCTAGCCCTATTGTTAGAGTATTGGAAATATCAAATTTGTAGGGATGAAAAGTTATGTTGTAGTCATTATAGGCTAGAGTGTTGTCATGGTTTATGTGATCAGATCTAATCTCGCAACCTGTAAGAGTGTTAGCAAGTGTAGATACATCTGAAAAATCAATAGGAGTATTTACACTAAATGTTTTTGATGAGTTAGGGGTGCAGTCAAGGGTAGATGCGAAGTGAGCTCCTGTGTGATGTTGCATATATATAGGGTCATTATCGACTGCTGTCCATGTTTTATCGGTTATACTTAGTCTATATTCGCCTACATTATCAACTGTAGTATTTGCATCTACTATGCCATCGACAAACCTTATATCTAATGTTTTGTTGCTATCATCGTTACAGGTATTTTCTAAGGGTAGAGGAGTTGTCCTTGGCTCCCAAATATATTTTGCTATATCATCTGTGGTTGAGGTATTAAAAGACTTAGTATAGCCATAAGAAGCATTGTTGTTTAGATGATTTGTAGCATTTACTTCTAGTTTGTACTTATAGTCTGAAGCGAGATTTATGATAGTTGAGGTAGCTCCTGACTCTCCAGCTATAAGTCTGGTTTGCAAGGCAGTGTTTGTTTGGTTTTGGTCACTTAGATGTATCATAAAAGCCTCGGGTCTTATGGCAAAATTGTCACGAGAGCATATAAGCTTTGTGTTATATCCATATAGACATTTTTGACATGCTCTATAATGTTCTGCTGAGATAAAGTCTCCCGAGTTGCCACATGCTAGAGCAACCTCTCTAGTGGTCGTAGTGGTTTGACCTATGGGAACTTTTAGAGCTTGTGAACAGTTTTCTATACCTTGAACTAGCTCTTCAAAGTTGTCAATTCTATAGTTACCATGCCCATCTGGAGTATGTGTTATTAGTGATTTATTTATATCATTTGTAAGATTGTAGGAGATTCTAAAGGCAATATTTTTTCCAGCGGTTTTGTAAAATTCCCAGCTGTTAGAAATATTGTTATTTGCACCGATTGCATTTTCAATAGCTAGCTTATCAAACATAGTTGATGTTGTAGTGTTGTTATCAAATATGATGGATATTCTATCACTTATGGAGCTTGTCACATCTTGACATGCACTACTTGAGTCATGATATGCTGTGGCATCTATCATCTCAATATCTACTATAGTTCCTCTACCTTGAAGTAGATCAAAATTTATTTTATCCATAGAAATAATCTTAAAATCTCCCTCTCTTGAAGTTACCTGTGTTGGGAGGTTATAGTTAGCTTTTGTTCCACCTGCTATCTCTATGTTGTAAAAACTATTGTGAACTATGTTAAAAATTCCCTTTGCTGGTTTGTAGGCAAAGTTAGCATCTGAACACATTTTAATATTTGATATACCTATGTTGCGAGGTATGACTCTGTTTAAATCTGTTAAAATATTGTAGCTGGCATCTATGTTTATTGGCATATCTAATCTTTGTTTAGGTTTTAAAGAGTAGTAGATAAAAAAATGCTCATTTGAACTTAAGTCTCCGACATCAACACCCTTTATTGAGGTCATATTTGAAGAAGTTGTAATATTTAGGTCTGATGCATCATCAAGAGCAGTAGGGTAGAGTTTATCTGCTCTTGTTATCTTTACAGAGTTACTTAGATAAGAGGCTTGGCTCGTGTTTATATCTGTTATGTTTAGTATAAAGTCAGTTATTTCATACTTAGGATCAACAAGGCTTTTAATAAAAAGCTTAACTTCTACAGGCTCGTCCAATACAACATCGCCTACAATTTTAGGATTGTTTGAGCCATCATTTTTCTCTGTAAAGTATGACCCCTGTTGAGAGTAAGCATAATCATAACAAAATTTAGAATCATCTAATATATCAAAAGAGTGAAGTTCAGTACCCCAAATAGATGCAAAAACAAACAAGAAAGCAGGTAGTGAGAAATAAAAAACTTGCACTTTTAATCTCTAAATTTATCTCTTATATCTAAAAACTGGTTCAAATTATCAAAAAACAGATCTATAAGCTTAGGTTCAAAATGCTCACCTCTTTGTTCTTTAAAAAGTTTAAATATCTCCTCATCGCTCCATGCTTTTTTATAGCATCTATCACTTCCTAGTGCATCAAATACATCTGCAAGTGCTGTGATTCGTCCAAAGATATCTATGTTGTCGCCTGATATGCCACGAGGATAACCTTTGCCGTTCCATTTTTCATGATGTTGATATGCCACAGTTTGTGCAGCTTTTAACACCTCTCTTGTTGAGCCTTTAAGCACACTTCCTCCTATGTAAGCATGAGTCTTCATAATCTCAAACTCATCTTTAGTAAGCCTACCTGGTTTGTTCAATATATTATCTGGAATGCCGACTTTGCCTATATCGTGCATAGGCGATGCCATATATAATATACGAGACTGAGCATTATTTAGACCATACAATTCCGCTAACAATCTTGAATAATATGCTACTCTTTTTACATGGTTCCCGGTCTCTTTACTTCTGCTTTCTCCTATCTCTCCCATCTTGTAGATTATCTCTTTTTGAGTATCTTCTATCTCTTTTTGTAGTAAAATCTGTTCTGTTATGTTGTCCCTGATCGCCATATATTCAAATATTTTTTTGTTTTTGTCTCGTATGGGAACTATGGCGATATTCATCCAATAAGAGGTGCCATCTTTTGCTTTGTCCTGTATAACCCCTTTATATATATCGCCATTTTTTATAACTTGCCATATCTTGCTCCAAATTTTTACTGTAGTGTTTTCATGCTTTAAAAGATAACAGTTGCTCCCTATTAGCTCTTTTTCTCTATATTTAAAAATCTTTTTAAAGTTGTTGTTTGCATAGGTGATATTGCCTTGTAAGTCGCTTCTTGAGATAATAACACTTGTGTTTATTGCTCTTTGATACTCTTCTGATATCTGCATTGATTTTTCAAGGCTAGATGCAGATATTTCAAGCTCTTCCTTAAAATAATCTTTGATTTTTTCCTGTTCTGTTACATCAACTCTTATGGCGATATATTCGATAATGTTTCTGTTTTTATCGAGTATGGGTTTTATGATAGCATCTACCCAGTAAGCACTGCCATCCTTTGCTCTATTTTGTATTTTTCCTTTCCATATCTGCTTCTTTTTCTTGATAGTGTGCCACATATCTTGAAACAAGCTTGCTGGTGTGCTTGGATCCCTTACAATGCTGTGAGTATTGCCCATAAGTTCATCTTCTGAATAGCCAGACAGCTTACAAAACTGTTCATTAGCGTATGTTATTTCTCCTCTGGAATTAACCTTAGACACAATAGCACTTTCATCTACAATTTCTTTATATTGCTTTAGCAATAGTTGAGAATAAGCCATATCTTTTTTTTGATTTTTGTTTTCTATCCACAGGTCTATTTTTAAAACCACCTCTTCAAGAAGATAGGGCTTTTTGATAATATCACAAGCACCAGAAGCATAAATATCCCTTACGGTCATAGCATCTATATCTCCAGATAGAACCAATATCTTTACCTCTTTTTTTATGATTATCTCGTTGTAATGTTTATATAAAAACTCTATTGCACCTCTGCTGTCTAGCTCAATATTAAAGAGTACTAGATCTATGCGGGAGGCATGAAAGATGTCAATAGCAATTTCCATATTTGATGCTATCTTTATATTGTAGTTTTGTTGCTCAATCATAAATTTTAGCTTCTCTTGCATTTTTGTACTAGACTCTATTATCAAGATGGTTTCAGATTTGTTTCTTTCTAAATGTTTAATAGTATTTACCATTTGGTGTGCTTTGTAAGGAAGATTTTTATCTTTAAGTATAAAATCAACAACACCATGCTTATAGGCAGAATCTATAAAACTTTTATCAATTTTTTCACATAGCAAAAAAACCTTTAAAGTTGTATCTTTTATGCGGGCAATAAAATCATTATAATTTTTATACAGATCTAGATTAATAAGCACATAGTCAATTTTATGATTGGCTACAATAACTCTTCCATCCTCTAGGGTTTCAGTAGAAAAACAGTTAAAATTAAGCTTTTTTAGTGTTTCGCACAGCATTTTGTTGATGTGTAGTGTATCTTCTACTACTAAAATATTATAGTCAGAAGTTTTAAAATTAAATTCCGTTGCAAGCTTGTTCATATATCATTTCCTTGTATCTTGTTCATATATAAGAGAGCTAAATATAGTAGTTCAAAACATGTTATAACAAAAGTTACTCTTAAACTGTGTTTTTTGCTATCTGCTTTAAAATCGCATAGCATGCCAATAGTATGCTAAAAGTTACATTTTTTTACACTCTCTCACTTCAGTAGATCTAAAAGTTCATTGCCACTAAACTTTACATCATCTTGTTGTTTGTTGTTGTCATATATGCCATCTTGAATAGCTTGTTTCTTTTTCTGTAGCTCTAGTATTTTTTGCTCTATGGTGTTTTCAACTATAAGCTTATATACAAATACCGCTTTTGTTTGTCCTATTCTATAGGCTCTGTCTGTTGCTTGATTTTCAACTGCTGGGTTCCACCATGGATCGTAGTGAATTACCGTGTCAGCTTCCACAAGGTTTAGACCTACTCCACCAGCTTTTAGAGATATTAGAAATATTTTAGCTTCTCCTTTTGTAAACTTTTCTATCGCCTGTTCCCTTTTTATAGTACTTCCTGTTAGCTTTGTATAGTTGATCTTTCTAATCTTTACTCTCTCCTCTATGATGGCTAACATGGATGTAAACTGGGAAAATACTAATATCTTTCTGCCCTCTGCTAGTAGCTCATCTACTAGGTCTAAAAATAGCTCAAGTTTTGCACTCTCTTTAACTTTTTGTGCTTCTTTGATCTTTAGTAAGCTAGGATCACAACAAACTTGTCTTAGTTTTAGTAGAGCATCTAAGATGGTTATGTGTGAAGAGCCTAGACCTTTACTCTCTACTGCCTGTCTTACCTTTTCCTCCATAGCTATTCTTATAGACTCATACAGTCCTGATTGTTTTGACTCAAACTGTGTGTATTTTATTATCTCTGATTTTGCTGGTAACTCTGATGCTACTAACTCTTTTGTTCTTCTTATCATAAATGGTTTTATCCGTTTATTTAAAAGTTCTTGCCTAGAAAAATTATGCTCTTTTTCTATAGGGGTTTGGTAATAATTTTTAAAAAAGGTAAGAGTATCCAAAAATCCAGGCATCAAAAAGCCAAATATACTCCATAATTCCCCTAGATGGTTTTCTATAGGTGTACCGCTTAAAGCTAGTCTATGTTCACTTTTAAACTCTTTTATAGTGATCGCCATCTTAGTTTTTGGGTTTTTAATCCTTTGAGCCTCATCTAAAACTATATAGCTAAACTTTAGCTTATCAAATTTTTCTTTATCTCTAACGATCAAGTTGTATGTTGTTAGCAAAATATCATACTTTTTTATCTCTTTAAATCTCTTGGCTCTATCGCTGCCATGTAGAGATAAAACAGTTAAATTTGGGGTAAATCTTTTTATCTCGTTTTTCCAATTTGCTATAAGAGATGTTGGCATAACTATTAAGCTAGGTTTTTTCAACCTCCTCATCTCTTTTAGTCTTGAAAGATGTGCTAGTGTTTGTATGGTTTTTCCTAGCCCCATATCATCAGCTAAAATACCACTAAATTTAAACTCATACAAAAAGTTTAGCCAGTTTAGCCCATCTTGTTGATAGTCTCTTAAAGTTGCAGTTAGTGCTTTTGGTGGTTTAACTTTTTTTATTCCCTTAAAGTTTTTAAGTTTTTTTGAGAGTTCTAAAATCTCACGAGAACCTTTCCAAATAATATCATCATCAAGATTATCAATCAAGTGTGCATCAAATGGAGATATTTTTAGGTTATCGTCTTTATCTTTTTTGTCCATTAGCTCTATAATAGTTTTTATAATAGGTGCAATCTGTTTAGTTTTCACCTCAACAAAATGGTTTTCCTCCACCTCTATATTTACAGTTTCTGGCATAGACTCAAAGTTATCAAACTCTGCAATTATTCCTGTAACAAGTGGTGCTATGGGTTGGGAGATGCCATTGAACTCTAGGTTAAAAGAGAGAGAAAACCAATCATTTTTATCTTCACTCTCAACAACAACTTCAGAACTAGCTTCAAACTTCATCTCAAAATCATCTACATTTTTGATCTGCCAGCCATCATTTTGAAGTGTTTCTAAATGATCATGAATAAACTCTTTAAAAATTTTGAGTTGTTTCTGTCTATTTCCCTTTTTTAACTCTACTGATATATCTCCATCTACTATCTCTGTGTTAAAACCAAAACTTTCTATCTTTGTTTTAGCACTATTCTCAAAGAGCAAATCTCTTTTGATCTTAATCTTTTCATCCTCTTCATAAAGGGTGCTTATCTTATCTTGTGGCTCATAACTAACTCCAAATCCATCATAGTTAAAAGAAACTTTAAATGACTTACTTTTGAGATCTATCTGTGCAATAGGTTTAGCATCTATAGTTTTAGTTTTTATACCGCTTGGTGTTTTTATCTCTATGTTTGGGATTGCATTGTCTATGATTTTATATACATTTCCTATATCTTTTTTTGCTATTTTTGGTGCTTTTTTGATCTTATTTAAAAGAGATATGCTCATATCAAACTCTTGAACAGTGTTTAATACTGTATCTAAAATATATGGTGGATTTGTATCTAAAAGCCGATAAATAGTGTTTATATTTGAGTTTAAGCTATACTCACCTTTTGAGAGTTTAAAATCTAATTTTGATTTAAATTTACCACTACTTAATGTTAATGGCTTTTTGTTCTCATCATAATAGCATCTGTTAGTATTTAAAATATCTTTAAGTAAAATAGTTCCAAAAGTTCCTTTAAATATCATATTTTCGGATCTCCATCTGTCAAAATTTATATTTTTTGCTAACTCAGCTATATCATCATCTGCTTTATCTTTTATATCTTTAAAATAGTAGTTATCTACAAACCTATTGCTATCGAGAACAGAGCCTTTTCCTAGTCCCCCAGCCTTTAAATATTTGGATTTGTAAAATTTTAACTCATCGTTATTTTTTTCTTTAGAAAAAAGTCTATAGCTTATAAAATAATCTTTGACAACTTCATGATCTACTTGAATCATCTCCTTCTCATCGCTATCAAAAATACCAAGCCACTTTTTAACCTCATCTTCTTTTGGTGGTTGTGGTGCTAAAGGCTCTAGCTTAGTTTGTTTACCCGAAACATACGTTAAACAAACAGCAACAATATGTTTACAGTTGTAGCTCATAGGACATGTACAGTCTCCAGAGATTCTAAAAATATTACTCTTTGTTATATCTATGTTTTGAGTATAAGTGTTGCCGTAATTTCCTGAAACTTTTCCCTTTAGCATCAGTTTTTCATCTGTATTTACACAAACTAAACACTTTTCTACATAGCCATGTTTAAAATAGCTTTGTCCCTTTGAAAAACTATTGCTTGACATATAGTTTCTTATATCATTTTCGCTCAATTTCATAAAGCATCCTTTATCTATATATACAATTTAATAGTGTTTATCTTCTATACAAAGTCTATAGGTTTGAGTATTTATTTGTCATAATTTTTAATACTTATCTATGATTTTTGATATAGTTATAAACACACCTATTGCACCTACTATGATGTACATATTTTTA
>JAERRX010000065.1 GCA_016735225.1 Sulfurimonas sp. | reverse complement strand
CTTTTTTAAATTATTTGATAAAGAAAATCATAAATACATATATGACAATAATAAGGAATACTTATTATGCAAATACAATAAGAATGTTGAACTAATTGATTTGTCATTAGGTGAAAGAATACAAACTGCAAAAGGTGTTACAAGTGTTAGAGATTTTGATTATGATAAAAATTTGGGTTATCTAGCCATAGGATATAACTACATATATAATAAAAATAAATATCCTTCGTTGGGGCTTTTTGATGTTAAAATTAAAAAAAGATTTATTGGTATTAAAGATGTATATAAGAATATCGATAAAGTATTATTCTCTCCAAATGGTAAATTTATTCTAGCAGGATATGAAAATGGAAATATTAAATTATTTAATACAAAAAGTCATAAAGCTATAAGAGATTTCAAAGGTCATTCAAATGGAATTTATAATTTTAAATTTAATTCAGATGGTAAAACTATAGTATCCGTAGGGAAAGAAAGAATTTTAAAAATATGGAGTTTAAGCACGGGGAAAGAGCTTATAAGTATAGTTGGCTTCAAAGAAGAATATGATACAGATAAAGAATGGATAGCCATAACCCCACAAGGCTATTTCAATGCCTCAAAAAATGGAGCAAAATATCTCAATATATTAACAGACCCTATGACAGTTACGAGCATAGATGCTTTCTACGATAAATTTTACCGACCAGATATAGTAAAAAAAGCACTTTCTGGTAAAACTATCACTCAAAAAGATACACTTAAAAATGTCATAAAAAATAAACTAGCACCAAAAGTAGAGATATTGCGAGTGAGTGAGTCTATGAGTGAAGATGAGAAGATAAGAAGCACTAAAAGTCAATATGTGTATGTAACTCTTAAGATAGATTCTAAAAGTGGTTCTGTGGGTGATGTCCGTATCCAAAATAACAATATCGCTATAAAAACTGATAGTTTAAGAGCATTGTTTCCAAAGCACAAAAAGAGTTTTAAGCATAAGAAATACAAGGTGTATCTAAAAAAAGGGATAAATAATATAACCGTAAGTGTAACAAATAGAGATAATTCTATGCGAAGTAGCATTGTTTCTTATAAAGTAGAGGCTAAACTGCACAAGGCACAAAGCAAAAATCTTCATGCTGTGATAGTAGGAATAGATAGCTTTACAGATAGTAGAAATAACTTAAAATTTACAGTAAAAGATGCAAAAGCATTCGCTACACTTTTAAAGAAAACAGCTAGTAAAACTTATGATAATGTAAGCATAAAACTACTCACAAGCAAAGAGGAAACAAGTAAAGAAAATATCAAAAAAGTTCTCAAAAGCTACAGTAAAAAGGTCAATACAAATGATACTTTTATATTTTATGGAGCGACACATGGAACGGTAGATGAGCTTGATGGTAGCTACTATTTTATCACAAGTGATTATGATGGAGATCTCAAAAACTCTATAGATAGACAAACTTTAGTGAAATTACTCTCAAATGTAAAGATGCAAAACAAACTTATCATACTAGATACTTGCTATAGTACAGAGGGGAGTGAAGATATGATAACAGACTTAGTCAATCCTTCATTGCAAAAAATAGCAAAAAGTGGGATAAGTATATTTGCAGGGAGTGGGACACAACAAGAAGCACTTGATGGATACAAAGGTCATGGACTTTTTACTTACACCCTACTTAAAGGTTTAAGAAGTATTAAATCTATAGGGAATAAAGATAGGATTATTACAGTATCTGAGCCAGGGAGTTTTGTGGAAAATCAAGTGCCTTTATATGCTGAAAAAATCAACTTTATCCAAACACCATTGTTTGAAAAAAGTGGTGAAAATTTTAAGATAGGGGGAGAATAAAAAAGTTTAGTGTCTTATGTTTTGGTTTAGGTATAGATTTACCTATAAGTAAAGTTATAAATTAAAAGGGAAAAAATGTTTAGAAAAATAATAGCAAGTGTAGTAATAGCCTCGCAACTAACAGCGGTAACATTTTCGGGGGTTGGGTACGGAAACACAAAAGATGAGCTAAAGAAAAATGCCTTGTCGGATTTATCTCAAAACATAAGTACTACCGTGCATTCAAATTTTACAAGCATTAGCAATGTTCTAAATGATAAATATGATGAAAAGATTGTAAATATTGTGGAGTTGAAGTCATCGTTACCCATAAAGTCGGCACACTTCAGTATGGATACCGAGAGCTTAACAGCGAGTATTACCACTAAAAACTCTTTGGCTGGGTACTTAGTAGAGCTGGAACGATTGCAAAAACTCATAGACAGTAACACAAAAAACTTATCTAGCATAAAAGATGATGCTATTTTGTATGAAACTCTCACTAAGCTTCTTGTGTATATAGATGATTTTAACAGTCATAAGATAGTAGCTACGATGTTAGGCGGGGTAAATCTTCCGAGCATAAATCTCAATAGCTTAGAGGTAGAAAAACAGTTACAAGGCTTAGAGACAAAAGTAAATAGTTTAAAAGCAGCTGCGAAAATATTGACTAATAAAATCACTCAAGAAAACATCTATATAATCCCAATCAAAAATAATGGCACTTCAGAGGTAACACAATTTGCTAAAGTGTTTAAAACAAAACTAATGCAAAAACTAGATGCTACCGATACTCCAAATGAGGCTGATTATGTTTTGCGAGGGAGTTATGAGATACTTAAGGATGAGATATTTGTGTCGCTCAAACTGCTTGATGATAGTAACAAGATAGTAAATAGTGCCAACATAATGCTAGATAAAAAAGCTTACTCAAAATACAGCTACAAACCTAAAAGTAAAAATTTAGATGATGTGGTCAATTCAGATAGTGTAGCTAATGGCGACCTATCGGTACAGTTGTCATTTCAAGGCTATCCACGAGCAAATGGAATCGATCTAAATGATGGAGATAAGTTTCTTTTATATGGTGAAAGCAACAAAGATATATGTTACTTTTTACAAGGGAGTACTATAAGTAAAAATAAAAACTATAGTTATCTTATGGAGCGAAAAAATGGGAGATTTACGAGTTATATTAAGGGAGATAAAGTAAAACAAGCTGTACCACTTTTTGAGGATGCTCTGCAAGTAGGCGAACCATTTGGAAGTGAAAAAATAACTTTATTTGCTCAAACACTTCAAGATGGAAAATGCAACATAAAACGACCTGCTTGTAAAACAGATGCTAAAACAAATCTGTGTTTAGTAGTAAATAGTAAAAATAAAAAGCTTACAACATCTCAAGGCATATCACAAACTCGTTCACTATTTTCACAATTTCACAAGAAAAATACAAGTACAAGAAAAGTGCAAACAGCAGAAGATACCATAAGCTTTACAACATTTAGATAGGAAAGGAAAATATGAAATTACAAAAACTACCAATAGGAATACAGACTTTTAGCGAGATAAGAGATAAAAAAGAGAATTATTTATATATTGATAAAACAGATATTGCTTATGAGTTATTAGATGATAGTAAATATATCTTTCTTTCAAGACCACGAAGATTTGGAAAATCACTTTTTATGGACACTCTTCAAGAGATATTTCAAGGAAATAAAGAACTTTTTGAGGGGCTTTATATTTATGATAAGTGGGATTGGGAAGTGAAATATCCTGTCATTAAAATTGTGTTTGGAAAGATTTTAAATTCAAGACAATTAGAAACCAGCATCATAGATAGTTTGGAAGTAAATGGGGAAAGATTAGGTTTAGAGTGTAAAAATATAGAAGATTATGCTATTTGTTTTAAAGAGTTAATACGAAAATCTTATGAAAAGTACAATCAAAAAGTGGTTATTTTAATTGATGAATATGATAAGCCTATTTTAGATACCATTGATAAAATAGAGGTTGCAAAAGAAAATAGAGATATTTTAAGTAGGCTTTATACAGAAATTAAAAATGCTGATGAATATGTAAAATTTACAATGCTCACAGGGGTCAGTAAGTTTTCAAGAGCTTCTATCTTTAGTGGGTTGAATATGCTAGAAGATATTAGTTTGGACCCAAAATATGGAAATATTTGTGGCTATACTCAAGAAAATATTGAAAATGAATTTCTCCCTTATTTAGAGGGTGTGGATTTAAAGCAACTGAAACTTTGGTATAACGGCTATAATTTTTTAAAAGATGATGTTTATAATCCCTTTGATATTTTATTTTTTATAAAAAATCATAAAGTTTTTGATAATTATTGGTTTGAAACAGGAACACCTAGTTTTTTAATAAAACTCATAGAAAAAAACAACTATTTTTTACCAAAATTATCTAATTTAACGGTAGGAAAAAAGTTGCTTAATAGTTTTGATATCGAAAACCTAGACTTTGAAGTAGTTTTATATCAAGCTGGATATTTGACTATTGATAAGGTTATCACAACACGAAGAGGGCAAATAGAATATAAACTAAAACTCCCAAATGAAGAGGTTAGAGCATCACTTTTTGATGTAATTTTGGATTTTATGACCTCGCAACCAGTTGAAAAAGCAAAATATCAAAATGATATTTATGATGCTTTGATGGATGCCCAGTTAAATGATTTAGAACTTTCACTCAAAACGATGTTTTCATTAATTCCGTACAATAATTTCACAAATAATAACTTACCCCATTTTGAGGGATATTATGCAAGTGTGATTTATGCTTATTTTCAAAGCTTAGGGCTTGATATAATAGCAGAAGGTGTTACAAGTTTTGGTAGAATTGATTTGACTATTAAACTTGAAAATATTATCTATATTTTAGAGTTTAAAATGGGAAATGCTAATGCATTGGAGCAGATAAAACAGAATAAATATGCCGATAAATATCTCAATGATAAAAAAGATATATATTTAGTAGGGATAAATTTTGATGAGAATAAGCGAAATGTGAGTAAATTTGAGTGGGAGAAAGTATAACGGAGCCTTGATTTCAATCAAGGGAGATGTAAAATCAAAGCCACGGCTGAAGCCGAGGTTGGAAAGATTATTTAGCAAATATTTCCATAGCTTTTGAGAGGGTAAAAAATGCCCCGATAACAACAACGAGCATCATCATATTTTTATTGAGTGCTTTTTGGATGGTTGCTTCTATTTTATGCTCAAACGATTCAAATTTTTGTTCAAATATTTCAAATTTACTATCCATCTTATCCTCTAGTGCGATAAACTTACTATCCATCTTATCCTCTAGTGCGATAAACTTACTATCCATCTTATCCTCTAGTGTGATAAATTTGTCCTCTAGTTTTTCAAATTTGTACTCTAGTTTTTCAATCTTAGTATTTACATTTTGCTCCAAAAACTTAAAATCTGTTTTCAAGCCCCCTACGGTTTCCGTCACTTCATTGAGTTTTAGGTCCAAATGATTTATATGATTGTATTGTGATTTTAGGAGAAGAGTATTTATATCTTCTTGAGTAAGAGGTTCATTGTTTCCAAACTTCTTTTCAATCTCTAAAACTTTTGGAGTAATCATACTGATGAGCATATCATCAACTTTTGTTTTCTCCATCTTTTTTGTATTTTCGTTATTGTTATTATTGTTTTC
>JAERRX010000069.1 GCA_016735225.1 Sulfurimonas sp. | reverse complement strand
TTCAGGATATTGCATTTTATTTTCCTACTGTTGAAATTTAATAATTATTTATATTATTCACATAACTATTAGTGAATCAACATATTAGCACCAACCAGATTGTCAAGCTTCACAACGTTGTACCTTTTTTCCAAAAGCAATATCCTGAAACTTACTAGGTAAAATCTTAAATATTTCAGGCTTCGTTTGAAACCAACTTTGAACTGCCTCAAATGGAGTTCTAGCCTTTAGTTCTTTTCTTAAAGAACCGTGTCTTCTATTGAAGTTATAGAATATCAAGAACTTGCTTAAATCTTTTTGAACATCCTCTATATTATCATACTCCTGTGCTTTGATTGTAGCATTCTTAATAGTACCATTAACCCTTTAAACCATTCCATTGGTTTGAGGTGTATACGGAGCTGTGAGCCTATGCTCAATATTATCCTTTTTGCACTCTACATCAAACTTATGTTTACCACTCACAACTCCTTTGCCTCTTGCCCATTTATCTGTAAATTCTAATCCATTATCAGTTAGTATATCAATACCTTAGCCAAAAAAATTGGCTAAAGCAAAGTTATAGTAATATCCTTCTACTATGAAAAAAAACTACATAAGCAAATATTAGCCAAATTAAGCAAAATAGTATATAAAAGAACTTGGGAGTTGGTCAGACGACGATAGTAGAGATATAAAAGCTTCAATGTGGGGTTTAACAGATAGTCCATATTACAAGCATCAAGCAGATGTATTGTTTTCTTTATTTAAAAAATACAAAACAAATATTCCTACTAATACTGCTATCTATAGAGGTATGGCTATTGATAAAGAAATTCTAAAGCTTTACGGATATGATAAGATAAAAAAAGCTATACATTTTCGCCAGATGAACATGCAATAACATCTTTTAGTAAAAGCAAAAGAGTTGCTTATAATTTTGCTTCTGAGAAATTAGGGGAATATAATATAATAATAAAAACCACCTCTAGTAAAGGAAATGCTTTAGATATTAGTAAATTTTCAACTCTTGAAGATGAAGAGGAAACAATATTGAGTAAAAATCTATGGTATAATGTAAAATGTATAAAAAGGAGTAACAAATGGCTGTTGATAGTACTGGACAAACTTCAAGAAAAATAGGTTTTGATGCTTCAAAACTAAGTAAAGAAAAAGCCTTGTCTCTTTTAGATAATGCAAGAGAAGCAAGGGTTCGAGTTAGAAAAAAAATTAAAAACGGCACACTAAAAGAAGTTCCTGCTGAAATATCAGACTTTTTGGATGGTAAAGTAGCATAACTTAAAAAGTAAGGATTTTACTCCTCTCTTAGCATCTTCTAACTCACTCAATATTATATCTATCTCTTTATCGCTAATGCCTAGATTCGCATCATAAAAGAATACCTTTTAAATGATTGATTATAATCTCATCTAATAAATAGAAGAAATAGATTATAATTTTTATTTAACAGTTCTAAATTCTTCTCTTATGTGGTTTTTTTTATTAGCTAAAGTTTGCCAATAAACTTAGGGAGAGAAGTTTTGAAAACGATAAAAACTTAGTAAGTGAGCTTAAATAACAGATAGAAAAAACAGATAAAGAGATAGATACTATGGTTTATGGGTTAAGTGATGATGAGATTAAGATCGTAGCAAAGAGTAAATAGTCTTAAAGTTAATGTATCTCTTAAAGTCTGAAAATTATGGTTAATTGAGGTTTAGTAAATGGTGTCAGAGGGGGGACTTGAACCCCCGACCCCCGGCTTATGAGACCAGTGCTCTAACCAGCTGAGCTACCCTGACATCCGTTTGTAGGTCGGCATTATAACCATATAAAGCTTTAGACAATCTTTATTTTTGTTTTATCTGTTAAATCTATCTCCAAACTCATAGCATCTATCTGCTTTTTTACCTAAAATATCTTTTAAATATTTAGGATGCATCCCATGCCCAGGTCTTACACTTCTTATGTTTTCTTGAGTAAAAACTTCACCTTTTTTTATATCTTTTGCTACATAAAGGCTTCTACTAAACTCTCTTGAGTTTTTCGTTTTTTCACTCATAGCATAATCAACTTTACCGATCAGTTTTTCAGTTTCTCTTATAGCTTTTATCATATCGCTAAACTCTTTTTTTTGCATAGAAAAGCCTGCATCGGCTCCACCTATAGAGCTGTTTAGTATAAGATGTTTTTCTATCACTTTTGCACCAAGGGCAACTGCGGTTATGGGAGCAGTTGAGCCTAGAGTGTGGTCTGAAAACCCACTTACTACACCAAAAGTTTCTGCAAGGTTTGCTATCATACTTAGGTTTGCCTCTTCTAGTGGTGCTGGGTATGCCGATGTACATTTTAAGAGGACTATATCTTTGTTGCCAAGCTCTCTACATATATCTATAGCATCTTGAATCTCATCTATAGTAGCTATGCCTGTAGATATAATAATAGGTCGCATTTTAGATGCTGTGTATCTTATGAGTTCATAGTCAGTTATCTCAAATGAGGCTATTTTATAGGCGGATGGATTAAACTGCTCTAAAAAATCTACAGCAGTTTTATCAAATGGAGATGAAAATATATCTATGCCTATCTTTCTTGCATACTCAAATAATCTTCCATGCCACTCCCAAGGGGTGTATGCTTCTGCATAGAGTTCATAAAGGTTTTTGCCATCCCACAATGTACCACCATCTATCATAAAATCATCTTTTTTACAATCGAGTGTAATAGTATCTGCTGTGTATGTTTGAAGTTTTATACAGTTGGCACCTATATCTTTTGCAGCTTTTATAGTATCTAGTGCATTTTTCAAACTGCCATTGTGATTTGCACTCATCTCTGCTATGACATAAGTGCCATCTTTTTCTAAATCAAAATTACCTATTTTCATATCTATCTTTTCTTAAAATCATTCAAGCCTCTCTTTAAACATTGTCATAAGTGCATCGCACTCTTGTATATCAAAACTATCTACTGCTGATGATAGACTAGTTGCTATGCTTTTAAACTCCTCAATCTCATCTTTGTCACCATAATACCTAAGTTTTTCTGCAAATGTTTGTATCATCTGCATATCTCCAGAAACTTTTGAATCTTGAAGTAGTTCATAAAGAGATGGGTACTCTTTTAGAGACAGCTCTTTTCTCTGAACCTCTTTTAGCTCTGCACTATTTTTTATAAACTTTGTTTTTGATCTTAGGTACTTGCTCATAGATATTAATAGATTGTCTTTTATCAATGGTTTATGTAAAAAGTCATCAAAAACATCATGTTTAGAATTTTTAAGACTTAAAACAACAGAAGCAGTAATGGCAACAATTGGAATAGAGCTAAATTGTTTTATCTCTTTTGTTGCTTCAATGCCATCTTTGTTTGGCATCTTAATATCCATAAGAATTAAGTCAGGCTTATGCTCTTTTGCCATATTTACCGCCTCTATGCCATCTTTTGCTTGAAATATCTTTAGAGGAGTATCCTTTAAATATTCTACTATTAGATCTCTGCTAAGAGTTATATCATCTACAACTAAAACACTAGAGTTCTCAAAAGTTACTATCTGACTATGCTCTATATATCGTGGCGAAATCTCTTTAGTGGCTTCAATATCAAGCAAGGTTACTACAAAAGTTGAGCCAACATCTTTTTTGCTTTTAAGAGTTATTGTTCCATTCATTAGTGAAACAAGCTCTTTGGTTATACTTAAGCCAAGACCAGTTCCGCCATACTTTTTATTGCTTTGGTTTGTATGTTGTGCAAATGCTTCAAAAATTGTATTTTGTTCATTTTTATCGATACCTATGCCACTATCTTGAACTTCAAGTATTAAGTCTATGTTGTCTTTATTTTCAGATTTTACACAAAAAATGTTTAGATTTACGAAACCTTCTGATGTAAACTTTATAGCATTGCTTATAAGGTTTAAGAGGATTTGTCTAGTTCTAATATCATCTAGTAGTAGGGTTTTTGGCAGGGAGTCTTCAATGTTTATGCTTAACTCTATGGCTTTTGATCTTGCTTTATGGTAGAAAATATTTTTTATCTCATTTGCTACTGCTCTTATATCTGTAGGAACCTTTCTTATCTCCAATTTTCCAGCTTCAACTTTTGAAAGGTCCAATATATCATCAATAATTGAGAGTAAAATTATAGAGCTGTCTTGAACAGATTTCACATAGTTTTTATTTGTAGCATCTTGTAGGTTTTTTGCTAGTAGATCTGAAAAACCTACGATAGCATTCATGGGTGTTCTTATATCATGTGACATATTTGCCAAAAATTCTGACTTCTTTTTGTTTGCTAAGTCAGCCTCCTCTTTTGCATCTTGGAGTTCTGATGTCCTTGTTAAGACCAATTTTTCAAGATTTTTGTTTATAGAAGACAATACCTCTTTGGTTTTAAATAGTTCTTTATCTGTAGTGTCCATGTTTTTTACTATTTTATATAAAACAAACCACTCAAAAAGAACAAATGAGGCATGAAGCAAGGTAATATCTAAGCCACAACCATAGTTAAATACAATTATTTGTGTATCAAAAAATGAAACATTGAACTCTTGAAGATAGTTAAATATAAGGTGATGAATAATAATAAATGTAGAGCCAACAGATATAACTTTATAGTCTTTATAGATTACCAAAAAAGAAAGCACTACAAATACATGAAAATGCATTTCTATTCTTCCCGAACTTTGCTGTATCATAATGATAGAGAATGTTAAAAGAACTAAACTTACTACATATTTGTAATTTTGTGTGCCTCTAAATAGACCGTAGGCAAGAAGAGTAAGCATAGATAACAGACCTCCTCCAACGACTCCTAATATGTAAGAATCAAAAAGAAAAGAGGTAACGACTGAAACTATAAACCAATGAAAAAAAACAAGCTTTAGCATAAATAGGTCAGCATCTGATGAGCTTTTAGAATTATATAATTTACTCATAGCTTAGTCTCCCTATATCTTCTTTTATCTGCTCTATGTCGTAAGGGTGGGCATTGTAAATATAGCGAATCTCTTTTTTAGCATCTGTTTTTTTGACAAGATAGAGGTTTGCTGTATGTTCATACTCTTTATCTTTTGTTAAACTTTTTGCAAAATATATGCCGAAAACTTTTGTATAGCTTCTTAGACTATTGGCATCTAAATAGACTCCTCTAAACTCCTTGTTGAAAAACTTAGCAAACCTTTGAGGTAGTTCTCTATCTTTAGGTATAGATATATCCAAAAACACTACACCTACTTTTTCTTTGACATCCTCATCTAAAGTACTGTATATCTCATTTAGACTATACAACCTTGGAGTACATATATCAGAACAACCCGAGTAACCAAAAAAAACGAGTTCTATATCTTTGTTTGTGTTTAAAATAAGCGGTAGAGAAAAGTTTTTATTACTCTCAACCCTAGAGATATTTTTTGTAAAAAATGTCGGTATAAGCATCACAGATACCGATAAAAAAAGTATAGATGCAACTATAAAAAAAGAAAAAAAATTTTTTTGTATCATTTATTATAGATATTTTTTATTTTTAGTATTTCATCAATATTTTCTAAAAATAGGGTCACTAATTTTGGCTCAAATGCTTTAGAACTCTGCTCTTTTATGAAGATCAAGGTATCTTCAACACTCCAAGCCTTTTTATAAACTCTATCATGACTAAGTGCATCAAAAACATCTGCAACAGCAGTAATCCTAGCAAATATATGAATATCAGTTCCACTAAGACCTCTAGGATACCCAGAACCATCCCATTTTTCATGATGCTCATGAGCTATAAGAGCCGAAGCTTTTAGTAGTTCATGTTTAGACTTGTTGAAGATTTCCCAACCAAATGTTGTATGGTTTTTCATAATATCCATCTCCTCATCAGTTAGCCTTGATGGCTTAAGAAGTATAGCATCAGGAATGATTATTTTTCCAATATCATGCATAGGAGAAGCCATTTTTAAAAGTTCTGTGTCTGTACTGGAACAACCATAAGCTTCTGCAAGTACTTTAGAAAATAGTGAGACTCTGTTTACATGGTCGCCCGTTTCTTTTGACCTCCACTCACCAAGCTCGCCCAATGTGTGCAAAACCTCCTCTTGTGTTGCGATAATGTCATTTTTAAGCTCTATCTCCTTGCTTATATCTGTCCTTATGCTTATATATTCGACAACTTCATCACTATAGTTTAAAATAGGTATAATTGTTGCTTCAAAGTAGTAGTTGCTCCCATCTTTAGCAACATTTTTTACTAAGCCTGTCCAGATTTTTTTATTTTTTATAGTAACCCATAGGTCACTATATATATCATCCCCAACATCAGGACTTCTAAACATCGAGTGATTGTTTCCTATCATCTCTTCTCTTGAGTATTTTGTTAGTTGGCAAAACCTATCATTTGCATAGGTGATATTTCCATAGAGATCTGCTTTTGATACTGAAGTACTAGCATCTACTGCTAGTTTATACTGCTCTAGTAGAGTTTTAGTTTCATTAACTTCATGTTCTAACTCTTTTTTAGCATTGAAAAGTGTTACATGAGTTTTTACACGATGAAGAAGCTCTAGCTCATCAAAAGGTTTTGTTACATAGTCTTCTGCTCCATACCTAAAGCCTTTTCTTATGCTTTCTTTACTAGTATTTGCACTTAAAAATATTATAGGAATTTCTTTTAATTTATCATCTGCCTTTATTATAGAAGCAGTTTCATACCCATTTAAAACAGGCATGCTAATATCTAGCAAAATAAGGGAATGTTTTCTTAGCTTTAGTTGTTCTAATGCACTCTTACCATTTGTTGCAAAAAATATATTGTAAAGAGATGAAGACTTCAATACATTTGCGGCCAATTGGATATTTTTAACATTATCGTCAACTATTAAAATATTATTTATCATAGGCATAAGCATATAGAAATATTTATTATAGTATGGTTAAACGATAGATGTTTAATGTGTCAAACTACCAACAATGAGTATTTTATCAAAAACTAGCCCACCATATTCTTAACCATAAGCCCCAAGTAGATGTATAGCCAACCTCGCTAAAAACTAAATTTTTATCTTTGTCATATATAAAAGTTGTTGGGTAGGCGGATATTTGAAACTCTTTTGCAAAAAAACCATTTTTATCGTTCAAAACTCTGTAGTTTAGAGAGTTTTCTTTCATATATTTTTTTATATCATTATCATCACCAGAATTTACAGCGATACTTAAAACTTCAAAATTTTCAGAAATTCTTTGAATATTTCCAGCTTCTACCTTACAAGTAGGACACCAAGTTGCCCAAAAATGTACAAGAATAGGCTTTGCATCTGGATAGCTATAGTGTGTATTGTCTAGTAAAGTTACATTTATGTTTTGTAAAACCTCTTTATTTAGGTCTCTACTTTTATATAAACTTATGACATTCATCAAAATTATCATAAACAAAAAAAATGTTAATATCTCTTTTGCATAATATTTTAGTTTCTTTCTC
>JAERRX010000052.1 GCA_016735225.1 Sulfurimonas sp. | reverse complement strand
AAAACCCCATAAGAATACTAAGTAAAAAAGAAAATTTTGTTCATATTTTACCTTTTACAAGAAAGTTAACCAAAAATAGAATATTCTTATGGGGTTTTGTGTTTCTTTTATAACTTTAATATTTTTAGAAAAAATAGTAGCAAGGTTATAATAATGCTCTACTACCTCCTCCCTTTCTTCTTGATGCTCATTCATATAGTTGTATATCTCTAAATTAAAACCAAGCTGTTCTGAAATATCAAAAATTGTAGCAGAGATCTTCTCTAAGTCACGGTTATCTCCTAAAATAATAGCTGCTTCTTTGAGACTAGAAACTGGCTTGTTTGATAGTTTTAAGATAGGAACATGTGACTCGTAAAGTCGTTTTCTTGTTGCATCGTTTGCAAATATATCGCTTGAAACTATCACGAGACCAATATGGTAAGATTTTATATCTTTAAAAAAAGATTCTGCTAAATTTTTTGATTTATACTCAATCTCAACTATTACATTAGCATCTCTTAAGCCTTTTATATATTGGAGTATTGAGATACTGTTTGGATTTACTACCTTGATAATCAGGTCATGTTTAAACTTTTTATGAGCAAAAACTGCTCTTGCTATCAACTCTTCTATTGTGTTAAGATTTACCAAGGTCATATCTACATATAGGTAAAGGTTTGAACCAAAAGGCTCGGGAAACTCGCCTAGTTCTCTTTTGATAGCTCTATATACTGACTTTAAAACTGCAGGCTCACCCACTAAAACAAGCTGATCATTTGGTTGAATCATTCTTGATCTTGAGGGCATTAAAAGTTTTCTATTTCTATATATAGCGACAATTCTCCAATGTTTCTGCTCTATAACTCCGATGTGCTTATAAACAAAAGAGCTTCCAAATGGAACAAGAACTTCCATGATTTCACCCTCGCCCAAACCAACATTTTGAGCAATAACTGGAACATCGGGAAGGTAGTCAAGAAGTCTAGATGCTAGTATCTCATTTGAATCTACAATAACAACATTGTTATCTTCACTTTTTAAATCATGTCTAGTTAGTACGATAATACGAAGATGTATTTTTAGAAGTTTGATATTTTTGATAGTGTTTTCTATCTCAACTAAGTTATCCATAACTATTATAACTTGAATAAACTCCATCTTAAGAAGGTTTGATAGTTTTGAAAAACTTGTTGGATCAAAGTTATAAAATTTAAATCTTGCTGGATTTACATCTTTATACTCTTTTACTTTTTGCTCTACTATATAGTATATATTTTCACTACTATGAGTCTGAATAACTCTTTGCATAAAATGATCGCCAACATCACCATCGCTAATTATTAAAATCTTTTTCATATACGAATTATATCATTTTTCAATTATCTCTTTACAAAGAGCTAAAAAATCTTCCCCATATCTTTCATATTTAACCTCTCCAACACCATTGACTTTTAAGGCTTCATCTCTGTTTTGAGGTAATTTTTGAGAAAAATCTATAAGTGTTTTATCTGAAAATACTATATATGCAGGTATCTCATTTTTAGTAGCTATCTCCAACCTCAATGCTCTAAAACGCTCAAAAACATCATCATGCACTATGTTTGATATCGCTTTTTTATCTGTTTTTGTTTTTATATTCATCTTATGCTCATCTATCTCTACAGAGGCTTTCTTTTGTAAAATCTTGATGCCAAAATTTTTAAGTTTTATAGCTCTATGTTCTCCAATATCAATGGCATCCAGCTCAAAAAGTCTATCAGAAACAGCGTTCCAGTCATTTTTACTTATATCACTTCCTATGCCATACACAGACAATTTATCATGGTTAAATTGAAAAACTTTTTGTCCTTTTGAGCCTCTTAAAACATCTATGATATGCACTAAGCCAAAATTTTGCTCACATCTATAGATGCTAGATAGTAGTTTTTGACAAAGAAGAGTTATATCTACTTTTTTGACCTCACCCCTCTTACAGTTATCGCAAATCTCTTCACAATTTTCTATATCATCATCAAAGTATTGTGCTATGAGTTTATGCCTACACTCACTAGAGTTTGAGTAGCTATACATCTTGCGGAGTTTGTTATAAAGTAGCTCTTTGTATTCATTGTTCTCTATATCATCTATAAATGATCTCATCTTTACATCATCTGACTTTGTATATAAAAGAAGTGTCTGAGCATCTACACCATCTCGCCCTGCTCTTCCTATCTCTTGATAGTAATTTTCCATAGTTTTTGGCATACTCATGTGAACTACAAAACGGATATTGCTCTTGTCTATGCCCATACCAAAGGCTATAGTTGCTACGACTATATCTATCTTTTCATATATAAAATCTTTATATACTTTGTCTCTTGTTTTGCTTGGAAGTCCTGCATGATAAGCTCCAACACTAAAACCCTTTGTTTTTAAAAAACCACAAACACTCTCAACATCTTTTCTACTAAAAGCATAAACTATCCCACATTGAGCGCTAAATTTTGATATAAAGTTTACTAGTTGACTTCGTCCATTACCTACTCTTTGTTCTGCATATATTTTTAAGTTATCTCTAAGTGTTTTACCACGAAGCTGTAAAGGGTTTTGAAGGTTTAAACTTTGTACTATATCTTCTTGGACTCTATGTGTCGCTGTTGCTGTAAAAGCAGCTATACTTGTGTTAGGAAATGTCTCTTTTAGTAGGCTTAGGTTTCTGTAGTCTGCTCTAAACTCATGACCCCACTCACTTACACAATGAGCTTCATCTATAACAAAAAAGTTTATCTCTACTTTTTTGAGAAGTTGAACAAAACCATTTGCACTTAACCTTTCTGGTGCAATATATAAAAGTCTAATCTTTCCAGCTAAAAGTTGCCTTATAGTCTCTTGTATCTCTTCATAATCTTGCGATGAGTTTATCATCTGAGCTTTTATAGAGCTGTTTTGTAAAGCATTTACTTGGTCTTGCATCAAAGCAATAAGAGGAGATATGACAATAGTTACACCATTCATCATTAAAGATGGAAGCTGATAACACAAAGATTTTCCACCACCTGTTGGTAAGATAGTGATCAAGTCTCGCTTATTTAAGATAGCATCTATAGCTTCTTCTTGGGAAGCTCTAAATTTATCATGCCCAAATGTTGTTTTTAGTATTTCGTATTTAGTATCTTTTTTTAACATCTTTTCTTTTTATCCACATATCTTTTTTTGCTAATCTCCATCTCTTATCTACAAAGTAACCTGTAATTTTGATCCAATTTTTTGTCCCAATATATGATGTAAACGATCTATTTTTTTCCCATATCTCTATCTTTTTAGATGCTGGTGAACTATATATATAAGTACTTTTTTTTAAACGAAAAGCATTTGCTTTAAACTTTGAAGTCTTTATAGTTTTCTTTTGTATAAGCTTTGGGAATGGGTTGTCATCTTTTGGAACTTTACAGACCTTTATGTTTTTCTTTGCCAAACTTTCTTTTAAAGCTTTTATCTCTTTTTCTTTTACTGCTAAAAGTTTTTTATATTGCATAATATCAGGGTTTGTTTTTTGCATACTCTTTAGTCGAGACTGGCATCTCTCATAATCAACTCTAATCTTGGCAATATCATCAACTATAGACTCTATTCTTTGTACTTCATCTGCATATATAGATGAGATAAAGAGTAAACAAATAAACACTATTTTCATTTTAACTTCCTAATTAATTTTATGCCCATCTCTACATGATGAGTATAGGGAAACTGATCAAAAAGAGCCATACTTTCAACTTCATGTGTTTTACTAAGAGTTTCTAAGTCTCTTAGTAGGCTCTCGGGGTTACAAGAGATATATAAGATAGTATCATATCTTGAACAAAAAGAACAGCTTATCTTATCCATACCACTTCTAGGTGGATCGACAAATATTGTATCTATATCGTATCTACCTATATCTATATCTTTCATACGGCGGTATTCTCTAACACCGTCCAATGCTCCAAGAAAATCTTCAACACTCATACGGACAAACTCTATATTTTTAACATCATTTAAAAGCATATTTGTTTTTGCTGCATTTATGGATGATTTTGAGATCTCTGTTGCTAGGACTTTTTGAAATTTTTTTGCAAAGGGTATAGTAAAATTTCCAGCACCACAGTAAAGCTCAAGCAGATCATTTTTAGACTCTTTTACCTGTTCTAATGCCCAAGATATCATCTGCTCATTTACTTTTGTATTTGGTTGAGTAAAACTATTTTCTATATAGTTAAACTTAAATATATCATCATCTACATTTAAACTCTCTGTAATATAGTCACTTCCTATAACTAGCTTTTGCTTACGACTTCTACCTATGATATAGATGCCAAGCTCGCCTGCTATCTGACTAGCTATATCTTGCCATTTTCTATCTAACTTGCGATGATAAAGCAAAGAGACAACTATCTCCCCACTTTGTGAGCTTAAGAAGTCAGCACCAAAAAGTTTAAAAGCGATCTCTTTATCTTTTATACTTTTTAACAACTTTGGCATAAGCTTAGATATATATATATTTACTTGAGAACACTCATCTATAAGAACCACTCCCTTACCATCTACATGGTTCATAGCATAGTAAATATCACTACCTTTATGCCAAATCTTAAACTCACTTCTTGAGCGGTAGTTTGACTCTGGTGACTTAAAAACAGAGATATCACCATCATAAAAAGAGCTAAATCTGTTTTTATTTAACTCTAGTTTATAAGAGAGTTGTGCTTCATATCCATCTTCATAAACCTTACAAGCACCGCATTGTCCAAAATATTTACATTCCATCAGATTATCCTATTTTATTGTAGATATTAAGTTACCAATAATTAAATTCCATCCATCTATAAGCACAAATATCAGTATCTTAAAGGGCAGAGAGATCATAACAGGGGGGAGCATCATCATACCCATAGACATCAGTATAGATGCTACAACCATATCTATAACTAAAAATGGTAAAAACAACAAAAAACCTATCTCAAATGCAGTTTTTAGCTCACTAATCACAAAAGCTGGAATAATTATAGATAGTGGAACATCGGCTATACTTGCAGGGTTTTGCATCTTTCTGATTCTAAAAAAAAGAGCTAAATCTTTCTCTCTAGTATTTCTAATCATAAAGTTTTTAAAAGGGAGTGTAGCTTTATCAAAAGCCTCTTCATAGCCTATCTTCTCCTCTATATATGGTTTTATGCCAGTATCATAAGACTTTTGCCCTACTGGCTCCATAACAAAAAAAGTTAAAACCATAGCAAGCATAACTAAAAGTTGTGTTGGTGGAACTTGTTGAGTTCCCATCGCTTGACGCAAAAAACCAAAAACTATAACAAAGCGTGTAAATGTTGTCATAACTAAAACCATACTTGGAGCTAAAAACAGAAGTGTAAACATCACTAAAACATTTAAAGAACTTACAAGTTGCTTTGGAGTGTCTGGAGCATCTAGAGCAAAGTTCATAGTAGGAATATCTACAGATTCTGCCCCTAAGATAGAACCAATAAAAACTAAGAAAAAAAGTAAGAAGAGTTTTTTCATTGTTTAGCACTGACTTTATCTAAGACAGATTGTTGTATTTTTGCTTTGTTATCTTGCTTTACACCAAAAAAGTGCAACTCTACTCTACGGTTTTTTGCTCGCCCTGCTTCGGTGGCATTTGTTGCTAATGGTTTAAACTCTGCATATCCTGAAGCATTTATACGCTTTGGATCAACTCCATCTAAAAGAAGCTCTTGAAGTACAGATATAGCCCTAGCTGATGATAGTTCCCAGTTATCTTTATAGATGCTGTTTTTACCTGGTCCCTGGTTATCCGTATGACCCTTGACATTTACTTGCATATTGCTTGGTAACTCATCTACTATAAGTGCTGCTCTTTTTAAAAAGAGCAGTGTATCTTCATTTTCAATAGTTGCACTTCCTGATTTAAAAAGTAAAGATGCTGGTAACTCTATAATAAAACCCTCTTGTGCTTCTTCAACAGTAATAGAGGGACCCTTTCCTTTATCTATCATCTCATTGGCATCCATGGCAGCTTGTGTTATTCTATTTACCGTATCGCTTGTTTCATCACTTGACTCTATTGGGGTTGACTCTTGGATTCTTTGTTTTGATATTTCAGTTTTTGTTCCACCCTCTAAAACACTCATAGCACCACTAAGTGAGCCAATAGCTTCAGAAACTTTCTTTGCATCCATACTCGACATAGAAAGAAGCAAAACAAAAAAGCATAGCAGTAGTGACATCAAGTCTCCAAAAGCAGCTAGCCATGCAGGTAGGCACTCTTCACATTCTGGACATTTATCTTTAGCCATTACTTAAGCCTTAGTCAAACTGACTAACACGGTCGTTTGGTGCTAAATAGCCGAGAAGTTTCGCTTCTAAAGCTCTTGGGGCATCTCCTGACTGGATAGACATAATACCAGTTATAATCATCTCTTTAACTACAACTTCTTCATCATTTCTAATTGTTAATATATTATAAATAGGTGTACCGAAAATATTACCAATCATAGCACCATACATAGTAGTAAGTAGAGCAACTGCCATAGATGGACCAATAGCTGAGGGGTCTGCCATATTTAAAAGCATCGCAACAAGACCAATAAGTGTACCAACCATACCCATAGCCCCAGCAAGTCCGGCCCAGTTGTTAAATATAGAACTATTTATCTTATGCCTTGTGCTTGTTTGTTCCATATCTATCTCTAAAAGTTCACGAATAGTGTCGGGTTCACTCCCATCTATCGCCATGGAAAGACCCTTTTTTAAAAACTGATTTTCTTCTGAATTTACTTCTGACTCTAAAGCTAATATGCCATCTTTTCTTGCTTTTGTTGCAAAATCAACAAGCTTCTTGATGAGTTCCATCTCATCCGTTACAGTAGGCTTAACGGCAACCATAAAAACTTTCATACTGCCTTTCATTTGAGAAGGTTTATAAGATACCATCAAAGCACCTATTGAGCCTCCAACAACAATTAGCACCGAAGGAATATCAATATAAGCAACTACCCCAACACCCATAACCATGGCACCAAGCAAAAGAACCGCAATGAGAACTATACCAACAACCGTACCTAAATCCATTCAAATACCTTAAAACTAAATATTAAGCTTATAATACCACAAAAAAGATTTTATCTATATAATGCTCTCTTATCTACAGAAATTTTAACCTAAAACTAAA
>JAERRX010000048.1 GCA_016735225.1 Sulfurimonas sp. | reverse complement strand
TATATTTGCATAACTTAACAAAGGTTAAACAATTTATACTATAATATCTTTTTTAAAATATCTCAACATTTATTATATAACAGGATATCATTTGCTCTATAGCTTACACGAACTTTTCAACATTCATCTACTCGGATATATATCCATAAGAGCTGGTATATCATTTTTTATAGCTCTTATTTTAACACTCTTTATACTTCCTCGTTTTATAAAGTGGGCGCAAAGAACATCTAGTGTTCAACCCATCAACGAGTTAGCACCGCAAGCACATCAGCAAAAAGCAAAGACTCCGACTATGGGCGGTATTGTATTTATCACTTCTACTATAATAGCTTCACTTTTTACCATAAAGTTTTCAAACCTATATGCACTTGGAGCTATCTTTACACTTATTCTTTTTTCTCTCATCGGCTTTGAAGATGACTATGCAAAGATAAAAAAGAGTAAAAACCTTGCTGGTTTAAAAGCAAGAACAAAACTAACACTTCAAATACTAGCATCTATTGTTGTTACCTCTTTTTTATCTCTATTTTCAGACTTTAACACTGAACTATATATACCTTTTTTAAAAACTCCTATATTTGATATGGGCATCTATGCTATTGTTTTTTGGTCTTTAGTTATTATCTCAACTTCAAATGCAGTAAACTTAACAGATGGACTTGATGGTTTAGCTACTGTTCCCTCTTTAGCAGCACTAAGCTCTTTTGCTATTATTATCTATATAACTGGTCATACCGCCATCTCAAACTATCTCTTGATGCCAAATTTTAATGTAGGTGAGGTTGCCATAGTAGCCACTGCTTTGATGGGGGCTTTGATAGGGTTTTTATGGTACAACTGTCATCCAGCGGAAGTTTTTATGGGCGATAGTGGTTCCCTTGCTATCGGTGCATTTCTAGGCTATCTCGCTATTGTGTCAAAGAGTGAGATACTCCTGCTTCTTATTGGTTCTGTTTTTGTCATGGAAACAGTTTCTGTTATACTACAAGTAGGCAGTTTCAAGCTTCGTAAAAAAAGAGTCTTTTTAATGGCTCCTATACATCATCACTTTGAGATGAAAAAATGGGCTGAAAATAAGATAATTGTAAGATTTTGGGTTATCGCTATTCTCTCAAATGTTATAGCACTCATAACACTAAAGATTCGTTAGATGCAAAGAGTATCTCTTTTTGGTTATGCAAAAACAACAAAAGCTATAGCAAAAGTAGTGCAAAATGCTGTTTTTTATGATGATAAATGTACTAAGCCCTTTCGTGATAAAAATGGTTTTAAAGTCAATCCTTCGAGTCAATTTGATGCAAAATACTCTTCACTAGAGATCCCCTCTCCTGCTATACCTCCATCAAACCCACTTATAAAAAAAGCCAAAAACCTTATAAGTGAGTATGACTACTTCAAAGATACATCACCTCTTAAAGTATGGATAAGCGGAACAAATGGTAAAACTACTACAACCCAAATGATGCAGCATCTACTAAAAGACAAAGGCTCTCAAGCTGGAGGCAATATAGGAGTACCACTAGCTAAACTTAGAGCAGATGCAAAGATATGGATACTAGAAACAAGCTCTTTTACTATGCACTACACAAACAAAGCAAGCCCAAATATATATGTTTTACTTCCTATAAGTCCAGACCATCTAAGTTGGCATGGGAGTATGAAAGAGTATGAAGATGCAAAACTAAAACCACTTCTAACTATGCAAGAGGGCGAAATAGCGATAGTTCCACATAGATATAAAGATATAAAAACAGATGCTCATATCATCTCTTATAAAGATGAGGACTCTCTAGCTAAACACTTTGATATAGATATAGATAGAGTAAACTTCAAAGGGGCTTTTTTAGCAGATGCTCTTTTGGCTATGGCGATAGACAAGATACTTTTTGACAACATAGACTATAATAAAATAAACTCCTTTATACTTGATCCACATAGACAAGAGGAGCTAAGAGATGCTAAAAATCGTCTTTGGGTAAATGATACAAAGGCAACAAACATAGATGCAACTATAGCGGCCCTACAAAGATACAGTGACTCTCCTGTACATCTTATACTTGGTGGCGATGATAAAGGAGTACAACTTGATGAGCTTTTTGAATATTTAAAAAACAAAGATATCAGCATCTATGCTATTGGCTCAAACAAAGATAGACTTCATAAACTTTCATTTAAATACAATATCAACTCAAAACTCTGTTTAAACTTAAAAGATGCCATAGTGAAAATAGATAAAAACTTAAAAACAGATGAAGTTGCCCTACTCTCTCCAGCAGCATCTAGCCTTGATGAGTTTAGCTCTTATGCACAAAGAGGAGATGAATTTAAAGAAGTTATCAGAGATATAAGCTAGCTTTCAGCATCACAAAGATACAATACCGTTCTTTAAAAATATGGCCAATTAGCTCAGTCGGTAGAGCAACTGACTGAAAATCAGTGTGTCCTTGGTTCGATTCCGAGATTGGCCACCACTTTAAACCCCTAACACTCACATAGAAACTTCAAAAACTATTTTATTTTACTATTATTCACATAAATATATAAATAATGATATAATACCCGAACTATAAAAAAGGTTTTCTCATGCAAAGATATATCTATCTCTCCCTATTGGCTTTCATCTTAAGTGCTTGCGGTGGAAGTGTTGCTATTCCACAAGATAAAGTTATCAAACCTTCAAAGGTTGAAAATATAAGATCAGTTTTAAAAATATATCCAAAAGATAGTGTTGAAAAACAATCTCTCTCAAAAGCAAACTTAAAGTTTCCAAAAGTAGGAGAAAAAAACTCTTA
>JAERRX010000004.1 GCA_016735225.1 Sulfurimonas sp. | reverse complement strand
TTTTGTGTCCATACGAGCTATGTCTGCATTTGCTTTTATGATATTAAGACAGTAAGAGTGTATGGTGGAGATGCGAGAATTACCGCTATCTTGGTAAGCTTTTTTCAAGGTTTCAACTAGAAAGTTACGTTCATCTTTTGCCGCGTCATTTGCCTCTTTTATAGAGCTATAGTCGTCGTCCTCTACATGTAGAGTATCAAAATGAAGTATTTTAGATACCAGCTTAAAAATCCTACCTTTCATCTCCAAAGCAGCAGCTTCAGTGTAAGTGATAGTGACTATCTGGTTTACAGATGCAGGTTCTTGCTCACCAAAGCAAGGCTTTTGTGTTTCATAATCTTCTCTAAAGTAATCAAACCCCAAAAGAGCATTGATGTATCTTCTACTTAGCGTATATGTCTTTCCGCTTCCAGCTCCTGCGTTTATGGCAAAGCTTTTTTGGATTGTGAATTTATTTGGCTTCATTGTTGTCCTTAGTTTCCATTATGAGTCTATCAAAATCACTAACATAGAGTCTATCTTGCGTAACTCTGTATTTTTCAAACTCACTCAAAGCAGTCTCTTTTGCTATCTTTGCTGTTATCTCGCCACTATTTTTAAGTACTTCTCTGTCATCAAACTCTAAAAAAAGATCTAGTCGTTTTGCCCAATCTTCCATAGTCATAGGAATGTTTCTTTTTGCTCTACTCTCAGCTAAGTCAAGATATGCATTGACTATCCTTCCTAGCGAATCCAACTCCTCTTTTGTCAAATAGTTTTTTGCAATCACAACATCTGTTTTTACTATTTTACCATCTGGTGAGTTTTCCCAGGAAGTAAGTCCCATATTGTCCTTTGTTGCATCTGCCCTATCGTAAATCACCTCTGCTGCAGTATTGCCGTGTATGGCAAAATGTAGTTTGTTTTGCACTTTTTTAAAAAATATTTTTGTAGTTTCACTGTCGTTTTTATAATCAACACTTGTAGCATATATATCTGTTATCTTTTGATAAAATTTCCTTTCACTTAATCTTATCTCCCTTATCTGCTCTAGCAGTGAGTCATAATACTCCTCACTAAGATAAGTGCCATTTTCCAATCTTTTGTTATCAAGCACAAAACCTTTTATAGCGAACTCTTTTAGCACTTGTGTAGCCCACTGCCTAAACTGTATAGCCCTTTGAGAATTTACTCTATATCCTACAGAGATAATCACTTCGAGATTGTAATAATTTGTTGGTTTTTTAGCAAATTTGGAATTTCCGAATTTCTTTATAGTCTTATCTTTATTTAACTCTTTTTCTATGTAGATATTCTTCAAATGCTCGTTTATAGTTGATACAGATTTTCCAAAAAGTTCAGCTATTAGCTTTTGAGTAAGCCAAACATTTTCATCGGCTACTTTTACCTCTATGCTATTTTCTCTATTGTCTGAAGTAAACATCAAAAACTCTGCTGTAGAATTTCGTATTTTTAGATTTTTATTCACTTTTAAAACTCTCCTTCTATCATGTCTTCTCTATATTTATGAAATTTCTTTGCATTTTCATAGTCTATCATCCATAAAACTGCATTGTTTCTAGTGGCATCTTCATAAGGATCATTATATCTTTTTGCCAATGCTTCATAACACTTATCACCCTTATCAATATCTATAGCATAACTTCCAAGATATGGATATATAATATACCCAGCAGATACCAAGTCAAACACTTTAAGTATCTTAACATCAGCAAAGTTCTCTCTCATAAAATCTAAAAATCTTTTTTGCTCATCAAAATCTGTGTTTTCTTCATCTAAATGCTCTCTGCCACCTAGCTCTTCTTTAAATGCATGTACATCATTATAGACTGTGTTGAAAACTATCCAGAATGTATCTCTTTTTCTAATATTTGTTACATATTCATCTATGGTGTAGATTATTTGTGGCATTTTATCTATTCTTTTTCTTTATATAATAGAAGTATAGCTGTTCAATCACCGCATAAACTCCGCTTCTATCTGTTCTATACTAGGTAAACTAGATTCTAACTCTTTTGGTAAAATCTCTGTAAGTTCATATTCACTAATCCCTAATGGTTTTTGAATATCTCTTAGTGAATACTCTACTAAGGTGTCATTTTTAGATTTGCATATTATAATGCCTATCGTTGGATTGTCCTCTTTTGATTTTATTTGCGTGTCAATGGCACTTATGTAAAAGTTTAATTTACCTGCAAACTCAGGTTTAAAATCTACAGTTTTAAGTTCTATAACCACATAACAGTGTAGTTTTGTATGGTAAAATAGTAAATCTATTTTATAGGTGTTCTCTTCTACTTTTAGTTTGTATTGACGACCTATAAATGCAAAGCCACTTCCTAATTCTAGTAAAAAGTTAGTCATATTATCTACAAGAGCATCTTCTAGCTCTTTTTCATCATGCTCTGCTCTTATATCTAAAAAGTCGAAATTGTAAGGGTTTTTTACTGATTCTATAGCAAGACTAGAGTTTGCTTGGGGCAGAGTGTTTTTAAAGTTTGTGATTGCATTGCCACTATTTTTGTAAAGATTGTTTTCTATTTGCTTCATAAGCATAGCTCTTGAATAATTGTTTTGTATAGTTTTATCTATATAAAAACTAGCTTCTTTATACTCTTTAGTTTTTGTGATAATAGCTATGTTGTGTCCCCAAGGAATTTGAAATATTTTGTCTATCTCTAATTGGGCAACAGCTTGTTGCCCAATTACTTCGTTATAAAAGTTATACCATTGTCGTATGTATTTTATATTTCTATATGAGAAGCCTTTCATATTTGGAAATTCAGATTTCAAATCTCTACTTATATCTTTTAAAAATCCATCTCCCCATGATGATTGTTTCTGTTTTTCAACTATCATTTTGGCTAGTTCCCAGTAAAGTTTTAGCAGTTCTTTATTTACTTTCACATGTGCTTTTAATTGTGAAGATTTTATTTTTGTTTTGATATCTAAGATAAAATCTTTGTAATTTAGCTCTATACTTTTAGCCATTTTCAGCCCCTTTTAGACTTTTACTCAATACGCTCTCATGACAAATATACCTCACATCACACCACTCACACATCTGTTCATCACTACTGTTAAAACTAAAATCCCCACTTTCTATCTTCTTTTTTGTGTCATTTACTAGCTTTTTGACTGCTACTTCATCTATGCTCTTTTGAGTTACAAACTTTATGCCGTTTTCATTGCCTTTGAAGCTTAGCATGTGGGCATCAAATGTTTTATTTAGGTACTGCTGTGAAGCGTATAGAATGTACAGGGCTAGTTGTACATCTTTTAAACTATCTACTTCTTCTTGTTTTTTCTTATCTTTTCTTTTCACTTTTTTTGATTTGTAATCTACTATGTTGATATGGTTTGGCAGGTTATCGAACCTATCTATAAAACCTTTTATAAAATAACCCGCGTCTTTTTTGTCTTTTAACTCACAAGGTTTTAGCTCATTATCAAGTGCAAACTCTTTTTCAAACTCTGTGTTTTGAAAGTAGTCAAACTCTTTTGCATTTTTTATATAGTAGCCGACAAACTTTGCTAGAAGTTCAGCTGGTCTATCGTCATTTAGTCCTGCTTGAAGAGTAGAGAGAAAGATTTTGTGGTGTATGTTCTCTTTGAGTTCTGGTTTTCCTCTTGGTTCTGTTGTCTGTTTGTCTTTGTATGCTAGTTTTGATTGTTTGAGCATTATGTCGTTGAGTTCATCTCTACATGTAGAGGTTATACAGTTTTGTTTTATGTATCTGCCAAAAAACTCGTAGCAGAGGTGCATCAAGCTTCCTTGTTCCATCGCATCAAAACCTTCTTGGGGTTGAGTTGGTGCTTGTAGTCTTATCTTGTTTGAGTAGAGATATGCTAGAGGGCAGGTGTTGTACTTGTTTATCTGAGATGCTGAGAGATGTTTTGCTTCTATGTTTTTCACCTCAATCTTGTTGCTCTTTAGCCAGTTCTCTTTTGTAGCAGTAGCTCCCTCTAGGGCAAGATCGCTTCTGCTTTTGATATGACTTATATCTATAGTTTCTTTACATGTAGAGTCTAGTATGATGGAGGGTACTAGCTCTCGTTTTCCACTGTATCTAGCTGTTATGATGTATAGGTTTTTGCTTACTCTTTTTAGCTCTTCGTACTGTGTTTTTGAGCTTGTGAAGTAGTTGTTTGCATGGAAGTATTTGATGTTCTCTTCATAGCTGTACAAGAAGTTATCGGTTGCTTTTGGTGGGAAGTGGTTTATGTCCGTGCCTATGAAGATGATGTGCTTGTACTCTCTACTAAGTCCGACTATCTGGTTTGGCTCTGTTAGTTCTATGCCTATCTTTGGTTCTTGTAGGGTTATAGATGCTTTTATGCTCTCTTTGGTGTTGGTTTCTAGCTTTAGTCCTAGCTTGTTGTATAGTAGTTGTAGCCCATCTATCGTAGCTTCATAATCCTCTAGTGCTGATTTTACTTTAGGATTGGTGGAGTTGTAGAAGTGAGTCAAAGGAGTTCCAACAGAGCAAAACCCTCTCATCTCATACTCATCTAAAAAGAGTCTATATATGGGTGCATACTCTGCTATATCTGATGCTACTATGAGTATATCTTCTGCTTTTTCTCCATCTTGGAGTAGCTTTCTTGCTATCTTTATCGCTGTTTTTACTTCATCGATACTGTTAAAGACCTCATCTTTTGGTTTTATGAGATTTGGTTTTGTAGTGTCTGTTTTGTTGGGGGTTATGGCTCTACATGTAGAGAGTTTGTTTAGTATCTTTTTAGCTATGCTAGAGCCTACAAAGTCGATGTTGCCTACGACAAACTCATCTACATGTAGAGTGTCGTACTCCTTTAAAAACTCATCACTCCAGCTCTCTAGCACGGTTTTTTCTATATCTGATTTATCTGCTAGTGAGTTTGCTTTTTTGTACTCTTGATAGGCACTATCTATCTGCTCAAGTGCTTCAAGTTTTTCTCCACTATGAAGGGTGTCAAATGCTATCTCGTTTCTTCTGCATTTTAATATAAATCCATATATGATACCAAGACTATCTGCTCCATTTTTTAGATATGAAAAGTACTCTATGTTGTTATCATGGATTATCTTATAAATGAGTGAAGAGCCTATCTTCTCATCTATGATGATTTGAAAATTCTTTTTCTCATATAGTTCTAAAACAAGGTTATCAAGGGTGATTATCTTGTCTAATGGCTTAGTTAAACTACTGTTTTTCAAGTCTCTTGCTTTTTGGTTTGAGTATGTTATGTAAAGGTTTTGCATAGTTAAATATGCCCCATAATCTTATCAAGTGTGTATTTCATATCCATATCATAGCCCCTATTTGGATAGTTCTATCTTCATCTTGATTACCTGTTGTCTCGGTGTCAGTTAGTATGTATTTTGGCATTTAAAAACCTTTTTGTATTATTGTTATAGTGATTATATCTAAAAAGAGATATTTTGTTCTATCTTAACCATTGTTCTAGTCGCTCTTTCATAGTGTATTTCGTCAAAATGATTCTCATTTATATAAGGCGATAACTCTAAGTTATTGAGTATCTTTTTACAAGGAGTGTTTTCTAGTAAACTCTCTACAGGTACAACATTGCCCATAGTTCCAACGATGACAACTATACTGTCCTTGTTTTTGCAAACCTCAAAAGCTCTATACATGTCTATATATCTTGGGGCTTGTCCTCCAAAAAAGACTATAAATGGTTTTACCCCTTTTAGTGAACCACATTTTGGGCATTTATCTAGTGATATATCAAACGCTTTATATCCTATATCCCACACATTACCACATGCTGTGCACTCCATCTTTGTTATTTCTCCGTGTACATGTATGACATCTTTACAGCCAGCTCTCTCAAACATGTCATCTACATTTTGGGTTACTACATAACAGCTATCGCCATACTTTTCTTTTATCCTTGCTACTGCTTTGTGAGCTTCATTTGGTTCTACTGATAGCAGTTGTGTTCTTCTTGCATTATAAAATTTGTGAACCTGTTCAAAATTCTTTTTCCAACTACTTTGAGTACATATATCTTCTATCTTGTGATTTTCCCATAGACCATTAGAATCTCTAAAAGTCTTTATGCCAGACTCTGCACTGATGCCAGCACCACTAAAGATAAGTATCTTTTTCTTGCCATCATATCTATGTATTTTCACTATACATTCCTCGCTTTCCTAAATCATCATATACTTGATTCTCATCATTAAGTAAAAGATGAATAGTGTCTTTATTTAGGTTATCGACATCCCTTGATAGAATTTCTCTTGCGTATGGGTTATCAGATTGAGCTAATACACTAAAAACTTCTTGGCTTTCTTTTACATCAGGGATATCTCCAACTATTTCTTCTAAAAATTGGTGACCTATAACTACACTTCTACCATTGATTGATAACTCTGTTTTGATTGTTTGCATTTGCTATTCCTTTATCTTTTGTAGTTATATTATAAAGAAATAGCTGACAGCTTTATGTCTGGTTTGTAATATCTTTCAAATACTCTTCAACACTCTGGATTATCTCTTCTTTTAAAAACTCAGGCTCTATCACTTTGATATGCGGTAGCCAGTGTAGTATAGTTGGGATTATCTCCATCACATGAGTTATCTTGAGACTTAACTCTAAGCTTCCGTCATCTGAATTTATGCTAGAGATGACTTGTGATTTTGAGATGGGTTTTCTTTGAAAGTACTTTGCTATGGTTCCGTTTACATGTAGAATCACTTCAAATGGCGTGTTTTCTATGTTGAACCAAATATTTATAGCGTTTTTTAGAGATTCATCTAAATCTTTTGAGCGAGTGAAGGTTTTATCTAGTATCTTGATGTTGCTTATACTTTTTATGTGGTATTTTTTCAATACATCGTTTCTGCTATCCATCGCTACAAGATACCAAAAGCCCTCAAAGTTGGCTATCTTTAGTGGCTTTACTCCTATGTTGTGAGATTTTGTGCCTATGAGATAGTTACATGTAAGGATAGATTTTTGTAGTATGGCTTGTTCTATGAGGTTGATGTTTTTCATGCTTGAGCCTATATCTTCTATGTTTAGATTTGTGTATATAGGGCTTAGGTCTGGATTTTTTATCTTTGAGAGGATTAGTTTTGCTTTTTGGGAAAAATTTGTTCCGAGATTTTCACTTACTTTTTCAAGCATATCCAAAACGAGCTGGTCTTCAACTGACTTTAGTTTTTCTATGTGAAAACCATCTCTCATCTTCCACTTTTTACCATCTTTGATGATAGGAAATTGTGTAAGCTTTTCATTGAAATCTCTCTGCACTGTCCTCGTACTCGTACCAAACTCATCAGCTAACTGAGTGATAGAGAGCGACTCTCCCTCATAAAGTTTTTGCAAAATAACGGTCAATCTATATAGTGTTTTATCATAATCGTGTTTATATCCCATGCTGTTGCTCCATTTTGCTTGATTTAGAACTAAATTATACCATTTTTTT
>JAERRX010000161.1 GCA_016735225.1 Sulfurimonas sp. | reverse complement strand
AGTTTCACTATAGCATCTCAATCTTACATTAGTCTAGGTGAAAAACCCCATAAAAGTCTCTAGTTTCTAACTTCTTTAATGTAGATTGTAGTAAAATTAGACATGTCTTACTTTGTTTATATTGTTAAATGTTTTGATAATACTCTTTATACTGGCATAACAAGCGATCTAAAAAGACGCTTATATGAGCATAATAACTCAAATAAAGGTGCCAAATACACAAAGGCTCGTCGTCCAGTTAAGCTTGTTTATAGCGAGGTTCAGCTTGATAGAAGTTGTGCTTCTAAGAGAGAGCATTTTATCAAGAAGCTCTCACGAGAAAAAAAACTAGCTCTTATCAATGAGTCAAATCTCAACAAATAAGCTCCTATCAATTTTAGCATCTATTTTATATTTATGTAGATATTTTACAAGATGGTTGTGACTTAACTTCTAGTGTAGCAATAGTTCCCTGCACTCCATCTTCTCTATTTTGGATCTTAATATCGGCACCTAGGGCATCTGCGGCACTTTTGGCTAAAAATAAGCCTAGACCAACACCAGATTTATCACCCTGTCTTTTAAATGGGGCAAAAAGATCAACACTATCATCGATTCCACAACCCTCATCAATAACCTCTATGAGTAGTCCATCTTTATATTTGGAGCTTTTTATCATGACCGATTTTTCTTTAGGAGTAAACTTGAGGGCATTTTGTACAAAATTTTGAACGATTTGGTTTAGTAATGAAGTTTGTAGAGTTGCCATAAAAGTTGATGGTTGAAAATCCATTTGAACTATTTTACCCTCACTTTCTGCTAAAAGTTTAAAGTCATTTGCTTTATTTTTAAGAAAAACGATCAAGTCGAGTTTTGTAGGCTTTTCAAGTTGTGCACCCTCTTGACGACCAACATTTAAGATATTTGACACTATGATATTCATCTCATCAATACTTTTAATAGTAGTCTTGAGAGCGTCTATATACTCCTGTGGTTCCCGTTTTTTCATTAGAGTGACTTGGCTTTTTAGCTTTATAACAGCGAGTGGAGTTTTTAACTCATGGGCAGTACCGATAAAAAGTTCTTTTTTGTATTTTACGAAGTTTTGTATCCTAGCTATTAGATGATTTATGGTTACACCAAGTGGCTCAAACTCTTCTGGCAACTCTTCTACTTTTATAGGTTTCATTAGATGCTCATTCATATTTGAGAGTCTATTGCTTATGGTTTTTATAGGTATTATCAATATTTTTGATAAAGTGATAGCATACAGTATGACAAGTACGAAGCCCAGTATATTTATGATGAAAATATAACGAAGTATTTTATCTAAAAGTTTTTTAGTGTGTGTAACTTCTTTTGTGATTTTAAGATAGCTCAAATCTTCAAAATTGTATGGGTATATAAGTGTTAAAAATGTGCGTCCATTTTTTATAGTTTCATATAGATCTATATCAGGGTTAAACTTTTTTACTTGAATGATCTCTATTTCTATACCTAACAAGGAGTCTGAAGAGTCTGACTCTACATGAAGCAGAGATTGGTCATTTGCTATATTTTTTGCAAATTGTATAAGTTCTTTATGTTTTTCATCATAGATAGAGTTTTCTATATAGAAGTATAAAAAAGATGAAAATACAAATATCAGTGAAGCAGAAGCGATAATAAGTTGAAAAAGAAATTTTCTTCTAATACTTTGTTTTGCGAGCATTTTATACCTAATCAATTAGCCCAAGATAGGGCTAATCACTTCTTAGTTTACTTCTTTTGGAAAACAAAAACGGTAACCACGACGACGAACAGTTTCGATAGTCGTAATACCTAGAGGTTTGTCCATTTTTTGACGAATCTGATTGATAGCAACTTCGATGACATTAGGTGTCACAAGTTCAGGTTCTTCCCATATAGCATCTAAAAGTTGTTCTTTAGAAACTATCTGGTCACGGTGGCGAGCTAGGTGAGTAAGAACCTCAAAAGGTTTACCTTTAAGCTCTATATCTTGATCTTTATAAGTGATCTTTTCCTCTTCAGGGTTGATTGTCAAATCTTCGATTTCAATAATATTACTTCCACCAAAACGGAGACGAGCCTCAATACGAGCTATAAGAACATCAAAGTCAAAAGGTTTTCTGATATAGTCATCGGCACCGCTTCTAAGAGCTTCTATCTCACTTTCATTGTCATCTCTAGCAGATAAAACAACTACAACAGTTTTTGGAGTATTGGTCTTGATGTTACCAATAATATCAACAGAGTTTCCATCTGGGAGCATCCAGTCCATAAGAACTAAATCATAGTTACGAATATCTAAGTAGTATTCTCCATCTTTAAGAGTTTCAACTACATCGCTTTGGTAGCCAAACTCTTTAAGTCCCTCTGCCAGCATTTTATTTAATGTTACTTCATCTTCTATAATAAGAATACGCATAAATCTTATCCTTTATGTGAATATTTTGGCGGAATCATAACATATTTTTAGGTTAACTTAAAGAAAATTTCAAGTTTTTTTAATATTCCTTTAAATTTAACTTAAGATTTGTATTTGTAACTATTGCCTACACTAACTACACACTCGCTTATAATCGACGGCTTTGTTATTTTTATATCTATTTTTTTAATGGAGCTAAATTCTTTAACCAACTTTAAGTTCAGTTCCTTTATTGCATCCTCTATAAGTAAAAACTCACTTATTATCATAATCTTTCTTATTTTTTTTACAACTTTAGAGTAGTCTATAAATGATTTCTTATAGTTGTATTTTATTTTAAGATTTATAATAACATCTTGAGGAGTCACTCTTTCAAAATCTAAAATTCCTATAATACATTGAAATTTTAGATTTTCTACATATATAGTCATACTTTTTTTTCTTCGCCATTAAATAAACGGACAATATTTGGGATATGTTTGTAAAAAAGTATAAAAGATATAAAAATTACTGGAGCATGAGGCATATTTGGATGAATGAAAAAGCTAGAAACTGCTAAAATCAAAACGGCAGTTAAAGAAGAAACAGAAGAGATCTTAACAGTTTTAGCCAAGATAGCCCATGTAGCAAGGGCAATAAGTGTCTCAGCAGGTATCATAAAGATCATAACTCCCAAACCTGTGGCGATGCCCTTTCCACCATTAAACCCGAGGTAGGGGCTAAAACAATGACCAACAACTGCTAAAACAGATATGCCCCAAAGTGTTGCCTCGCTAAGGTTAAAAACATAACTAGCGATAAGCAAGACAAAGACACCTTTTAAAGCATCTAGAGCTAAGGTAACAGCTCCGAGCTTTTTTGCTAGAGCAGGATCGCTCTTTTTTACAACCCTAAGAACATTTGTAGCACCGATGCTACCACTACCGCTTTTTTTTATATCTACTCCAGCAAACCTTCTTGCAAGTAATAAACCAAAGGGAATACCCCCAACTAAATAAGCTAGTATAAAAAATTGTACATTTGTATTAAATAAAAAATCCATAAGCATCCTAAAAAATAATTATGACATTTTACTATAAAATAGTTATAAATAAATAAAATTTGATATAATGGCAAGACTATAAAAGAAAAGGTTTCTAGTTGCAGTTTACAAATGAAGAATTAAAAGAAAAAATAAAAGAGTTAAAATCAAAACTAAGTGTTACACTTGTTGCACATTTTTACCAAAGAGATGAAGTTTTTGATGTTGCAGATATTACAGGTGATTCGCTTGAGTTAGCTATACGAACAAGAGAAGATGACTCGGAGTTTGTTGTTTTTAGTGGTGTTGGCTTTATGGGTCAAAGTGTTAAAGTCTTATCTCCTCATAAAAGAGTTGTCATGCCTAAAGCGGCTTGTTGTGCTATGGCTAAAATGATAGATAGTATCTACTACAATGAGTCTGTAAAGTTTATGCAAGACAATGGCATAAGTAAAGAAGATATATTACCTATCACATATATAAACTCAAATGCTGAAGTAAAAGCACAAGTTGGAGAGATGGGCGGTATGGTTTGCACAAGCTCAAATGCCAAAATCATCATCACTTCAGCACTCAAAGAGGGCAAAAAAATACTTTTTGTTCCAGATAGATGCTTAGGTCAAAATATTGCAAATCAGATGGGACTCAAATCTTGTGTAATAGGAGATGGAACAAACCCTAGCGAAGTAGATATTATCTGTTATGATGGTTTTTGCTCAGTTCATCAACTTTTTACTTTAGAAGATATAACTTTTTATCGTAAAAAATATCCAGGTATTTTGATAGCAGTTCATCCAGAGTGTGATCCTAGCATCTGTGATGCTTCTGACTTTGTTGGTTCGACATCACAACTTATAAAGTATATAAAAGAGCTTCCAGAGGAGCAAAAAGTCGCAGTAGGAACAGAGTTTAACATGGTAAATCGCCTTAGAAGCAAAAATACTTTTGTTCTATCTTCAACAAAGCCAGAATGCCCAACTATGAATGAAACAACCTTAGAAGATGTATATCTTACATTAAAATCCATAGAAGATGGAGAACCACTAAACGAGATAACAGTAGATGCTAAAACTCAAAAGTGGGCAAAAATCGCACTAGAGAGAATGTTGGCATTATGATAGAAGAGTTTGTAAAAGCAACTTTAGCAGAAGATGTAGGTCGTGGAGATCTATATGCTTTAGTTGAGCCAAGTGTAGATGCAAGTGCAAGCATTATTGCAAAAAGCTCAGGAGTTGTTGCTGGGCAAAAATATATAGATGCTCTAGCAAAACTTGAAAACTTTGAACTCTTTTGGAACAAAACCGATTCTCAAACCTTTAAAAATGGCGATATTATCGCTAGTCTTAAAGGGGATTCTCACACGATCCTTAAGATAGAAAGAACACTCTTAAATATTCTTTTACATGCAAGCTCGATAGCAACACTAACAGATAAATATGTAAAAATAGTTAAACCTTATGAAATTAAACTTCTTGATACTAGAAAAACAAGACCACAACTCAGAGTTTTTGAAAAGTATGCAACAAAGGTTGGTGGAGCTACAAACCATAGAATGGGCTTAGATGACTCTTTGATGATTAAAGATACACACCTAAAAACTATCAAAGATTTAAAGGTATATATAGTTAAAGCAAGAAAGCAGATACCTTTTACTACAAAGATAGAAGTAGAGGCAGAAAATTTTGATATAGCAGTAGATGCTATGAAGAGTGGTGCAGATATAGTTATGTGTGACAATATGACACCAGAGTCAATAAAAGAAATAGTAAAGTTTCGTAATAAAAATTTCTCTCATATACTTTTAGAAGCTAGCGGAAATATCTCTTTAAAAACTATAGAGTCTTATGCAAAATCAGGAGTAGATGCTATAAGTAGCGGCTCACTAATCCATCAAGCAAATTGGATCGATCTTTCTATGAAAATGGATTAGCCTAGGTTTGTGTAGAAAATACTTTATATTTTTGTATCTTCTTCTAGGATATTTATATGGCAGATGATCAAGAAAAGACAGAAGACTACTACTATTTGAACGAAAAAAGAACTAGTCCTTTTTTCTACGCTAATCGCTATGATACTAAAGAAAAATACTTTATATTTTTGTATCTTCTTCTAGGATATTTATATGGCAGATGATCAAGAAAAGACAGAAGAACCTACTGACAAAAAGATAGAAGATGCTAGAAAAGAGGGGAATGTTCCTAAGTCTCAGGATGCATCTGGGGTTATAACTCTTTTTGTTGCGATCTTAGCAGTTTTAATGCTTTTTCCATATATGCTAGATCGTGTTTTGCAACTTTTTAAGCACTATTTTTCTCTTATTGGTACACCATTGGAAAAGCTATTTGTACTTGATGTAACCATTATAACCACTAGCGAGATTTTACTGATCATTATGCCACTGGCTCTAGCTGTTGCTATTGCTGGTGTTGTTGGCGCTCTTGCTCAGTTTGGGTTTTTATTTTCTCCTGATTCAATACAACCAAAACTAAGTAAACTAAACCCTATAAAAGGTATCAAAAATCTAATATCGATGAAAAAACTGATAGAATCTGTAAAAGTAACTTTCAAATCATTTACAACATTAGGCATAGGTTTTATTTTTTTCTTTATGTTTATAATGGAACTTCCTACTGTTGCGCTGTTTGGCTTAGGAGACCAACTAGAGTGGCTAAAAGACAAGGCAATTATCTTAGCCTCTGTGATGCTTTTTATTATCTTTATATTTGCAATAATAGATGTTATTATTGTCAGAAAACAATATTTTGATGGTTTAAAAATGAGCAAACAAGAGATAAAAGATGAGATGAAAAATATGGAAGGAGACCCTTTAATAAAAGGTAAGATTAGGCAAAAACAGATGGAAATTTCTAGGCAAAGAATGATGTCAGAAGTTCCAAATGCTGATGTAGTTATAACAAACCCTACTCACTATGCAGTGGCTTTAAAGTATGAAGAGAGTAAGCGGGCTCCTATACTTGTAGCAAAGGGTATGGACAACATGGCTCAGCAAATAAAAAAAGTTGCAAGAGAAAATGGTGTACATATAGTTCAAAACCCTCTATTAGCAAGAACTTTATATGCAGATGTTGAAATTGATAAGCCAATACCAGAAGAATCATTTAATGCAGTTGCAGAAGTATTGGCTTATGTTTATAAAATGAACAAAAAATAGTGTACAATCACAAAATAATGAATGATATTATAGAAAAAATACTTAATGCAAATCACATAGTAATAGATACCGATATATCTAATATAACGGGAGCTAGTGCATTATATACATATATAATAAGATTGCATAAAAAAGTTTCACTTGTATGCATGGAAAAAGATGATGATAAAAAGCTTAGTAAAAAGTATGCTTTTTTACCGTGGTTTGAAAAAGTAAGAGCATTAAAACCTCAATCTGCTGATTGTTTTATAGATTTTAATGAGAGTTGCATATCAATGTATGAGTTTTTTTCAAAAAATAATATAAAAATAAACCCTAAAATGGCAACAGCTCTTTATGCAGGTCTTCTGCAAGAAAGTGAAGGTTTCTCAAGTAAGATTGTTGATGGTACGATTTTTGCTATGGCTAGGGAGTTGATTGATTGTGGTGCAGAGTATAAAACTTGCACAAAATATATACTAAAGACAACTTCATTATCTTTTCTTAGGTTAAAGTCAAAAATGTTAAGCGAGATGCTTTTAGAAAATGAAGCAAGTGCATCTGTTTTTACTATAAGTAGCGATGACTTAAAAGCAAGTGGAGCAAATATTGTAGATTGTGAAGAAGTTTTAAAAGAGTCTTTAATGCTTCAAACAGTTGAGATAGCCGTGCTTTTAGATCTAGATAATAACAACGAAACAATAAAGTTAATTTGTAAGGAATCATAAGATGCAAAGAAAAAAAAATAACTTTTCGATAGCAAGTATTTCAATAGTAATATTGATGATTGTAAGTTTGGTATATGTTTATACCTCTGAAACTTTTGAGCGAGAAGCTCCAAAGATAAATTTAAACTCCAATGGATATTGGAATCTTAAAAAACCACTACAAGTAGATATGAGCGATATAAGCGGAGTCAAATCTTATAGTATAATATTGAAAAGCAAAAAAGGTGAAAATGTACTTTATAATGAAGAGTTCATAGAATCAAAGACCTCTTTAGTTATAGATGTAGAACCACCAAGAATTGCTTATGCTATGAAAGACAAAGATATTAAAATCATAGTTAAAGCTACAGATGCTAGCAGATGGAACTTTTTTAAAGGCAATACTTTGGAAAAAGTTTTTGATCTTAAGATAGATAAAAAAAGACCTAAATTAGAAATCATATCTAACTCTTATAAGATTAAAAAAGGTGGAGCAGCACTTGTTATCTTTAAAGTCACAGATGAAAATTTAAAAGATTTTTATGTTGAAACAAATTTTGGTAAAAAGTTTAAAGCACAGCCATTTTACAAAGATGGTTATTACATTACACTATTAGCATGGCCAGTTGTTAGTCAAAGCTTTAAAGCTACTCTTGTCGCAACTGACTATGCAAACAATAGCGCAAAAACATATATTCCTCTCTTTATAAAGCAAAAAAAATATAGAGTTTCAACAATCGAACTAAGCGATAGGTTTTTAAAAGGCAAGATAGCCGAACTTGGAGAAGAGTTTGAAGAAACTCAAGGTGTTGAAAATCTTTTAGAACAATTTAAAATAATAAACGAAGATATAAGAGCGAAAAATGAGAAGCTTATTCATGATATAACTTCAAAAGTTTCTGATGAGATGATTAGTGATTTTAAACTCAACAAGATGTATCCACTAAAAAATGCTGCAACTGTTGCTTCCTTTGGTGATCATAGAAAATATACATATAAGGGAAAATATATAAGTGAGTCGTATCACTTAGGCATAGATATGGCAAGTAATGCACAAGCACAAATAAAACCACAAAATGCTGGCAAAGTTGTTTATGCAGATCTTAATGGCATCTATGGAAATATGCCTATCATCGACCATGGTTTAGGTCTCTACACTCTATATGGTCATTGTTCTAGTCTTAAAGTTGCTATTGGCGATGAAGTTGTAGATAACGAATATATAGCAAATACAGGTAAAAGTGGCTATGCTATGGGTGATCATTTGCACTTTGGAGTTTTAATACAAGGCATAGAGGTTCGTCCAGCAGAATGGATGGATGAAAAATGGATGCAATTAAATATAGGTAATATTATCAAGAGTGCAAAAAAAATTATAGATAGAAACTAAAAAATACTATTTTCAAAGGAGATAGAATATGTATCAAACTACTATAAACAAAGCTGTTGAACTAGTTGGAATTGGACTGCACAAAGGTGTTCCTGTACGACTTAGACTAGAGCCATTAACATCAAACAGTGGCATAGTTTTTTATAGAAGTGATCTAGATGTTGCGATACCTCTAGTGCCTCAAAATGTTGTAGATACAAAAATGGCAACAGTAATAGGGAAAAATGGTACAGTAATATCTACAATAGAACACTTACTTTCTGCCGTTTATGCTTATGGCATCGATAATTTAAAAGTTATAGTAGATGCTGATGAGGTTCCTGTTATGGATGGAAGTAGTGCTAGTTATTGCATGCTTTTAGATGAAGCAGGCATAAAAGAGTTAGATAAAGCAAAAAAAATAATGCGCATAAAAAAAGAGGTTATAATTCAAGAAGGAGAAAAATATGTAAAGCTTTCCCCATCTCCTGATCTAAACTATAATTTTACTATCAAATTTCCGCATCCCGTAATAAACAAACAAGAGTATGCCTTAAACTTAACAAAAGAAAATTATAAGAGTGAAATTTCAAGAGCTAGAACTTTTGGTTTTTTACATGAAGTGCAATACCTTCGTTCAAAAGGTTTAGCACTTGGAGGTTCTTTAGAAAATGCAATAGTTTTAGATGATAAAAAGATTTTAAATCCCGAGGGCTTGCGGTTTGCTGATGAATTTGTAAGACATAAAATACTAGATGCTATAGGTGACATGTCTTTGATTGGTATGAATTTTGTAGGAAACTATGAAGCGATGGCAGGCAGTCATGACTTAAATCACAAGCTTACTCTTGAGCTTTTAAAAAGTCCTGAAAATTATGAAGTTATTGAGCTTGTTGGTGAAAAAACTCAAGAATTAGAAAAAGCTTATGCTTAAAAAAAGTGAAGTAGATATAGTCCTAGTAGCCATCTCTTCACCAATATTAATAGGAATATATGAAGATTGTAAACTTTTAGAACTTATAAAAAGTGATGAGAAGAGTTCAGAGGTTTTACCTCAGATATATAAAAATATTTTTGAGACCTATAGTGTTAAGTCCTTATTTTATGCAAATGGACCAGGAAGCTTTATGGCTATAAAAGTTTCATATATATTTTTAAAATCTCTTAGTATTTTAAAAAAAATACCACTTTATGCAAGAGATGCTTTTTATTTTAACAATAATGAAGCAATAAAAGCGATTGGAAAGCTATATTTTGTTAAAATAGCTTCAGAAATAAAAACTCAAAAATTAGAAACAGTACCAAGTGTGAAGTTTAAGCTTCCTGATGTGCTCGATTATAATGAGTTTAGCACAGCGGCTACCCCTTACTATGGTATAGGAGCTGTTTGATTAGGAGTTGATTTGACTATAAATGTACCAGCAACAAGTGCAAACCTAGGACCAGGATTTGACTCCTTAGGTTTAGCAGTAGAGATGAGAAATAGAGTGGAGTTTTACCCATCTAAGTTTTTTAGTGTAAATATTAAAGGTGAAGGTGAAAACAATCCTAGACTTAAAGGCAATAACCTTTTTGTTGGAATTTTCAATGATCACTATGCAAGGCTTACGAAAAAAAAGCAAAACTTTAAGTTTACTTTTTATAACCAAATTCCGATCTCAAGAGGACTTGGAAGTTCTTCTGCGGTAATAGTAAGTGCGATAGCAAGTGCTCATGAAGCAGCAGGAATAAGAGTAAGCAAGAGAAGAATACTAAACCATGCTTTAGTGTATGAATCGCATCCAGACAACATTACTCCTGCGGTTATGGGTGGGTTTAATGTAGCAACAGTTGAGAAAAATAAAGTATTTTCTCAAAGAAAGCATCTGCCTTCATACCTAAAAGCTATTGTTACTATCCCAAACAAGCCTATAAATACATCAAAAGCAAGAACACTTCTCCCAAAGTCATACTCTAAGGAAAATGCAATCTACAATCTTTCTCATACAGCTTTAACGGTTGGAGCATTCTTTAATGAAGATTGGGAAATGTTGAGATTATCTGCTCAAGACAGGTTTCATCAAAAAGCTAGAATGAAAGTTTTACCTGAACTTTTTTCAGTTCAAAAGACTGCCTATGATAATGGAGCATTGATGAGTACACTCTCGGGAAGCGGATCGACATTTTTTTCTATGGCTTACGATGAAGACTCATCGGTAATTGCAAATAAACTAAAGCAAAAATTTTCAGATTTTGAAGTGAAAATATTAGACTTTGACAATAATGGTCTTATAATAGAGCGATAAGCACTATTAAATAAAGTTAATTTTAGATATAATGACAAAAATTTTTAAACAATCTCTTAGAATGTGCATATCTTGTAGAGAACGAGAAGAGCAAAACAAACTACTAAGACTTCAATGTGTTGATGGCTCATTGAAATCTTTTATAGGTAGTAAAAGAAGTTTTTATATTTGTAAAAACTGTATTTTATTAGAGAAGAAAGTTTTAAAAGCACTTATGCGTCAATGCAAAAGTGGAGATAGAGATAAATTTACGAACCAACTAAAGGAGATCATCACTGATGATAGAAAAAGTTAAAGTACACGAAATTGCAAAAGAGCTAGGCATAGCTTCTAAAGATGTTCTAAAAAAAGCGATTGACATGGGTCTTGAAGTAAAGTCTGCACAGAGTGCAGTTACAATGGAACAAGCTGAGGGATTAGCTAACTTTATTATGAATGGTAAAGTTTCTACTGATCAGACTAAGCCTGATGCAAAAGTTAAAAGTGATACTCCTAAAAAAGAAGAAATTTCAAAAGAAATTACAAAAGAAGTATTGGAAGAAAAAGCTAAAGAAAAAACTACTCCTCAAGAAGAAGAAAAAGTTGTCCAAGAAAAAAAAACTTCTAAAGAAGCTTTGAGTACAGAAGCAAAAGAGATAAAAGAAGAAACTAAAGAGCTTGGGAAAAAAGAAATCGCTGAGAAAAAAAGCCCTATAAGAATAGTTTCCCCAACAGCTATAAACAAGATCAAAAGACCAGGTTTAAAAATAGTTAAAAAGAAAAAGCCTAAAGTAGTAGAAAATTATAATTTACCACAAAAAGAGGCATCTGTTTCTTCTTATGGAAAAATGAGTGAAGAGGTTTTAAAAGAGTTAGCTCAAAAGAAAAAAACAAGACAAGGTCCAAGCTCAAGTGCCAAAAAGCAAGAGCAGGGCAGACGAATGGACATCTTTGGTGGCTCAATGAGTGATGTATCTATGGATATGGATGGACAAGTAACACTTCTTGATCTAAACTCAACAGAACGAGCACCACTTCCTGCAGAAGAGCAAAGAAAGCCAAGAGCCCCAAAACCAGCAGGGAGAAATGCAAACAAAAAACAAGCTCCTCGTGGTAGAAAAGTTCGTAAAGATAAAAGAAAAAAATATACAAAAACAACACAGATTGATGAAGTAGTAACTCATGTGGAAATTCCAGAAGATATTCGTGTTTATGAGTTTGCAGAAGCTTTAAATCGTCCAATATCAGATATTATAAAAGTTCTTTTTGATCTTGGTATGATGATGACTAAAAATGACTTTCTTGGAAATGATGAGATTGAAATTCTCTCAGAAGAGTTTGAAGTTGAAGTTACTATTATTGACCCTAAAGATGAATTTACTCAAGAAGTTGAAGATATAGAAGAAGATCCAGATGCAAGTGAGAGAGCTCCAGTTATTACTATTATGGGTCATGTCGATCATGGTAAAACATCGCTACTAGATGCCATCCGTGAAGCAAAAGTAACTGACGGTGAAGCTGGTGGAATTACTCAGCATATCGGTGCTTATACTATAGAACAAGCTGGAAAAGCTATCACTTTTATAGATACTCCTGGTCATGCTGCCTTTAGTCATATGCGTCAAAAAGGTACAGATATAACGGATATTATAATTATAGTTGTTGCAGCAGATGATGGTGTTAAACCTCAAACTCTTGAAGTTATCAAGATGGCTCAAGACTCAGGTGCTCCAATAATTGTTGCACTAAATAAGATGGATAAAGAAACAGCACAACCAGATATGGTTAAGGGTCAAATGGCTGAAAATGGTATCAATCCTGTTGATTGGGGTGGAGATGTTGAGTTTGTTCCAGTTTCTGCTAAGTCTGGACTAGGTATCAATGATTTGTTAGAAAATATTTTAACAACTGCTGAGATATTAGAACTTAAAGCAAATGCAAATGCACTTGCAAAAGCTGCTGTTATCGAGTCCTCTTTAGAAAAAGGTCGTGGACCAGTTGCTACAGTAATAGTTCAAAATGGTACTCTAAAAGTCGGCGACTTTGTTGTTTGTGGTGCTGCTTATGGTCGTGTTAAAGCTATGATAGATGAGCATAACAAGCAAGTTAAAACTCTTTTACCATCCCATACAGCGGTTGTAGCAGGTCTCAACGAAGTTCCAGCTTCTGGTGAAGTTATGACAGTTATGAGTAGTGAGAAAGAAGCAAAAGCTTATGCTCTTAAGCGTCATGAATATGATAGACATAAAGAACTTTCAATAAGTACCAAGTCATCACTAGAAGATATGACAGCGATGATTGCAGAGGGCAAGCTCAAATCTCTTAAAGTCGTTCTAAAAACAGATGTTCATGGTACTCTTGAGGCTATAAAAACATCAATTACTGCACTTAGAAATGATGAAGTTAAAGTAAATATCATCTCTTCTGGTGTTGGTGGGATTACTGAAAGCGATGTTGAGCTTGTTAACAATTCTGAAAATTGTGTGCTTCTTGGTTTTAATGTTCGTCCTACTGGTTCAGTTAAAGCATCTGCTAAGCAAAAAAGTGTTGAGATTAAAACTTACTCGATTATATACCAACTTATTGATGATATTACAGGTATGCTAACTGGAATGATGGCTCCAAAATATACTGAAGAAAACACAGGTCAAGCTGAAGTTAGAGAGGTATTTAAAATCCCTAAAGGTGTTGTTGCTGGGTCTGTTGTTGTTGATGGAAGACTTATCCGTGGCGGTATGGTTCGTGTTATTCGTGATGGTGTTGTTCACTATGAAGGTGAGCTTACATCTCTTAAACGCTTTAAAGATGATGTTGATGAGATTGGTAATGGTTATGAATGTGGTGTCGTTATTAGTGGTTATGATGATGTTTTACCAGGCGATATTCTTGAAACATTCAAAAAAGTTGAGCAAAAAGTTTCTTTATGATTGGAGATGTTAAGTGAGTAGCGAAGCTGAGATAAAAGTAAAAAGAACAGAGTCAATTCTCTTAGAATTGATTCCAGAAGCACTAGGTCAGTTAAATGACAATAGACTTCATGACTTAGATATAGTAGAAGTAAAATGTTCTCGTGGCAGAAGTGATGCTAAAGTTTATATAGATCCAGCCTCATTTAGTGAGTCAGATAAAAATATATATCTTAGACAACTTAAAAAAGCTTCTCCAATTGTTGAGAACTTTTGTCTTAAAGATCAAGGTTGGTATAGATGTCCAAAGCTAACCTTTGAGTTTGATAAACAATTTGCTCGCTCACAAAACATAGAAGAACTATTTAAAAAGATCAAAAAGGATGAAGAGTGAGTTTACAAAGCGATATTAATTCCTTAGTTGTTTCACTAGACTTAGAACTTTATGATGCTGTAATAGTTAGTGAGAATGATGAAACTATCTATCGTGTTAGTGTGATGTCTAAAGAGATGATAGATACAAAAAGAGTAGGGCTTAGTTTAGATACTTGTGTTGAACTTACACATCTCATATCTCCTTTACTTGATGTTACTCCTCCAGTTTCAGGCGACTATAGGCTTGAAGTCGGAACTGCTGGTATAGAGAGAAAACTTACATCATTAGATAATTTTAAAAAGTCTATAGGAGAAAAAGTTTCACTACTTTGCGCATCTAAGGAAAAAGTGAGAGGTGTTTTACTTAAGGTTGATGGCTCAAAAATATCTGTTCAAACTCAAGATGAAATAAAAGAAGTTGAGTTTAAAGATATACAAAAAGCAAAAACTTACTTTGAATGGTAATAGACTCTAACTTTTTTATGAGCCTTGCTCTTAAAGAGGCTTGGAAATATCAAGGTCTGACATACCCAAACCCTGCAGTTGGCTGTGTGATAACAGGTCAAAAAGATGAGCTACTTGCGATAAATGCACATCAAAAAGCAGGTTCTCCTCATGCTGAAGTTATGGCACTCAAAGATGCTTATATTAAACTTACTAATGATAAAAATATTTCAGAGATTACTGCATCAAAAGAGATTCACTCCTATCTTCTAAAAAATCATAAAAATTGTTTTAAAGATATAAGCATATATACCACCTTAGAACCATGCTCTCACATAGGAAAAACCCCTTCTTGTGCATCTCTTATATCTAATTTAGGAGTTAAAAAAGTATTTGTCGGTGTGTGTGATATAAACGAGCAAGCATCTTGTGGCAATGATCTACTGATAAAAAATGGTGTAGAAGTTACAACAGGCATACTTAAAAAAGAGTGTGAAGAGTCGATATATCCTTTTAATAGATGGAATAAGAAAAATTTTGTATTTTTTAAATGGGCTCAAAGACTAGACGGCTCCACGGACAATGGAATCATAAGCTCTAACAACTCCAGAGTGAATGTTCATGCTATGAGAAATCTATGCGACCTACTTGTAATAGGTGGCAATACGGTACGAGTTGATAGACCAAGACTAGATGCAAGGCTAGTAGATGGCAAAGCACCCGATATTTTAATCATCTCAAGAAAAAAGGATTTTGATAAAACAATACCTTTATTTAGTGTAAAGGGAAGAAAAGTAATCATAGCAGATAATTTTTCTCTTTTAGATGAGTATAAAAATATAATAATAGAGGGAAGTTCAAAGATGTTTGAGCTTAGCCGTGAAGTAGTTGATAGTTATCTATGCTATATCGCTCCTGCTACTGCAGATAAATTTAAAATATTAAATCAAAGTAAAGTCGAAGAAGATATAATTATATGGATGAAAAGGGAACTCTAAACTATGCAAAAAGATGATAAACAAAACAAAATAGTATCAATGTTTGATGATATAGCTCCTACATATGATACTGCAAATCGTGTTATGAGTATGGGTGTAGATAAGTCTTGGAGAAGAAAAGCTTGTGACTTAGCATACAAGTTTTATGCCAAAGATGCACTTGATAAGATAGTAGATATTGCTTGTGGAACAGGTGATATGATGGACTTTTGGCGAAGTAGAGCTGAAGCAAATGGCATAGCGATAGGTGAAATACTAGGAGTTGATCCATCTGTTGGAATGCTTGAAGTTGCAAAAGAGAAATATCCAAAGTTTAACTACTACACATCAAAAGCAACACAGATTCCACTAGATGATGAGTGTGCAGATATTTTAAGTATAACTTATGGCATAAGAAATGTAGTCCAAAGAGAAGAAGCTTTGTTAGAATTTAACAGAGTTTTAAAAAAAGATGGACTAGTGGTTATTTTAGAGTTTATGAAAAATGAAAACCCATCGGTTCTTGGAAAGATAAGAGATTTTTATATGAATAAAGTTTTGCCAAAAGTAGGTGGAGCTATAAGTAAAAATCTGGAAGCTTATGAGTATCTTCCAAACTCTATAGAAGACTTCTCAACAGTTGCAAATATGCAAGATGAACTAAAACGAGCAGGTTTCGAGATACTTTATACAAAAAGTTTTTCTATGGATATCTCTACTCTTTTGATAGCAAGAAAAAAGTAAGGCATAGTTTTGCATACTCTTAGTGTATCCTCTTTAAATGAGCAGATTAAAGCAACGCTTGAGAGTAGTTTTACTCGTGTATTTGTTGAGGGCGAACTCTCCCGTATCACCTTTCACAATAGCGGGCATATCTACTTTGCTCTAAAAGACTCCTCCTCCTCTTTAAGTGGGGTTATGTTTAGAGGTAATGCATCTAAACTAAAGTTTAACTTAGAAGAGGGTATGAAAGTTGTTGTTGATGGAGCTATAACTCTTTATAAACCTCGTGGAACCTACCAAATTAACTGCTTCAACATAGAGCCATCAGGTCAAGGTGCTTTAGCTTTAGCTTATGAGCAGTTGAAACAAAAACTATTTTCTCAGGGTTATTTTGATATAGATATAAAAAAACAGATCCCAAAATTTCCCTCTAAAATAGCTCTAATAACCTCTGCATCTGGAGCGGCACTTCAAGATATGCTAAGGGTGGCAAACAGTAGATATAGAGTTTTGGAGATAGATGTTTATGATGTTTTAGTTCAAGGAGATATGGCTTCGCATCTAATCTCAAATGCTATCATAGTTGCTGATGCTAAAAACTATGACTTCATTGTTATTGGTCGTGGAGGCGGAAGCTTAGAGGATTTGTGGGCATTTAATGAAGAGGTTGTAGCAGATGCTATCTTTAGAGCCTCTACTCCAATTATTTCCGCCGTAGGTCATGAGATAGACTATCTTATAAGTGATGAAGTTGCTGATCTAAGAGCTCCTACACCAAGTGCAGCGATGCAGATGTCTCTACCAGACACCAATGAGCTTTTACTAAACCTAGACTCTATCTCTTCACAATTAACACATCTTGTTTCACAGAAATTACTTAACTTAAGATCAGAAATCTCACATCTCTTTGAGCTATTTGAAGGTCACTCTATTGATAAAAAACTAGAACAAAAACTACAAGAGATCAAGGTTTTAAAAGATTCTTTCTCTCACAGCATAGATATGAAAATAAATATTTCTCAAAATCAACTAGATAACCTTAAAAGTATGCTAAAATCTAAGCATCCAAATTTAAAAAATAAAAAAGGTTTTGCACAAATATCAAAAAATTCAAAAGTTATAGATATATCTAGCCTTGAGCTACAAGATGAGTTTGAAGTTCAGAGTGATGAAGTGTTTATAAGTGCAAAAGTATTAAAAAAAGGAAAAATATGAATTATCCAAAGTTTTACGATGAAGTTCAAGCTATAAGAGTTAAAGACCCACTTTCGGCAGTTTTAGGTGCATTTGCAGGTGGAGAATATGAGTTTAATTATATAGATGTTGTAAAGTCAGCAGGGCATAGTTGCCCTACAGTTGCTGGTGCTTATCTTCTTACAGCTTATGCACTTCAATCTTTGTATCAAAAAGAAACGGCAATCCGTGGAAATATAAAAGTAGAGTTTAAAGAAAGTTTAGAAGATGGTGTAGCTGGTGTTATAAGTAATGTTGTTACTCAAATTACAGGAGCAACTGACAAAAGTGGTTTTAAGGGCTTAGCAGGAAAGTTTGCAAGACACTCCTTGATGGACTTTGACTCAAAGATCTCTTCAAGTGCTAGATTTACTAGAGTAGATAGTGGAAAAAGTGTAGATGTTTTTTATGACCCATCTTCTGTTATGTCACATCCATCTATGCAAGAGCTGATGCAAAAAATGATCTCTGGTAATGCTCAACCTACAGAGATAAAAGAGTTTGGAGAGTTATGGCAAGATAGAGTAAAGAGAATTTTTCAAAACAAAGATAGTGTTATAAAAATAGTAGAGCTGTAGCTCTCTACTATCTTAAGATCAAAGATGGGAAATATGTATGAAGTGTAATTGCCGTTTGAGCAGTTAGTTTTTTCATAATCCTATCAAACTTATCCTCTTTGTTCCATATAGGTTTTTTTACTCCACTCAATTTTACAAGTGTTGTTTTTGCATCATACTTAACACCAAGAGCATCTACTAGACCGACATCTTTAGCTTGACTTGCTGTAAAAATATGAGCATTAGCAAACTCACCTTGTTTTTTTGCATCCAGCCCCCTTGCATCTGCAACATCGCTTACAAACATCTCATAAGTTCCTTGAATCACCTTGTTTAGCTCATCTACCTCAAATGATCTCCACTTTCTATTTGGTGTTCCTATCTGCTTATACTCTCCAGCTTGAACACTTTGAGAAGATATACCAATCTTTTGCATAAGTTCACTTAAGTTAGCACCCTGCATAATAACACCAATACTACCAACCATAGAGCCAGGATTTGCGATAATCTCATCTGCCCATATACTTGCATAGTAGCTTCCACTTGCTATGGTTCCAGAAGCATAAACAACAACAGGTTTTTTACTCTGGAGTCTTTTTATAGCATAAGCTATCTCAATAGAGGGAGCAACTGCACCGCCAGGAGAGTCCACTATAAGTAAAACTCCTTTTATATCTTTGTTTGTTGTAGCTTTGTTGATCTGTTCTAAAACTTCTGAAACCTCCATAATAGGACCGATAAGGTTTATCTGTTGTAGATTGTAAGTTGTAAAATCTTCATCACTACTAGGAGCGAAAATCAAAAATAAGATAAGTACAAAAATCATCGCTTTAAAGTGATTTTGTATAAAACCTAGTGTAGATGTGATGGGTGAAAGCAGTTTTTTTATAAATTGCATTAGTTTCCTTTTTCCAGTTTTCCATTTATGTAAACTTTAGAGATATTATATCTATGTAGTATTAAATGAATGGCTAACTCTTCTGTTGGAGTTTCATCTAAGTCAAGTATGAGCATATCCGCATTTTTACCCTCTTTTATCTCTCCTGTATTTAAGTCAAGAGCATCTGCTGCATCTATGGTTACTCCATTTATCAACTCTTTTGCAAAGCTTAAAAGAGGCTCATCACTATGCATAAATAAAGATATTTTCATCTCTTCAAAAAGATCTAGTTTATAGTTTGAGCTAAGTCCATCGGTTGCTACTATCCATTTGATATTTTTTTCATTTAATTTTTTGATATTTAAAGAGCCATTACCTAAAAGTCTATTTGAAATTGGACAATGCACTATAGTATGCCCATTTGCCGCTATAGCATCTAGTTCTTTATCGTTTGTCTTTGTAGCATGAGTCAAGAGTGTTTTTTTAGAGTTAAAATACTCTAAAAATTCTTTTGAATCACTTACGGAGTTGTGTTGGTTTAGCAGTTCTTTAAAAAACTTTTTAAAATCACCATCACTCTCATCAAGCCAATCTCTTTCAGCTTTACTCTCCATAAAGTGAGCGCTTAGCCTTAGATTGTCTTCTTTTGCTATGCTTAAAGCTTTGTTTATCAAAACAGGATGAACAGAGTATGGAGAGTGAACAGCGATAGCAGGGTAGAAACCATTTCTGCCTATACTCTTAGATGCATTAAGCCTATCTTTAAAGTCATTAAAAAGTGCATCTGCCATAGTTGCTTGAGAGCCTATAAGCTCATTGAAAAAAACAACATTTTGTTTAGCATTTTCACAAGCATCTAGGTCAAGTCCATAAGAGCTTACTGCTCCAAATGTTGTTATACCAGATGCTAGCATCGAGTCAATCGCCTTACTTATGCATCTAGTGTCACAGTTATTGATAATCTCTTCTCTATTTTCTATAACACTATAAAGCCAAGTCATAAAATCACCATATTTCAGATTTGTTTTGTTGGCACTAAATTCTAGGTGAACATGAGCATTAATAAGTCCAGGCATCAAAAGAGAGTTCTTTTTTAGATTTATTACCTCTGCATCTGGGTATTTTTCTTTTAACTTTTGAAGAGGACCAATCTTATGTATGGTTTTATCAAAAGCAACTGATAGATTTTCATGTAACATATCTGGCGAAAGTATGTAATTTGGGGCTATGATTTGCATATTATTATCTTTTATCTAAAATTTAAATTATATTATGCTATATTTAGGTAAAATTGTTCCTTAAAAGATTTAAAAAAGGTAAAAAATGAAAATAGCTGTTATACAAGGTCCAAATTTGAACATGTTAGGTGTTCGTGAGCAACAGGTTTATGGTCCAATGAAATTAGAACAAATTCATGCACAAATGAAAGATTTCGCAGGTCAAAACAAGCTGGAGATAGAGTTTTTCCAAAGTAACCTAGAGGGTGAAATAGTAGATAAGATTCAAGAGTGTTATGGCGAGGTTGATGGTATTATTATCAATGCAGCAGCATACACACATAGTTCTATAGCGATCAGAGATGCTATCACCGCTGTTTCAATTCCTACAATTGAAGTTCATATTAGCAATATCAACCGTCGTGAAGAGTTTAGAAAAGAAAATATGATAGCACCAGTGTGTACTTCATCAATTGTTGGTTTTGGTCCTTTTGGTTACCATCTAGCAATGGTCGGTATGTTGCAAATCATGAGTGAGCTAAAAGCCGCAAGAGATATGCAAGAACAATCTACACAAATAGAAAAGTAGAAAATAGATGGAACTAAAGTGTAGGCTATCTAAGAGTTTAGTGACTTTTAAGAGTTTACACTTTCCATATAAAAGAGAGAAACAAAGTTCACACAGGTATAGAGTTAGTGTTGGCATAGGTGGTAATGTTGGAGATGTAAAACGAAGATTTAACCATCTTTTTGTAATGTTGAAAAAAGACAATAGAGTTGAAGTTTTGCAAACAGCATTGATTTTGAAAAATCCTCCATTTGGTTTTAAAGATCAAGATGATTTTTTTAATTCAATAATTATAATGCAAATTAGTATGCAACCATTTACTTTTTTAAAGTATTTACTCAGGATAGAGAAAAAATTTGCTCGCAAAAGAAGTTTTGCAAATGCTCCAAGGACTTTAGATTTGGATATTATATTTTTCGACAATAGGGTTGTTAAGACTAAAAACTTAACTATTCCTCATATTGATTGGTCTTCTAGGAATAGTGTAGTCATACCACTAGAAGGTTTGCGATGAAAATACTTACATTTACTGGCTCTTCTCCATCAGAAGCTTTGAAAAAAGCAAAAGCGGAGATAGGTGATGAGGGTATGCTTATCGAAACTAAAGAAATAAGAAAAAAATCCTTAGGAAAACCAGCACTATTTGAGATTGTCATAGGTATAGATGGTAATAATATAAAAACCACTTACCCAAGTAGGCACAAGCCATTGCAAGAACAAAAATCACTCAAGCAAGAGAGTGAAGATGTTTTGTTTGACATCTCAAATGCGGCAACTCAAATATCAAAAATTGCAAATGTAACAGACCCACTTTATGAATACAACCCTGCTTCACAGCCCTCTGCACTAAGGGAACCAAAAGAACTAAAAGAGATAAAGTCTGAGATAAATAAACTCGGAGACAAGGTAAAGCTTATACAAAATATGTTCTGGGATGAAAAATCACCAAAACTAGAAAATCAAATTCCATCAGAATTCGCAGAAATATATAGACTAGCTTCAAAAAGTGGAATGAACACAGAGCATTTAGATGAGATTATGAAAATAACATTAGAACACATGCCATTAAAAATGAGAGAAAATTCTGGTACAGTAAAGAGATATTTTCAAACATTGCTTAGAAAAATGATACCTACTAGAAGAGAAGACACCCCAAATACAGGTTCTAAAAAAGTCATCATGCTTGTTGGTCCTACTGGGGTTGGAAAAACTACTTCTATTGCAAAGTTGGCTGCTAGATACTCTTATCTTCTTGAAAAGAACTATAAAGTTGGACTTGTTGTTCTGGACACCTATCGCATTGGTGCAGTTGAGCAGTTGATGCAGTATGCGAGAATGATGAAGCTAGGCATAGAAACAGTTGTTGATCCTCCAGAGTTTTCAACGGCACTGAATTCACTTAGATATTGTGACTATATTCTCATAGACACGATGGGTTCAAGTCCCTACGACAAGGGTAAAATAGAAAAAATTTATGAATGCTTAGATGCTAACAATACAGAATATGAAATCGATGTAGCTTTGGTTATGCCGAGTTCTATAAAATATGAGGATTTACAACTTACTTATGATAATTTTTCTTCTTTAAGTATTGATACAATTATCTTCACTAAGCTTGATGAAACAATAGGTTTTGGGAATATATTTTCTCTTGTTTATGAAACGAGAAAACCAATAAGTTACTTTTCTGTGGGACAAGAAGTGCCAGAGGATTTAATAGATGCCAAAAGTGACTTTTTAGTAGATTGTCTTTTAAATGGTTTCAATAGGAGTAAAACATGATAGGACATCAAGCAGAAAAACTAGAAGAATTAGTAGCATCTAACTCTTCTCAAGCATATAAAAAATCTAAAAAAACTAGATTTATTGCAATAACTAGTGGTAAAGGTGGAGTAGGAAAAAGTACAATCAGTTCCAATCTTGCCTATATGCTAGCCAAGAGCGGTTTAAATGTCGGAATATTTGATGCAGATATAGGTTTAGCTAACCTAGATGTTATGTTTAATGTAAAAGCAAAAAAGAATATTTTACATGTTCTTAAGGGAGAAGCGACAGTATCTGAGATACTTATTCCTATTACTAGAAACCTTATTCTTATCCCTGGTGAAAGCGGTGAAGAAATTATTAAGTATGCAGATGTGACACTCTTTCAGCGCTTCATGGAAGAGGCACAAGTCTTAGATAAGCTAGATATAATTATAATAGACACAGGAGCAGGAATAGGAAGCAATATACAGATGTTTTTAAATGCTGCTGATGATGTTATAGTTGTTACAGTTCCAGATCCAGCTGCTATAACAGATGCTTATGCAACTATAAAAACTATTTCATCATTTCGAGACAATATTTATGTTATCATGAATCAGGTAAAAAATGATAAAGAAGCTGAAGGTATTTTTGCTAAGATAAAAAAAGTAGCTTCTACAAATATTGGTGAAAAGTTAGATCTTCAAATGTTAGGTAAAATAAACAATGATACTAAAATATCTGCATCAGTAAAAAGAAGAGAGCTTTTTTGTTCAACACAAGCTATGTCTATCTCAACTGCCGATATAACAAAGATTGCAAATAAGATTATTTCTAAATTGGAACGAAACATGCTAGTAACTCCTAGTGAAAGTGGGCTAACAGGGCTTTTTAAACGTTTAATGGAGCATTTTTAATAATTGAGAATAGTTATATTTTGGGGTAGAATGGATGTTGGGTGATAACTTTGTATATTTTTTTACAGTTCAAGGCTTTTTTGTAGGTATAATTTTTGGTGTATTAAAATCATTTGATGCCGAAGGTTTACTCACCTATACTTTTTTTATAACAATATTTTTCTATCTTTTTTCTCATATAGTAGTCGCATTCTATTTTAGAACAATAAGTGCAAAAGCATATTTCTTCCCAAAAGATGCACATGAACTAGAGTTAGATCTCTTTGTTAAAGAGATAAGTAAACGAGAAAAACTCATCGATTCAGTTTGCAAGATAACTAATGCCGCCGTTAAGATAAATTCACAAAAAATGCCAGGTCAAGAATCATGATAGATGCTTATGCTCAAGATATTAAACACAAAGAAGATGAACTGGCTATTCAGTATTTGCCAGCTGTAAAAGCTATGGCATTTAGACTAAAAGAGAGACTCCCAAGTTCCATAGACTATATGGACCTCTCAGCTATTGGTACAGAAGAGCTTATAAAATTAGCTAGAAGATATGATGAAAAACTAAATGATTCTTTTTGGGGATATGCAAAAAAAAGAGTTTATGGTGCGATGCTTGACTATTTAAGAAGTTTAGATATTTTGTCTCGGGCTAGTAGAAAGTTAGTTAAAGCCATCAACTATGCTGTTGAAGAGTATATGCTTACTCATGAAGATGAACCAACAGATGCGGAGCTTTCAGTTATCTTGGATGAAAGTGAAGTAAAAGTGCATGATGCTAGAATAGCATCTAGTATTTATACCGTGATGCCTTTACACGACCAGCTTCATATAGGTGATGAGGGTGCAGCTTTACTTCTTATTGAAAAAGAAGAGTTAGTAGAAGTTATTAAAGGTATATTAAAGGGCTATAGCCAAAGAGAACAATTGATAATTCAGCTTTATTATTTTGAAGAGTTAACACTTAGAGAGATTAGTGATGTGCTAGAAATTACAGAGTCTCGCATCTCTCAAATTCATAAATCAGTTATTCATAAAATCAAAGAAAGTGTAGAGACCTAATATGGCAGATATACTTTCACAAGAAGAGATAGATGCTCTTTTGGATGTTGTTGAAGATGAGGGAGAGGATGTCTTTGATAGTGGAAAGGAGAGCCTTCTTCCTCAAAGACAAGTAACACTATATGATTTTAAACGACCAAATAGAGTCTCAAAAGAGCAACTTCGTGCTTTTCGTGGAGTTCATGATAAAATGGCAAGAAGTTTAGCTTCTCAAATATCTTCTATCATGCGTTCTATAGTTGAGATTCAGCTTCATTCAGTTGACCAGATGACTTATGGCGAATTTTTGATGTCACTACCTAACCCTACGAGTTTCAATGTATTTTCTATTAAGCCACTAGAAGGAAGTGGAGTCATAGAGATAAACCCCTCTATAGCTTTTCCAATGCTTGACCGACTTTTAGGTGGTAAAGGTGAACCCTTTGATGCAAGTAGAGAGTTTTCAGATATAGAACTTAGCCTTTTTGAAACTATACTTCGTGTTATGATGAGTACTTTAAAAGAAGCATGGGGTCCAGTAATGGAAGTTTACCCTACTGTAGAGTCCAAAGAGTCAAGTCCTAATGTTGTGCAGATTGTTGCTCAAAATGAGATAGTTGTGATGGTTGTTATGGAGATAATCATAGGTCACAGCTCTGGAATGATGAATATTTGCTATCCTGTTATTTCGCTTGAGCCTATATTGCCAAAACTAGCAAGTAGGGACTTGATGCTAAATGAAACAAGTTCTAAAAAAAGTAGAAATACAGAACTTCAGGTTTTACTAGGTGGTGCAAAAGTTACAGTAGAGGCAAACCTTGGTAATGCAGAGTTAACTATGAAAGATGTTTTAGAGCTACAAATAGGCGATGTTGTAAAACTTTCAAATGCCGCAAATGATATAGTAACTTTAAGTATAGATGGAAAAGAAAGATTTAATGGCAAAATAGGACTTAGAAGATTTAGAAAGTCTATACAAATTATAGAAATAATAGATACGGAAAAAGATGCAGTTAAAAGAGCATTGGAGAATTTTGAAAACATAAGACACAGTAAAATATCTGGAGTAAAAAAAATTATAGATGATGAAGAGACTAAAAAAGAAGTGCAGGAGTAGATAGATGAATGATTTTATGAAGTTATTTCATGACGAAACAGTAGGAACTATTGAGGCACTTATAGGGCAAGCACCAATATTTGAATTGAAAGAAGAGCAAGACTTAAGTATTATATCAAATATAATACCACCTATAGTGCTTGCTAAAATAATTGTTAGTGGAGAAGTTGATGCTGATGTGATGGTTGCAATAACGCCAAATCTAGCCACCTCTCTTGCTGATATGATGATGGGAGAAGATGCTGGTGATCGTGAAGATGTAAGTGATGATGACATAGATGCCACTAAAGAGATAATATCTAATATTTTTGGTGCTATTGGCAACTCTCTATCGGCACAAAAAATAATTCCCACACTTGCATTTAAAGTTGATACTATAGAGTTAGTTGGTGAAGATGCTGAAGTAACACTTGAAGATTATGCAAAAATGTTTGTTTATAATTTTAAGATTGGAGAGTTAAGTTCTCTTTTTATGTTCATTATAGACGAAAAGACAGAATCTACACTCGTTGGAGGCTTGCAAGAAGAGACCTCAATAGCGGATACATTATCAGAGTCAGATAACCTTACAGATACCTCATTTTCGAATGTAAATTTAAGCAGTGATGAGATAGATAATATATCTCTAATTATGGATGTAAAGCTTCCTGTTAGAGTAAGAATAGGTAAAAAAAAGATGCTTTTAAAAGATGTTTTAAATATGGATATAGGTTCAGTTATAGAGTTGAACCAACTAGCAAATGACCCTTTAGAAATTCTAGTCGACAATCATGTAATTGCACAAGGTGAAGTTGTTATAGTTGATGGAAACTTTGGTGTTCAAATTACTTCAATTGGTACGAAAAGAGAAAGATTAACCCAGTTAAAGTCATAAAGATTTATCTTACAATAGATGATGTAGAAAAAATTAAAAAAGTAGATAATATGAGTATTAAAAAGAAAGTTTTGATAGGAATGAGCGGAGGAGTTGACTCTACAATATCAGCATTATTGCTTAAAGAAGAGGGCTATGAGTGTGAAGGTATCTATATGAAATTGCATTCTAAGCCAGGTTATCACGAGATTCATCAAGTTAGAGCGCAAAAAGCAGCTGATTTTGTTGGTATAAAACTTCATGTATTAGATCTTCAAGATACATTTAATGAAAAGGTATTTAAACCTTTTATAGATACTTATGAAAAGGGAAAAACACCCAATCCTTGCGCATTATGTAACCGAAATCTCAAGTTTGGTGAGATGGTGAAGTTTGCCAACTCAGTTGGAGCAGATGCTGTAGCAACAGGACACTATATAAAAACAGATGGAAAATATTTTTATCAAGCAGATGATGACACAAAGGATCAAAGCTATTTTCTTTTTTATGTACAAAAAGATATTTTATCAAAGCTAATTTTTCCTTTAGGAGATAAAAAGAAAGTAGATATTAAAAAAATGGCAGCATCTATAGAGGCTTTAGAGTCTTATGCTAGTCAAGATGAATCAAGTGAAATATGTTTTGTTGAAACAAGCTATACAGATCTGCTAAAGGATTATGTTGCTGTAGATAATGTAGGTGATGTTTTAAATAAAGATGGCGATATTGTAGGCGAACATAAAGGCTATATGCACTACACGATTGGGAAAAGAAAAGGCTTTAATGTAAAGGGTGCTCATGAACCCCACTATGTTTTAAGTATAGATGCTGATAGTAATACAATAACAGTAGGCAAAAAAGAGGAGTTGTCATGCTTTGATGTTAAGCTAGAAAATTTAAATATGTTTAACGATTCAAAAGAGTTTGACACGACAGTAAAACTAAGATATAGAACAAAAGCAGTAGAGTGTCATGTAAAAATCATAGAAAATAATGAAGCAATAGTTAGACTTAAAGAGAGTGTCTTTTGTGTTGCAACAGGTCAAGCAGCAGTTTTTTATGATAATGATAAACTCATTGGCGGTGGATGGATTTGTGAAGTTTAGTAAATTCGCAACTATTTAAGTAGTGACTTAAGAAACCTCTAAGCAACCTTTGCCTATAATTCCCGTCCACAAACAAAGAGACCTAATGTTTAGGCTCAACGAGACTTCTACTAAGAAGAACTCAAACTGTTTGAGATCATTGAAAACTAAGC
>JAERRX010000094.1 GCA_016735225.1 Sulfurimonas sp. | reverse complement strand
CATAAACATAGATGGTTCATTATTTGAAGGAGCATACGGAGCCATATCTGTAAGGTATGCTTTTTTTGTTCGTACAGTCTCTTCCCAAGCTTCAGCTAGACCACTATCTTTAAGATGTCCTGTAACAAGGTTTTCACCCAAATCAGACTCTTTTGCTACACTGTACATAACATGTCCATGTTTAGCACAGATAAGAAAAGCATCATAAAGTTCATTCTCTTTGATAAAGTTCTTAAAGTAGTTGTCATACTTAGAAAAAATCTCTTTTACATCAGTTTTGCCTATGATGTCAAATGCCTCTGATCCTTTTACCCCATAAAAATTGTGCTTTTGAATTAGTTCATTATAGAGAGCATGAATTTGTCTATTCTCTGTTAAGTTTTCAACATTTTTTGACATCATAGCAAAGTAGTCTTGAATTTGAGATTTTTTTAAATCTCTCGCTACTTCCAGCTTGTCGAATGCCTCTTTTTCTAAAGACTTGGCAGACGAAAGGTAAGATGTTAATCCTATAATTATAAAAGGGATAGTCCCCACCAGAAGTAAGGCCGTAACCAACTGTTTTTTAATCGTCATCTTCATAATAAATCTCCTTTTTGTTTTACATGTAAACTATATCTATAGACCCAAGACCATAGATATAGCTTTTGTCAATTTCTCATTACTAAACGGTTTTACCAACCAGCCAGTAACACCTATGGCTTTACCTTTTGCTTTCATATCAGCTGAACTCTCTGTTGTTAGTATCAAAATAGGCTTGTTTTTAAAAGCTGCATTTGCTTTTAGTTTTGCCGATAAATCAAGTCCATTTAGTTGAGGCATATTGATATCACTTATGAGCATATCATAATCCTCTGCCCCACTCTCTAAAGCTTCTAAGAGTTCTGCAGGATTGAGATAAGTTGTAAAGCTTATCGTATCAGTATTTACTAAATCCTCAACAGCCATCTCTGCCGTGGCTAGGATTGTTTTGCTGTCATCTACCAAAATAACTCGTTTCATTTTATTCCTTTAAAAAAATTCTAAATCATCGCCTTCATCAACTTCTGTATTCTCTTCAAAAATAGCCTCTAGTTGCAAACACGAACTAAGAAGTGATGCATCAAGATAGTGTATATCTATCGCTTCTTGCTTGACAAATACCATCTCTCTCCAGCTAGCTAGATCACTTAGAAGGTTTAAGAGTTGAGATACAAAGTTTTTTATTTTGTCGCTTTTAAGCTGTTCGTTCTCTAAGTTTCTTAAAAACTCCAAGAGAGTCTTAACTGCAAACACCAAGTGGTCAAACTCTGTAAGAAGTTCTATGACACTACAATATGCATCTAGTTGAACACAAACAATCTCCATGCTCTCTTTTGATGGTTCTCTCTCAAAAGATATGATAAGCTCACCAAGAGAGTCCTCTATCTTCTCTAAAGATTCTATTTTTGGCATGATAGATATAGCTGTTTGAGCTACATACTGCTGGGCTGTTGGATTGTCCAAGTGAGTCTTTGAGAGTATGCTTTTAGTCTCATCATCTATCTTGGTAACCTCTTTTTCTACCTCTTTTATCTTTTTGAGTTTAAAAGATAGAGTTCCATCGTTTACCATAAATACCGCATTTGGTATATGGTGCGTGACTATGTTGTGAATAGTTCCTTTTTTGATAGAATCTGTTTTGTTTACCATGATATAGATATTGTCATCACTATGCTCAACATCTATGGTGAACTGTTTTCCTGTCTTTATAAGCCATCTGCTAATACCATATATGATACGAATATAGTCGCTAAAATCTTCACAAGCAAATTGGTTTGATTGTAGAAAAAAATCCCAAAACTGAACTATAGAGTTCTCATTTTTAACATAAAATATAATTTTTCTATCGTAAACAGATTTGGTAAATGGGTTTATCGCATCATTGTTGAGTCTCTTCTCTTTTCTTAGTTCTATGATATTGATATAGTTTTTTACTCTTTGGTTAAACATCTCAGAGTCTATAGGTTTTGTAAGATAGTCTTCAGCACCTGCTAAAAGCATTCTCTGTTTTGACTCTTTGTCATCAAGTGCACTTAAAGCGATAATCATGCTAGATTTTGAAATATCTTTGATGATGATAGTAGCTTCTATGCCGTTCATAACAGGCATCATTAAGTCCATAAATACAAGATCGTATTTCTCTTTCTCGCACATCTCAACTGCTTCTTTGCCATTAGTTGCTTCACTAGTCTCAATATTTTCAAAATTCTCTAAAAGAAGCTCAAGTGTTAGACGATTGTTGTCATTGTCATCTACTATTAGTATTTTTGTCATGATTTTCCTCTTATTAATTTTATGGTCGTTTTAAAACTAAGTCCACCTAGTTTTTTGGAATCTGTCAAGCTATATGCTATATCAAGGTCTTGGCATAGATACTTTACGAAACTTAATCCTATTCCTGTCCCTTTTTTATCTTTTAAAGCGTCCCCTTCTTGTTCAAACAGTTCAAAAATCTTATCTTTATTTTTTACACTTGCTCCATCGTCTTCCACTATGATGTCACATTTATCGTCATGCCACTCTATATGAATATGTACTTTTGAATTTGAGTATTTTATAGCATTTGAGAGGATATTAGATAAAATCTGCTTAAATCTATATACATCGCTATTAACAAAATAGTTATTTTCGCAAACACAAAAATGAACAGCTACATCATGCTCTTTAGCCAAAGCGTTATGCTGATTTATAACCTCTTTTGTAGCTTTATAGATACTAAAAACCGATAGATTGTATGTAAGCTTGTTTGACTTTAGCTTACTAAGTTCTAAGAGATTTGTTACATCTTCAAGCATTTTTAAGGCACTTAGCTTTATCTGTTTTAAAAGTTTTATTCTTTTTTTAGTTGGTATTTTATCACAATCAGTTTTTAGCATATACTTGCTAAAGTTGATAATCGCATTTAGTGGAGTTTTAAGTTCGTGTGTAAAAAGGAGTAGAAAAGAGTCTTTTGCTTCATTAATCTTTTTTTGTTCTATCTCTTGTTGTTTCTGCTTTTCA
>JAERRX010000169.1 GCA_016735225.1 Sulfurimonas sp. | reverse complement strand
TGGGTCAAAAGGCATATGGAAGTTAAAAACATGAGAGATGTCAGTAACATTAAGTCCACGAGCAGCCACATCAGTTGCTACAAGTATCTCAAGCTGAGAACTTCTAAAAGCCTTAATCGTTGTTTCTCTCTGGTTCTGCTCCATATCTCCATGAAGTCCCTTAGCTGTATATCCTACTGCCATTAGGTGAGTTGAAAGACGATCTACCTCTCTTTTTGTTCTACAAAAGATGATCGATTTAATAGGATCAGTAGCATCAAGTAGTCTTACTATCGCACTATCTCTTTCATACTCGTTAATTACATAGTATTGCTGATCAATATCTTCATTTGTCGTATGATCTTTTGGAGTTACACTTACATATTTTGGGTCTTTTAAAATCTTCTTCGCAAGTCTTTTTATAGGCTCAGGCATTGTTGCTGAGAAAAGAAGTGTCTGTCTCTCTTGCGGCAAATATGAAAAAATCTGCTCAATATCTTCTAAAAATCCCATATCTAGCATCTCATCAGCCTCATCAAGAACGATGATTTTTGGGGCGAAATCTCTTAGTCTATTGTTTTTAAGAAGGTCTATAAGTCGTCCTGGTGTTGCCACAACTACTGAAGCACCTTTGTCTATAAGTCCAATTTGACGAGAGTATGAACTACCGCCATATACTGTTACTGTCTTAACTCCACTTTCTCGTCCAAGTGTAAAAAGCTCATCACTTACTTGAGTTGCAAGTTCTCTTGTTGGAGTTACTACTAAAATCTCAACTTTATTTGAACGAGCATCTATCATGCTCATGCTCGGTAGTCCAAATGCTGCTGTTTTTCCTGTTCCTGTTTGTGCTTGTGCTACTATGTCGTGGCCTTCAAGTACTAAAGGTATTGCTTGTTCTTGAACTGGGCTTGGTTCTCTAAATCCAGCCTCTTTGATAGCTTTCATGATGTTTTCGCTTAGTCCAAATGATTCAAATGTTACTGCCATTTTGTATTTCCTGTGTTTTGATTTATTCAAAACTTCGGTATGAAGTGAGTGTAGAAATATATCCTACTACATAAAAAATTAGTTAGTTTCCAAATGGTTTGAATAAACTGCACAACTAGTATGTAAAAACCTACTAGCTTGCTGTCGTTTGTCAGTCTTGAGTAAGTTTTGAGCTTCTTAATGAAGTCTTAAATTTGACCGGATTATAGCTAAAGTTTACTTAAGTATTTATTATGTACTGCGATTAATTTTAAATCTCCGTTAGATTAAGTTTGTGTTTTTGTAGATGTTCAAGAAAATTATGGTACAATTCCTTACAGAGCATAATTATAATTGTAAATTTTTATAATTAAATGTAAACACAAAAGGGAGAGCTATGAAAGATATGTCGATAAGTAAAAAGATACACATACCGTTAGTGCTATCAATCATCATAGGGTTTTTAATCATAATAGTAAATTATTTTTACTCTATTGATGAGATGAAAAATGATGTCTATATGACTCAATCAAAAGAATTAAGATTGAGTTATGATGAGGGTATAAAATCTAAAGAGAGCATTGGCATAACAAATGCGATAAATATCTCAAAGAATTACGATGTAGTTCGTGCTTTGAAAAACAACAACAGAGCTATGGCTATAGATGGGATAGGCTCAATCTCGAAAGATTTTAAAGAGAATACAGAATATAAAAATATCAAAATTCATATCCATGATGCATCTGTTCATAGTTTTTTGAGATCGTGGAAGCCGACAAAGTTTGGTGATGATTTGAGTGGTTTTAGAAAAACTGTATTAGAAGTCAAAGATACTCGAAAGCCTTTAGTGGCTATAGAGCTTGGTCGTGCAGGTTTGGTTCTAAGAGGTATCGCCCCCATCGAAGACAACGATAACTATCTTGGTTCTGTTGAGTTCATACAAGGGTTAAACTCGATTGTTAAAGAAGCTCGTGAGAGTAAAGGTCATGACATGGCTATACTTTTGAAAAACAGATATCTCTCGACAGCAACTCTGATGGCAGATAAGCCAAAGGTGGGAGATTACTCTCTTGCAGTAGATGAAAAAAATGTTGATAAAGACTTTTTTAATGACCTAAAAAACATAGATATCTCGAACACTTCTAAGTATCAGACTAGCGAAAAGTACTTTTTCGTATCACAAGAGATAAAAGATTTCTCGGGAAATATTGTTGCTTATGCTGTTGTTGGAGAAAAACTATCAATAGTAGAGAGTATCATCTCGAAGTCAAAAGACTCTTTAATGGTGCAGGTTTATATCATGCTTATATCAGATATATTGATTTTACTCTTTTTGATGTGGGTGATTAAAGTAACTATTTCTCGCCCTATCTTAAACCTTGATAAAGTTGCTAGTGAGCTTTCAAAAGGCGATGCAGACTTGACAAAAAGACTACCTGTTTTATCTGCTGATGAGATTGGTCGTGCTAGTGCAAGTCTTAACAACTTTATAGAAAAAGTGGAGGCAATTGCCACTAAAGCTAGTATGGGAGCTAAAAAAGCGGAAGATTCAGAAGAGATTTTACAAGAGAGTGTAAAGAAAAACAATCTAACACTAGGCTTATCTAGTGTCATGATAGATGCTTCTATAGACAATGCAAAAAATCTTCACGAGAGCATGAGAACTAACATGAACAATGTAAATGAAGTCAATAAGCTCAATGAATCAACCTCGGATGTGATAGAAAGAGTGACTAACTCAACTGATGAAGTTATGAGTACTATCTCAGATATTATCAACATGGTTGCAGAATCAAGAACATCTTCTGAAAACCTAATGACCAATGTTGAGGAGATATTTAATGTTATAGACTTGATAAAAGATATCTCAGACCAAACAAATCTTCTTGCACTAAATGCGGCCATAGAAGCTGCGAGAGCTGGAGAGCATGGGCGAGGTTTTGCTGTTGTGGCTGATGAAGTTAGAAACCTTGCAGAGAGAACACAAAAAGCTACAAGTGAAGTGGAAGCCAACATGAGTATCTTGAAGCAAAACTCAACAAGCATGGCAGAAAATAGTGAAAAGATAGATGAGCATGCAGCCTCTTCTCAATCTACTTTAGATGAATTTAAAGCCGTTTTAGTAGAACTTATCGCAAATGCTAAGTTGATCAAAACAGACAATACAGATATAGGACATGAGCTTTTTGCAAACATGGCTAAACTAGACCACATGATATACAAAAACAATGCTTACTCTTGTGCCTTTAACGGAAGCGGAGATATGTCACTAAGTGACTCTAAAACTTGTGCACTTGGAGTATGGTACGATAATGATGGTAAAGATAATTTTGCTAGAAGTAGCTCTTTTAAAGAGTTGCAAAAACCGCATAAAAAAGTTCATGATGACATTGCAAAAGCAGTACAACTAGTCGAGCAAGACTTAGTGGCTAACACGGATGAGATTATAAGTATATTTAAAAATGTGGAGAAAAACTCTGATGAGTTATTTGATCTTTTAGATAGCATGCTTCAAGAGACTTAACTATAGCTATCTGGATTGTTTATGCTTGCTTCATTTGATTCAAGTAAATCTATTATAGTTGTTCTGTTATCATGAATATTAGCAGATGCATATCCAGTATAGTGATTTATATCATCTTTTTGTAAAATATGCTAAAATACCACTTTTAAATTATAGGATAAACAATGCAAAAAATATTTTTAATTCTAATGTTTGTGGTGAGTTTAAATGCTCAGATTATTGGAGGGGTTGGGGTTGTTGTTAAAGGCGATGCTATAACTTTGTATGACATAAAAAAAGAGATGGGTATCTCAAAAGTAAGTGCTAAAAAAGCGACAAATGTTTTAATCAGGCGAATTTTAGAAAAACAAGAGATCAAAGAGAGAAAACTTAGTGTTAGTAGTAGTGAAATTTATGATGATATAAAACAGACTGCAAAAAGAAATAGAATGAGTGTAGATGAGTTTTATGAAGCGGTGAGAAATGGAAGGGGTTTAAATTCAGCAGAGATAAAAGAGAAGGTAAGAGAAAAACTATTGTCTCAAAAGCTTTACTCCGCCATAGCTTATGCAGGTATTTCTAAACCTAATGATGATGAGATAGAAGCTTACTTTGAGTCACACAAAGACTCTTTTTTACATCCAAGTGCTTTTGATGTTGTCATCTATCAAGCAAAAAGCAAAGAGATGCTTTTGCAAAAAGTCAAAAACCCGATGTTTTACTCTCCAGACATTGCTTCAAGTGAGAGGACTCTTGAGTATGATCGAGTCTCTCCCGAATTAGCTTCACTTTTAGCAAGAACAGAGATAAACAGCTATACAATGGTTGTTCCAGATGGCAATGGTATGTACATGTGTTTTTATATAAAAGATATAGAGTCTCCTAGTGAACTCGGCTTTGAAAATGCAAGAAACCAAATAGTAAGCGAAATTATGAAAGAGCAAAGAGAGGAGGTTTTGGGTGACTACTTCGCAAGGCTTCGCCAAAATGCAAATATAAAAATGATCAGAGAAGTGGAGTAAGATAGATGCTCAGTGATGAAAATTTTATAAATATTGCCAAAGAGATAGCAAAAGCTTCAAAGTGTGTTTCAAAACAAGTTGGTGCAGTTATAGTCAAAGATGGACGCATCTTAAGTACGGGCTACAACGGAACACCTGCTGGGTTTACAAACTGCTGTGACTATTGGGATGGAAAATACACACAAGAACATCATGAATGGAGCAAAACTTATGAGATCCATGCAGAGATGAATGCGATCATCTGGGCAGCAAGAAAGGGCATCAGTGTTGAGGGTGCTTCTATCTATGTGACCCTAGAGCCTTGTAGCGAGTGCAGCAAAAATGTTATCGCTAGTGGTATAAAACGCATCGTTTATGAAAAAGAGTATGAGCATACAAACTCTAAAACTATCTCAAAGTTTATAAAAGATAATGGTGTAAGTATCCAAAAAGTTAAAACAAAGGAAGAGATAAAATGACCCCAGAAGAAGAACTAAGCTCTGAGATAGGAAAGCATCTTATGCAACCTGAAAACTATGGCGAGATCAAAGATGCTCACTGTGTTGGTATGGGCATAGACAATGCAACAAACTCATTTGTCATAATGTTTTTAAACTTAGATGACACTCACATACTAGATGTCAAGTTTGGCTCAAATGCAAGCCAAGACACAAATACTTTAGGCTCACTTTTTACCGAGATGATCAAGGGTGATGAGATAAAAAATGTCTTAGCATCCACACTAAAACTAGAGCAAGACCTTCAAGCATCTTATGATGACCTGCCTTCTCCTAAGATAGATAAAACTAAACCAGAAGGCGAGCAAGTCGAGCATATCTCAACTCAATATCAAGATAGTGCAAACATGGTACTCACAGCTTTTAGGGCAGCGATGCGTCACTTAGAGAGAAAAAAAGGTGGAGTTGATGAAGAGAAGTTTGAGATGAATATCACTAAGTCATGTCCATACTCTGGAACAGAGTGTCACTTTGCACAAGAGGGGCTAGAGTAAGTTATCAAAACTAGAGAACTGCTAGAGTTGTTTAAAGACTCACAGCTACAAGCAAAAGAGGTTTTAGAAGTAGAGCTTCTAAATGAAGATGTAGAGTCGTTGGGCTATAAGTCTTTTGTGGATTTGGCACAGCTTTTTTTTATGAAGATGCTCTCCCCACGATATGAAAACAACAAAACCATTTTACGATTTTATAAACTAAACAGAGATTCCTCTTTTCATAAAGCTTTAAGTAGCATAGAAAAGTATGGTGTAGATAGTGAGTTTTTTAGTATCAACAAAGCAGAACAAGTTAGTTTTTTATACCACTATCAAGAAGCACTAAAGTTTGTAAAGATAAAAGATAGAAAAAGAGTTTTAAACCTCGGCATCAACACGGGAGATGAGTTTAGAGTTATCAAAGAGCTACTTCAAGATGATGAGTTTAAAGAAAAAGAGTTTGTAGGTATCGACTACTCCGCATCAGCTATAGAGTATGCAAAAAAAGATTTTAAAGATAAAAACATAGAGTTTATAGCTCATGACATAAACAAACTCCAAGAGTTAAAGATGCAAAGATATGACCTTGTTATATCCATAGGAACTCTACAAAGCTCAAGCATAAACTTCAACCTAGCATTTATGTCCATCTATCAAAACCACTTAGAAAAAGATGGTTCTATCATCCTAGGTTTTCCAAACTGTAGATGGATAGATGGCGAGATGATATATGGAGCAAAAGCACCAAACTACAGCTTCAACGAGATGAGCCTAGTTTTAAAAGATATACACTTTTGCAAAAAGTACCTTCAACAAAAAAAATACAAAGTGATCATAACAGGAAAAGATTATCTTTTCTTAGCAGCTAGAAAAATTTGTTAATTATTTAGAGTTTTACGGATTCAAAAAACTAAATATAGGGTATAATGGCATATTATGAATAAACTTAAAGAATATTTAACCTCTCACGACTTGAGTGAGATGCACCCGTCTGACATTGCGAAAATATTGAAAAAGCTTAGCGATGCTGAGTTTGTAGATGCTCTAAAGCTTGTGCCTAAAAACCTTTTAGGAGATGTAGCACTTGCTCTTCCCGATAGGTATTTTGATGATGTAGTAGAAAATCTTAGTGTTGATGAGCTTTCTTATGCGGTAACAGAGCTGGAGTCAGATGACCAAACAGACTTTATGCAAGAGCTTGAAGAGCTTGACAAAAGCAAGGCTTCAGAGGTTTTTGAAACCCTTGATGAAGATGATAAACAAGAGATTATAAAGCTTAAAACTTATAGTGAAGATGAAGCTGGTTCATATATGCAACTTGAACTCTTTACTGCTTTAGGAAGTGAAATAGTTCAAGATGTTATAAAGCGTTTTGCACTTTTGAGAAAAGCAAATAATATTCAAAATATTCAAAACCTTTTTATTACAAGTGAAGACAAGAGGTTAAAATATTCTATTGGTTTAGATGAGCTTCTTATATTTGACTTTTCAAAAACTGTCAATGAAAACATATCCCTAAGTGAAGAGAGTTTTGAGCCAAAAAGAGCAGTAGATAGAGATGATATAAAAGAGATTGTTGAGCATTTTGAAGAGTATGACCTTTCTGTTTTGCCCATCGTCAATACCTATGGGGTTTTGCTAGGTCGTATAACCTCTGATGATATATATGACATCATTCAAGATGGAGCAACTGAACAGATGTACAACCTAGCAGGGGTTGATGATGATGCTGAGGAAGAAGATGATACTTTCAAAGCAGGTAGAAAACGAGCTACATGGCTATCTTTAAATCTTTTAACCGCCATTACAACATCCTTAGTTATAGCAATATTTGCCGATACACTTGAAAGTATGGTTGCTTTAGCAGTTTTGATGCCCATAGTTTCATCTATGGGTGGCAATGTTGGTACTCAAAGCTTAACAGTTGTTGTTAGACAGTTGGCTTTGAGGGAGATTTCGCAAGGAGATGCTAAAAGGATTATTAAAAAAGAGGTTTCCATATCTCTTATAAATGGTGCCATTTTTGCTATAATAATGGCTATCATATCTGGACTTTGGTTTAAGCAACCTCTTCTTGGGCTTGTAATGGCTGTAAGTATGGTTATAAATATTTTTGTCGCAGGTTTTTTTGGAGCTACAATACCTTTGCTTTTTAAAAAGATGGATATAGACCCAGCCATAGGTAGTACAGTTGTTTTAACTGCAATAACAGATATAGTAGGTTTTTTTAGCTTTTTAGGTTTAGCTACCTATATTTTACTTTAAGGATTATGTAAAACTTGGAATTATTAATACTATTTTTCGTACTTTCAGTTGGGATTTCATTTGTATGTTCCATCTTAGAGTCAGTACTTTTGTCGGTCAATATGTCATATATTGCAGTTTTAGAAAAAGAGAGGCCAACTGTTGGGAGACTCTTGAGGCTCCATAAAGAAAATATAAATAAGTCAATAGCATCTATATTGATCTTAAATACAGTAGCCAACACTTTAGGTGCAGCCGCTGTTGGCGCTCAAGCGGCTACTATTTTTGGAAATGATGCTGTTGTTTATGTTTCTATCGTTTTAACCTTTGCTATTTTATTTTTATCAGAGATTATTCCGAAAACTATTGGTGCAATCTACTGGAAAAGCATAGCACCATTGTCTGCATACACTATTAGACTTTTTATTTGGATAACTTACCCCATCATCTTATCAACACTTTTTGTGACAAACAAGATCTCTAAAGGTAAAGAAGATTTTAACAGTTTAACAAAAGAAGAGCTTTTAGAAAGTATGCTTATTAGTGAAGATGAGGGTGTTATAGATGAAAAAGAATCAGATGTAATAGAAAATATTTTAAACCTAAACAACATAAAAGTTGGAGATGTTTTAACACCAAGAAGTGTTGTGTTTGCACTTGAAGAAACACTTAGTATAAAAGAGATCGTAGAAACAAAAGAGGATATATTTAAATTTTCTCGTATCCCTGTTTATAGTGGCTCTATAGAAGATGTGGTTGGCATCGTTATGACAAAGAGGATTTTTAAACAAGCCCTAGAAGATGATAGTGTATGTTTAGGCTCTATAAAAAGAGATATATACTCTATAAATGAAAACATACCAGTAAGCAAAGCACTAGACCTGCTTATAACAAAAAAGGACCACATGTTTTTAGTTAGAGATAGTTATGATCAAACAGAGGGTATCTTAACGCTTGAAGATTGTGTTGAAACTATTTTAGGTGTTGAGATCATAGATGAAAGTGACTCTACTGCCGATATGCGAGAACTTGCAAAGATGAAAATGAAACAAAAAAGAAAGAGTAAGGAAAAGTAACTCTCACACTAAGAAAGGGGTTACTAGTGCGAGGTTGCTTAAATTTTTAAGGGTTCGTGACTGGAAAGAAATCTATACTTCATTTGGATATTAAGTCCTATATCTCTCTTTCTTGTCTGTATTATAATCTCATAAAGTGTAGAAAAAGTGTGAAAAAAAAGAATTTCTTACACTTTTTTACATTCCAGGTATTCTTGGTATTTTACCCAACTTTGAGTACTTACAATAACTCCCCCAAGCTTTTTTTAACCAATGTCCAACAATAGGAAGGGGAACCATAAAAGACTTTTTTGCATCTCTATAAACAAATGCCGCTCCATCTCCACTATCCATAACACAAAGAATATTGAGATGCTCTTTGTAGCCTTTAAAAGCACTACCTCCGCTATCTCTTTGCTTGATATTGTGAGCTACATTTTTCGCCATAACCTCTGCTATGTGACCCTGTTTAGCTCTCCACTCATCACCTTCTAAAGCAGTAACATCGCCGATAGCATATATGTTGTCAAAGTCAGGACTCTCTACTTTACAGTTGTCATCTATGCTTATAAAACCAGCTTCATTTGTGGGCAGGTCAGAGTTCTGCACAACATCGTGTCCATTTCCAGCAGGGATAAACATAGTAAAATCAGAATCAAGCTTTGTATCATCTTCAAATATGATGCCATCTGCTTCAAAAGATCTTATTTTTTTACCAAAGTGTTGTTCTATTTTTAATTTTTTAAAAAACTTAGCTAACATCTCTAAAGATTTCTCACCCATTCTTTTCCCAGGCTGTACCATAGGAGCAAAAAAAGTTAGTTTGTAGTTATCTCTGATACCTTTTTTTTCTAAAAGATGATGGACATTAAAGAGAAGTTCAAAAGCGGGACCACCACGAACCGCAGAGCTATCTTTTGGATTGCCTCCAAAACCAAAGCATATATTTCCTTTACCTTTTGCAACAATATCATCAAGTTTTGATCTTATCTCAAGTGAAGCTTCTGGAATACCGCAGATGGATGAGGTATGTTGCAGTCCTTTGTGCATCAGCTTAGAAGCACCCATAGCAAGGACTACATAGTCAAAATCTTTTAGTATTTTACCACTTAAAAAAGTATAACTATTTGCCTTAGCATCTATCTGTGTTAGTTTGTCTATGATGAGTTTAAAGCCATGAACATCTTTAAGCTCATTTAGATCTACACAAACATCTTTAAACTCACTCTCTCTAGTTGGTACCCAAATAGAAGTAGGATAGATGTAAAAATAATCTCTATCGCTTACTAAACTTACATCATAGTTTTCTTTTTTCAAAAATATTGCAGCTTCAAGTCCAGCAAAGCCACCGCCAATAATTAAAATAGTTTTCATAATTTCACCTTTTATTATAGGACAATTGTAGCATAACTATAGTTTATTTCTCTACATTATAGTAATATACAAAATAAATAAGTATAGAGATTTAGAGTAAAAAAAGAGAAAAGTTCAATTCTGGATATTTTATATTTATGGGAAGGAAAAACATGAGAGTAGCAGTTGTAGGTCTTGGTGGAGTAGGTGGTTATATTTGTGCGATGTTGTCTAAGACTTCTTTAGATCTAGTTGGTTTTGCAAGAGGAGGACATCTGCGACAAATCCAGCAAGATGGCTTAAAAATAGTAGAAGACTCTTCGGAGTTTCAAGTACCCATAGATGCAAAAGAGCTTAGAGATATAGATGGATACTTTGATATAGTTATCTTTTGTGTAAAGAGTTATGATTTGTATGATTCTTTTGAAGCTGTAAAAAATCACTTAGATGAAAAGAGTGTAGTTTTGAGTTTATCAAACGGAGTAGAGCATGGTGATGAGCTTAGAAAATGGAGCGATTGTCTTGTTTTGGACTCTTGTGTTTATATCATCTCTCATATTCAATCATCTGGTGTTATACGAAAAAAAGGTGATGTTTTTGCTCTTGTTTGTGGAGGAGATGCTAGGGCTAGTGAGCTTTTAAAAGCTCTCTTTGATGAGGCAAATTTGAGAATCAAAATCACTAAAGATATAAAAAAAGCTCTTTGGAAAAAGTATATCTTTATATCTGCCTTTGCAACTCTTAGTAGTTACTATGATGAAAATATGCTCTATGTTTATGAGCATCATTTTAAAGAGACAAAAGAACTTTTACAAGAGATAGCAAGTGTTGCTTTTGCAAAAGGTATAGATATAGATGCAGAAGTTCAAAGGTCTTTGGATACGGCGAGTAAGCTTAACTCTAGCTCTTCTACTTCTATGCATCTAGACTTTCAAAATAAAAAGAAAGTAGAGCTAGAAACTTTGAGTGGTTACATTGTGAGCGAGGCTAAAACTCTTGAAGTAAAAACACCTATGATGAGTAAAATGTATGAAGAGCTAAAGGCTAGACTATAAAACTTCATTTTTTGTTGTACTTAAAATACAAGGGTCTGTTTCACTCAAAACTCCCTCGGGAGTGCTTAAAAGTAGCTCTACGGAGCAGTCTAAATACTCACTTGTTGTGATGGGAGTAAAGTTTGTATCTTGAAAAGCTGACATTTTAGCATTGTGTATTATATCTTCAAGTAGAGTTTTTACAGAGTCTTTCGAGCCAAAAGAACCCCTAAGTTCTTCATCTATATATAGGTTTACCCTAGTTGCAATCTTCTCGTTTAAAAGAGGATGAGAGCTTAAAAGTGTAGCTTTATCTATACTTCTTTGTGCCTCTAAAACCTCTTGTATTGAGTCACGAGCAAGTTGAAGCAAAACTGAACGACTCATGATAACTCCTTTTTAAGTTTGTAGTTGTTGATAAGTTTGATGACAATCATAACACTAATAACCTGAAACAAAGCAGCTAAGATAAATGCATAGTAGTGAAGAGTGTCTATGCTAGATGCATGATAAGCTAAAGTTGCCATCGCTATAAGAAGAGTCAGAGGCATAGAGTGAGACAAGCCCATAAGCACAGAGTCCACCAAACCCACATCTTTTAAGAAAACTAAAGATGCTAAAACTCTCATACCGATCATAGCAAGAGCGATAATCATAGCCTTAGATATCAAGCCTTGCATCATTAGAGCATCTAGGTTAAAAGTGCTACCGATATATATAAAAAATATAGGTATTAAAAAACCAAATCCATAAGATGCTAGTTTTTCAGGAAGCTCATTTTTATGCTCAAAAAATGTTGCTATAAATATACCTGCTAAAAATGCTCCAAAGGCAAGTTCTAAGTCGAGATATAGCATAGCCCCAACAAGAAGGAAAAATATGCCCATAGATAAACGAATATCTTGCTCTTTGTTGTCCTCGTGTGGCATCAGTGCTAGTGAAACCCAAGGAAACCACCAAAATACAAGAGCGACTGCACGAAAAAGTAAAAACATAAAAAGTAAAAATAAAAAAAGTGATAAAACTGTTTGAACCAGACCCATGCCAAAGCCTGAGTCAAGAGCTGATGAGGTTAGAGTTAAAAGACCGATACTTACAACCTCTCCTATACCTCCTGTAGTCATAGAGAGATTTAGCCAAGGAGTTTTTCCATACTCTTTTGAGAGTGTTGCAACAAGTCCAACAGATATAAGAGGCAGTAAAACTACAAAGATTTTACCAAGGTGGAGATAGAGTGTTACAGTTATAGAAAAAGCATAAAGTATGATAAGATAAAAAATAACATTTTTCATGATATGCTTTGGTGTTTTGAGAACTTTTTTTAAGTTTATCTCAGTTCCAGCGATAAACATCAAGTATAAAAAACCAAGCTCTGCCACCACAACAAAAAGTTCTTCTTCATGTATAAAACCTACATAACCCAAGAGCGAACCCAAAATAATCTCTATGGGAGTAGTAGGGAGCTTAAATATCTTTGCAAAAAATGGGGAAAAGATGATGATGAGTGAGATGGTAGTGATCAAGATAACATTATCACTCATTATGAACCCCTTATTTTACAGTTTTAGCAATTTTTAGATTTAACAACCGTAGCATATCTAAATCTTTATTCATAGCTCTACCGCTAGTCGTTAGATAGTTTCCTATGACGATAGAGTTTGCCCCATAGCTAAATATCTCACTCTGCCTATCTCCAAATATTAGCTCTCTTCCACCAGCAAGCATAATCCTTTGTGCATCTGGAACTTTATCTCTTGTTAGTTTTATGAGTGAAAAAGCTTCCTCTATCTTTAGTGGGTTTGGTGATAGTTCTAGGGCTTCATTGTGATGGTAAAAGTTTATAGGAACTGAACTAGGTTTTAGCGAGTTTAGCGAGTTTAGCATAGATAGTCTGTCCTCTTGAGTCTCTCCAAGACCAAATATCCCACCCGATATAAGAGTTAGTCCAGCTTTGTTTACATTTAAGCAAGTTTCATATCTCTCACTCCAAGGGTGTGTTGTGCAGATGTTTGGGTAAAAAGATTCGCTTGTTTCTAGGTTGTGGTTATAAGCTTTTATACCTGACTCTTTTAGTTTTAGAAGTTGCTCTAAGCTTGCTGTTCCATTGCAGGCTATAAGTCTAAGTTGAGGTACTTCTTTACTTAAAAGTCTAGCGATACTAGAAACAAACTCTATGCTTTTATCATTTAAACCTTTGTCTGCTGTAACCAAGCAAAAACCTAAAGCTCCATTGTCTCTAGCTGTTTTTGCTTCTTTTAAGATATCGCTCATATCTTTTTGTTTATACCTCTGTATATCAGCCTTATATCTTACACTTTGAGAGCAAAATTTACAGTCTTCTTTGCAAGTTCCACTGTTGATATTACAGATAGAGCATAAAAATATCTCTTTATTCATGGTTGGTTCTTTCATATAAAAATATTTGCTTTTTAAACTTTGCTGGTTTCTTTGTCTTAGTTTCTTTTGTGTAGTGAGTTACTTCAAAGGTCGTATCTTCGATCTCTAGCATCGCACATTCTGTGACATTTTTACTTCTAGCACATATCTCGCCAGAGTTTATAAAAAGTGTCTCGCCTTTATAGTCGACTTCAAACTGATGGGTATGTCCAAAAATTATAACATCTGCATCTGGAGACATATAGTAGGGCATATGCATAAGTTTAAATTCTACATCATTTATTGCAAAATTGTGTGGCTCTTGAACTAGGTTATATTTTGAGTGAAACTGTGCCAAATGGGCATCATTGTTTCCATAAACAGCGATATAGTTAATCCCACAATTTTTAAGCAGATTTAGTGTATCAAGCTCACCTATATCTCCAGCATGAACAATAAAGTTTGCGCCTTTTCTTGTAAGTAGCTCAAGGGCTTCTTCTGCAAGTTTTACTTTAGAGTGTGTATCTGAAATGATCCCTATCTTCATATATTACTCTCCCCTAGGAGTTCTGGCTTTACACTTCACACACTCATAAACATCTTTATTTCTGTATGTTCTCTCGGCTACAACACTGTTGCATCCCTTCTCTTTACATTTGATCGTTGTTGGTTCAAACTTACTTATAAATTTACAATCAGGATAGTTTGAACAGCCCCAAAATGAACCTCGTTTTGAGTTTTTAAGAGATATCTCACCACCACATTCAGGACAAGGTGCTTTGCTTTTTTTACTCTCGATATCTAAACTTTTTGTGTTTTTACAATCAGGGTAACCGCTACATGCTAAAAACTTACCATTTCTACCATTTTTTACGATCATCTCTTTGCCACATTTCTCACAGATTTGATCAGAAGTTTCTACCTTGACCTCTACCTTGTTTCCATCTTCATCCACTTGTTCTGTATATTTACACTTTGGAAAACCACTACAAGCTATGAAGTTTCCATATCGCCCAGAACGAAGAAGAAGCTCGTTTTTTTCACATTTTGGACAAGTTCTCCCTAGGGGTTTTGCAAGTTTTAGACTTACTATATTTTCCTTACCTTGGGCTATCTGCTCCATAAATGGAAAGTAAAACTCTTTTAAAAGTTCTTGCCAATCATTTTTACCATCTGAAATCTTATCAAGCTCTTCTTCCATGTTTGCAGTAAAAGATATATCTACAATATTTGCAAAGTGTTTTTCTAAGATCTCAGTCACAGTAAAAGCCATCTCTGTTGGAACGATCTGCTTTTTTTCTATAGTTACATAGGTTCTACCACTCAAAGTTGCAATAGTTGGAGCATAGGTCGAGGGCCGTCCAACTCCTTCGCTTTCAAGCTTTTTAATAAGAGATGCTTCAGAATATCTAGCAGGTGGTTCTGTAAAGTGTTGCTCAGGCTTAAGGCTTTGTATCTCTGCTTTGTTACCTTCTATCAAAGATGGAAGCAGTTTATCTTTGTCTTCTGCTCCCGTAAGTGCATAAAAACCATCAAATATAAGCTTTCTTCCACTTGCTCTATACTCATTTTCCTCACCCTTAAAGATGATGCTTTGCTGTTCAAAAAGAGCATCTGTCATTTGACAAGCCATAAATCTTTCGTAGATTAGACGATACAGTTTTATCTCATCGGCTTTTAAAAAGCTTTGTGCAAGCTCTGGAGTGAAGTCAAATAAAGTAGGTCTGATAGCCTCATGAGCCTCTTGTGCATTTTTTCCTTTTTTGTTATAAGTTTTTGCCTCAGCTGGAAGGTATTTATCTCCAAAACGATTTTGAATGATACCTCTAATGGCATCTACAGCTTCGCCCGCTAAGTTTAGTGAGTCTGTTCTCATATATGTAATAACACCACTTGTTCCATCTGGTGTTTTTACACCCTCATAAAGTGACTGGGCTATCATCATGGTCTTTTTAGGAGTAAAGCCTAGTTTTGATGAAGCGGTTTGTTGAAGAGTCGAGGTCATAAATGGCGGAGGAGTTGAAGTTTTTCTCTGTTTTGTTTCTATCTTTGAGATGATAAAAGAGTCGGCTTCTACACTTTTTGTGATAAGAGTTGCATCGTTTTTGTTCTCAATAGAAAGCTTTGTAAGCTTATCTCCCATGTGAGTTATAAGAGTAGCATCTATATCTTTTTTAAACACTGTATCGATAGACCAATACTCAACAGGAACAAAAGCTTTTATCTCTCGCTCTCTATCTATGACAAGCTTTAAGGTTGATGACTGGACTCGACCACCTGAGAGACCTTTTTGAATCTTAGATGCTAAAAGCGGAGACAGTTTATAGCCGACAACTCTATCTAGCATCCTTCTAGCTTGTTGAGCATTTACCATATCCATATCTATCTTTCGTGCAGACTCAAGAGCATGTTTTATGGCTGTTTTTGTTATCTCGTGAAAAACAATTCGTGGAAGTTCTTCTGGGTCTTTTTTTATAGCACTAGCTATATGCCATCCGATAGCCTCACCTTCACGGTCTTCATCGGTTGCGATATAGATAGTATCAGCTTTTTTGGCTAATGCCTTTATCTCTTTTACGATAGCAGCGTTTTCTTTAGCAACAGAGTAAGCAGGAACAAGATGCGAAGTATCTTCATCAACAGTTATCCCAAATCTTGACTTTGGTAGATCTCGTATATGACCTTTAGAGGCTATAACCTCATAATCTTTACCTAAAAAGTTTTTAATAGTCCTAGCTTTAGCGGGTGACTCGACAATAATTAAGTTCAAATAGTTTTCCTATATAATAGTATAGTAGTTTCTTTTAGTTTTGGAAGTGTATCAAAAAAAAGGTTAAAAAAGTTAGTATTTTCAAAATAGTAAAACTTAAACCCTTATATATAGGCTTTAAGTTTAGACTAAATTTTTACGCTATTTGCCTACTATTTTAATGATCTTAAGATATCATCAAAAGCACTTTTAAAAGACTCTAAACCATCTGTGATCTGCTTATCAAGAACTGCCTCAAAATCAACCCCAGCACTACTAACCCCATCAAAATACACTGCAATAGCTTCATTTGAAATAGGCAAAGCCTTCTCTTTTTTACCATCTTTGTCAAAGGCTAAGATGGTATCGATTGGTGCTGTATTTACAGTGTTGTAAGCTAAAAGGTTTTGTATATAATAGTATGGAACTAAAGTATCGCCCTTAACACCTGTACTTGCAAAAAGGGCTTTGCAGCCCTCTACTTTCATCTCCTTGATAGCTTCATAAATATTTGCACTGTTGTATATCCCACCAAGAGCTTCATCTATACCTTTTTCTCTAAAAATAGCATCTAATGCTCTGTCAATCCTGCTTACAAATATGCTTATAACAGTATCTACTTTTTGTCCATGCTTTTTTACACCTATCTCAAATGCTTTAGCACATGAAAGAGCCTGCTCTTTTTTAAATATAAGTGTTGCATTTACGGGGATACCCTCGCTAACTAGCTCCTCCATAGCGATATATCCCGCATTTGTAGCTGGAACTTTGACCATTACATTTTTATAGCCTATCTCGCTAAAAAGCCTTTTTCCCTCTTTGATAGTAGCATCTGCATCATCACAAAGAAAAGGATCAACCTCTATGCTTACATAACCATCATCTCCGCTCTTGTAAAGTGGTTCTAAGATGCTAGCTGCTTTTTTTATATCATATATTGCAAGAGCTTCATACTTCTCTTTTGGACTTAAATCTTTAAGAGTCTTTAGTTGCTCTTTATAAGCTGATGAATTTAAAATAGCATTTTTAAAAATCGCAGGATTAGAAGTAGCACCATTTACGATACCTCTTTGTATCAAGTCTCTAAACTCATTGTCCAAATAATCTCTTTCAATAAAATCCGCCCAAAGCGAAAACTTTAAATCTTCTATGTACATAGTGGTTCCAACCTTTTTTAATTAACTTTAAATTTATTATATCTCAAATTTGCTCAAAAAAATTTAAATTTGTTAAAATAAGCTCATCTAAGCAAACACTTTAGCATCTTCAAAGTTTCAAAAGCCTTAGGGTTTAGTGCTATAGCATATCAGGTAAGATGAGAATTGCTACTTAAGCATTGACAAAGAGAGCTTTTTATAGCTATGATTGCATACTTATAACCAAAAAAGGATATCGATGAAACTGACCTATATATTTTTACTACTACTGTTAAGCTTAAACACTCAGCTTTTTGCACAAGAGGTCAAAGGTGACTCGGCACAACTCATAAAGCAATCTAGCAAGAAAAAAAATATTGAGCAAAAAATAGTGAAACTTCCAGTTTACGGTCTCTCTTTTATCAACCAAGGGAGCAACACTACAAACCTAAACAAGATCAATGTTAAAGACAACTACAAGATAAAAGTTGGAGACAAACTGTTGGCAAAGGTTTATGGCTATGATAACATTGAGCTTAAACTTGAAGTAGATAGAAAAGGTGCAGTTGTACTTCCAAAATATGGTCCTTTGAAGATCTCAAATATAGAGTTTGCTAGTGCTAAAAAACTAATAAAAAGTGCTTTAAAAGAGATCTATCCAAATTCAGATAGTGCTATATCTTTTGATGATGTTGCTTCTATAGAGATAACTATAAGTGGAAACATAAACAGACCAGGTACATACTTAATAGGAGGTTTTTCTACTCTTATAGATGCTCTAAGATCAGCTAAGGGCTTCAGGCAAAATGCATCTCTAAGAAAGATCAGCTTAACAAGAAACGGAAAGTCAAGAACTATAGACCTTTATAAATACCTAGACGGCTCGAAGAACTTTAACGACCTACTCATGAAAGATGGCGATACCATAAAAATAAAAACAATAGGTAAAAAAGTATCTATAGATGGTGCTATTAGAACACCCTCTGCATTTGAACTAGTCAGGGGGGAGAGACTGCATGACTTAGTTCGCTATGCAAAAAACCTAAAGCCAACCGCAAATAGAAGCAATGTAGTTTTAAAAAGAGTTGATAAAAAGAAAGGGATAGTAGTAAGATATATAGATATATCAAAAAATATAAACCTAGTTGATGGAGACTATATAAAAGTTAACTATCTAGTAAAAGATGAGCAGAAATATGTAACTATAGAGGGAGAGGTCTCGAATCCTGGAAACTATCTATATGGGGAAAACCTTTCAATAGCAACAATGCTAAAAAAAGCTGAAGGTTTTAAATATTTTGCTGATAAGAAAAATATCCTTATAACAAGAAAAAATATAGTTGATGGAGAGTTGAAGACACTGAGTTTTAGCACAGACGACCTAAAGAGTATGCTAAAACCTTTTGATATCATAACAGTTGCAAAATATGAAAATTACAACTCCATTATTGATACTAAAATCCTAGGTTCGGTTAGGGTAGCAGGTAGTTATCGTCTAAAAAAAGGCTCTAGTGTGGCGGACCTAGTAAAGATAGCAAAGGGTGTAGATACAAACTCTAATATTGGAGCTTCTTATGTTGTAAGAGAGTCTTTAAAAGCCAAGCAAAAAGCTACAAAACAAAAAATGATAAACAGACTACAAGAAAAACTTAGCTCATCTATCTATGGAGCGATGTTTGATAGTTCTGACTCTAAAGAGGTAAAGATAAAAATTATAAATATTCAAAACCAGATCGCAAAGCTACAAAATGAACTAAAAACAGGTCTTGATAGTAGCGGGAAAATCTCACTTAACCTAACAAAGACCTATAGTTCTAAAGATGAGTCATGGAACTTCAAGCTTGAAAATGGCGATATACTTTATGTTCCAAGTATAGAGTATTATATCTATGTTGAGGGTTCGGTTCTTAGTCCAGCAACACTTGTATATAGTAAAAAAGGTCGTATAAAAGACTATATTGGTAAGTCTGGTGGATTTGCTAAAGACTATGACAAAGAGAGTTCATATATACTAAAACCTAACGGCGAAGCAAGAAAACTAGACCTAAGTGCTAGACTAGAACCCGGAGATACTATAGTAGTTGGTTCAAAGGTATTAACAGATGCAAACTAATGAGAATATTCAAGAGGATGAGATAGACCTTCGTGAGCTTTTTACTACCGTATATAAAGCTAAACTTTTTATTGCTATTTTTGTAATCATCTCCACTATTGGTGCTGTAGTTTATGCTATATCAAAGCCAAATATTTATGAATCTAAAGCGATTTTTATGCCAACTAGTGATACAAAAAGTAACAATATCGTTCCAGAGGATTTAGAGGGTTTTGTATCGCTTTCGTTTGGTCAAAGTGGTGGTGTGTATGAAACCTATAGCCAACTAAGTAAAAGTTTCAATTTTATGCAAGGCTTTATCTTAAAGTATAAGCTTTATGACACATTTTTTGAAACAAAAAATAATGTATTTGCCTTTGGGATCAGTCCATCTAAGACAGAGCTTGAGCCTTTTGGAGATATAGAAAAAACTCTTAGTCCAGCACAACTAGAAACACTTTTTAAAATTTTCAAGCAGATTTCTACAAATCTTGGTATAGATAAAGATAAAAAAACTAACCTAGTGACATTTAGTTACAAGGGTCCAAACAGATATTTAAACAAAAGCATACTAGATCATTTTTTAGATTATTCTGGAAGTTATCTCAAAAACAAAGAGATGAAACAGCTTGATGACAAGATAGCAACTATCAAGATAGAGATCACTAAACTAAGAAATATTGACCTTAAAAACAAGATGCTTGAGCTTTCAGCAACTATATTTAAGAGAAAAGTTTTTCTTCAAGCAGAGGACTACTCTGGACTTCAAAGTATTGTGATGCCAGAAGTTTCATATATCAAAGAAAAAGTTGCTCCAAAACGAGCTTTGATAGTCGTGGTTGCTATGGTGACCTCTTTTATCTTAGCTATATTTTTAGTCTTTTTTAGAGAGTTTATAAAGAAGGGTGAAGACTAGAGGGCAAAAGAGAAGGGATATACAAGAGTTCGCATCGCAATGCCATACTTTTGTATCATCACTTTGAAACTTCTTTGTCTCCTTGAAGCATAAATAGTTTCTACTTTAAAAAGTATTTGGCTATATAAAACCCACCACCTGCCATAAAAACACTACCAAAAGCATTTAAAGAGATATTGGTCAATGCTAGTAAAATATGACCACCCTCAAGCAGTAAAAAACTCTCAATAGCAAATGTAGAGTATGTTGTCAATGCACCTAAAATACCAGTACTTAAAAATGATTTGATAGGTAGAGAGAAAATAGTGGTATATAAAAAATATGCCACAAGAAGACCCATGAAAAAACTACCTAAAAGGTTTACTCCAAGTGTTCCAAAAGGAAGGTCATGCGGGAGTTTATGTGAGATAAGACCGTTAAAATAAGCTCTTAAAATAGCACCTATAAAACCACCGCTACCTATAGCTAGCATCGTTTGCCAACTCATCATTGGCAAGTATCTTCAGTTTTAACCCAGCCAATCTTTTGATTTTGGAGTTTGACTTTTATAAACTTTTTTACACTTCCCTCTTTTTGTAAATAGTATCTTTGATTTGTAACCTCAAAAATAGTTCCATTTTGAACAGGGAGAAGATATATTTTTGCACCATTTTTTATGCAGACCTCTTTAGATGGAGTAGCAAGATAAGCTATATAGGCTAAGGGGATGATAATAAACACTAAGTAGATATATTTCTTTCTAAAAATAATAAACACAAAGGCTAGGAGTGCTACTGCTCCTGCTATTTTCATTTTTAAGATCTCTTTTGATTGGTCTTTTGGTTTTAGATCACTTTGGGTTGTGACACTATCATCGATGACGATAATAGGAATACTTACTAATGAAAAGGCATTTCTTTTTAGGTTAAAATATGAAAATGTAAAATACTTTAACTTTTTATCAATAATAACATAGTAAAGTATTTTAGAGTTAATGTGTGACTTTGTCATAGACTCAACTCCCTGCTTAAAAACATTTTGCAGTTTAAATGCAGTTATATCACAGTTTGTAGCAGCTGCACTAAATATAACTATGTTGTGTTTGTTATCATAAGTTGTAGTTTTATAGCTTTGAAGTTCAAAAGAGTCAGCTACTATGTTTGCAAAGTCACTTTTAGGGTTTAGTGTAATAACATCTAACCTATGAGTTTTTAATGTTGTTTTTTTATAAATAGTTCTATCTACATCGTGCAGGGTTGCTGTAAACTCGGGAAGTGAAGCAGAACTTGAGGTAACTAAAAAGTAAAAAGTATCATGAAAATATTTAGAGTCTTTAACCCTGTATGGAGTTGAGTTTAGTACTCTTAAGCCATTGTAGTGTCTTAGTTTATATGTAATATCTGTAAAGTTTTTTACTGTAGAGAGAGTTTTTAAGGTTAGAGAAAATATCTCACCTTTTATAACTCTCGTGGGTGCTTTTTCTATGCTTAAGTATAAAACTTTTTGCAGGTCTTTTTTAGTAGGACTACCAGTGCTATAAAGAGAGTCTATGTTTTGTATAGTGTCGCTATGTTCATTGGAACTTAGGCTTGTTAAAAGAAACAAGACCAGAAATAGTGGCCGTATCACTTTTTAGTAAACCCTTGAAGCATTTTAACCCCATCATCGCTTCCAAGAAGTAGCTCCATAGCACGCTCAGGGTGTGGCATCAAACCAAATATATTTTTTTGCTTGTTGCAGATGCCAGCAATAGACTCAACACTTCCATTTGGGTTTTTTATACTGCCCGAAGCATCTGTGTATTTTAAAAGAATTTGGTCGTTTTTTTCTAGCTCTTTTAGTCCATCTGCATCTATAAAATAGTTTCCATCATGATGAGCAATAGGGATATTTACTATATCATCATGGTTTAGATTTTGTAAAAAAGTATTGTCATTGTTTATGACTTTTAAGTTGTGGTATTTAGATATAAAATGAAGATGCTCATTTCTTTTAAGTGCGCCAGGAAGAAGTCCCGCTTCAGTTAAGACTTGAAAACCGTTGCAGATGCCAAGAATATTTCCACCTTTACTAGCATACTCTTCAACCGCTTTCATGACAGGGCTAAACCGTGCAATAGCACCGCTTCTTAGATAGTCACCATAGGAAAAGCCACCAGCAATAACAAGAAGGTCAGTATCACTAGGTATAGTTTCTGACTTATGCCAGACTAGTTCTGTTGAGGCACCAAGCCCATCAAAAGCATGTTGGGTGTCATATTCACAGTTGGTTCCAGGAAATTGAACTATAGAAACTTTAGTCATTTTTATCTCCTCTAAACTAGTTTTATTTCGTAATCTTCAATTACAGTATTTGCTAGTAAGTCTTCACACATTTGAGTTACATCTTTTTTAGCTTTTTCTTTGTCTTTAGTGTCTAGTTGCAAAACGATTTGTTTTCCAACACGAACATCATCTACACCTTCAAAGTGAAGTGAGTCAAGAGCATGGTGAACTGCTTTACCTTGAGAGTCTAAAACACCCTTTTTTAAACTGATGTTTACTATTGCTTTTATCATTATACTTTTCCTAAGATTCTATTTAAAACTTCTTCATAAGCTACCTTAAGTCCGCCTAAACCTTGGCGAAACCTATCTTTATCCATCTTTTCACCACTTTTTATATCCCAAAAACGGCAATTATCAGGAGATATCTCATCAACTAATATGATGTTACCTTGAGAGTCTTTTCCAAACTCTAGTTTAAAGTCAACTAGATTAAGACCAATATTTTCAAAATAGGGTTTAAGTACATCGTTTACTTGTCGTGCCATTCTTCTAAGTTTATCTAGCTCATCTTGATGCTCAACTAGCTCCAATATTAAGCAATGTTGATCATTTAACTTAGGGTCTCCTAAGTCATCATCTTTGTAGTCAAACTCAACAAGTGTAAATGGAAGAACTCTTCCATCTTCTATGCCGAGGTTGCGAGTGAGACTTCCTGTTGCGATATTTCTAACTATAACTTCTATCAAAATAACATCTACTCTTGTGTGAAGCATGTGCTTATCGTCTAGCATCTTTACAAAGTGAGTCTTTATGCCATTTTTTTCTAAAAGCTTAAAAAGTTCAGTAGAGATCTTGTTGTTTAATGCACCTTTTCCAACTGCACTTGATCTTTTCTCACCATTAAAGGCAGTCAAGTCATCTTTAAACTCTGAAATTACCAAATCTTTATCATCAGTTAAAAAAACTCTTTTTGCTTTTCCTTCGTATAATAGTTCTCTTTTTTGCATCTGTTATTGTCCTTTTACGATTATTAGTGCTTTGATGATATCGACTGATTCTTTTAGTTGAATATCTTTATATAACATTTTTTTTGTAATTATATCTTTTTTAACTTTAGTTTCCGTCGTTTTTGTTTTATTTGTATCTACTTTAGCAAGCTCTTTTTCTAAGTGTTTTTTTAAGTCAGCTTCTTTTATAGAAAAAGAACTTTCATGAGTTTTTACTTCACCTGCTTGAACAACTATATCTGGAGTAACTCCAACGGCTTGAATAGTTCTACCACTTGGGAGGTAGTATCTCGCAATAGTTAGTTTTATAGCCTCTTTTTGAGTGATAGGTAAAACAACTTGAACACTTCCCTTACCAAAGGTTTTCTCGCCCAATAAAACAGCACGCTTATGGTCTTGAAGTGCGCCACTAACTATCTCAGATGCACTAGCACTCCCTCCATTAACTAAAACAACCAAAGGAACATCTGTAAGTGTTTTACTAGCAGAAGCTTTATAGACTTGTTCATCTGAGTCTTTACGACCCTTTTGAGAAACAATATTGCCCTTATCTACAAAAATATCAACAAGTCCAACCGCTTGATCAAGAAGACCTCCGGGGTTATTTCTCAGGTCAAGTATGATGCCTGAAGTGACAGCTTTTTTCTTCTTTATAGCTTTTTGTACATCATCAACCACTTTTTTATCAAAGCTCGTTACACGAATATACTGAATATTTTTACCAATAGTTTTTGCATATACTGACTCTATAGTGATAATACCTCTTACTATATGAACAGGAAGTGGCTTAGCTTCACCTTTTCTAACTATCGTGATATCTATAGGCTCACCAACTTTTCCTCTCATTATGGAAATAGCTTCATCTATAGTCATACTTAGTGTTGATTTTTCGTTGATTTTTAAAATGATATCGCCAGACTTTAGTCCTGCTTTATCAGCTGGAGTTCCCTCTATCGGTGCGATGACAGTCAATGCCCCATCTTTTATGCCAACAGTTATGCCAAGTCCACCAAATTCACCACTTGTTTGAACCTTTAGTCTTTTATAATCTTTTTGTGTTAAAAAATTTGAATGAGCATCTATGTTGTTCATCATACCTTGAAGAGCTTTATCCATAAGTTCTTCTATGGTTAAATTATCTACATTATACTGTTCAACAATGCTTATGACTTTTGTAAACTTAGCCAATGATTCGAGTCTTGAAGCCTCTTCTTTTGCACCACTAGTAGGTTTTGCAAATAAATTTGCAGAAAAAAGTAGTGAAAAAACTACTACCACAGTTGCAAAGCCTAGAGTTATATATTTTTTGTTTTTCATTTTGTTTCGCTTTTGAGTATTCTAGAGACGGATATTATAGTTAAATTCAGTATAAATAACAAATTTATTTTTCTTTTAATAAATTAAAGTATAATTTTGGTTTCACTC